>JAGWTJ010000068.1 GCA_028869005.1 Burkholderiales bacterium | reverse complement strand
CGGCACTGTCGACGGTGCCCGCGACGCTGTCGCTGGACTGGTTCCTGCTCACCGTGTTCCCGCTCTTCTACGCCTGGCCGCTGTCCTGGGTGTGGGCGCTGGTGGTGGGCGGCTCGCTGCTGATGTACCTGCTGCCGTGGCTGCCGCCGCGCCGCGCCGGGCACGCCAACCAGTTGACGATGCATCCGGGCGCCGCGCGCGTCACTGCGCGTGCCGGCGAGACGCTGCTCGACGCCGGCTTGCGCGCCGGACTGGCCCTGCCCTTCGACTGCCGCTCGGGCGGCTGCGGCGTCTGCCTGTGCACGGTGCACCAGGGCCGCGTCGACCTCGGCGGCTACCAGCCCGCAGTGCTGACCGAGGCCATGCGCGCGCGCGGCCAGGCGCTCATGTGCTGCGCGGTGGCGCTGGAGGACGTCGAGCTCGAGGTCGACGGCGTCACCTCGCTGGCGCGCGGCGAGGCGAGCACCGCGCCGCAGCGCTGGCATGCCACGGTGCGCACGATGGAGCGGCTGTCGCCGAGCCTGATGCGGCTGCAAGTCGCGCTGCCCGCCGGCCAGCGCCTGCCCTTCGTCGCCGGCCAGTACCTCAACATCATCCTCGACGACGGCGCCAAGCGCGCGTTCTCGTTCGCCAATGCGCCGACCGATCCGCAGGCCACGCCGTCCACCGCCGGCGACGTGATCGAGCTCCACGTGCGGCTGATTCCGGGCGGCCGCTACACCACGCACGTGTTCGAGCAGATGAAGGTCGGCGACGCGATGGAGTTCGAAGCGCCGCTCGGCCGCTTCACGCTCGCCGACAGCCAGCGCCCGATCCTGTTCGTGGCCGGCGCCACCGGCTTCGCGCCGATCAAGAGCATCCTCGAGGACGCCTTCCGCCGCGGCATCCAGCGGCCGATGACGCTGTACTGGGGCGTGCGCACCAGTGCCGACCTGTACCTGCTCGACCTCGTCGATCGCTGGCAGCGCGAGCAGCCGAACTTCCACTTCGTGCCGGTGCTCTCGGGCGACGAGGACAGCGGCTGGAGCGGTCGCCGCGGCCTCGTGCACCAGGCGATGCTGGCCGACTATCCGAGCCTGGCCGGCTTCGAGGTCTACGCCTGCGGCTCGGTACGCATGGTCGAGGCCGCCGTGCCCGACTTCCTGGCGCACGGCCTGGACGAGCAGTTCTGCTTCTCTGACGCCTTCGTGCCGACGCGCGCGGGGACACCCGCGGCGCCGGCGGCGGGCGCGGCTGCGGCGCGCTGACGCGGGCGCGGCTGCGCGCGGTACCTCAGCCGGGCCGGCCGTCGGTGCGCGGCCGTCCGAGCCAGTTGCCGTAGCGCAGCGCCCAACCGCCGCAACCGGCGGTCCAGGCGACGATCGCCAGCAGCGTCAGCACCGTCGCGCCGGCCTGCCACAGCGCGGCGGCCACGCGCAGCAGCACGGCCGCCTGCACGATCAGGTAAAGCGTCCAGGCGATGTTGTCGGCCGCCAGCGGCCGCCCGCTGTGCCCGGCGGCGACGCGCGTGATCATCGCGATCAGCGTGCAGGACAGATAGCCCATCGTCAGCGCATGCAGCGGCGCCAGGCCGAGCGAGCCCTCGGGTCCCAGCCAGAGCATGCGCGCCTGCGAGCAGGCCGCCAGCGCCAGCGCGAGGCCGAACCAGACGAAGCCGCCGTGCAGCATCGCCAGCAGCCGGATGCGCAGGCTCTGCACCATGCCCCAGCGCCACGCCAGCCACAGCATCAGCAGCGCCGCCGGCCCCTGCACCGCGAGCAGCACGACGCGCGCCGCGTTCGGCAGCGGCCACCACAGCACCTCGCCCACCGCGCCCGCGGCCGACACGGCCAGCGTGGCCAGCATGACGTTGAGCAGCCAGTACGGCCGCCAGGAATCGAGCGTCGGTACCGCGCTGGCGCTGAAGAACGGGATCATGCGATGCGACACGGTCGTGAACACCGGCGCCAGGAAGCCCCAGATGGCGAACTGGATGGCGGCGCGCGCATGGTCGAACCGGCCGAGCGCGATGGCGATCGCCGCGCAGATCATGGCCAGCGCACCGATGGCCATGGCGACGGCGACGATGCGCGGATGGCGCTGGTCCTTGGCGACGCTGGCGCGCACGAAACCCCAGAACCGATACTGGATGACGAGCCAGCCGGCGGCCACGATGGCGATGCCGAGCGCAGCGAGCTGCGCGCTGGCGTGATAGCCGACGAGCGCGACCAGCCAGCCCGCGATCATCGTGATCACCGGCCGCACCAGCGGCCCGGCGGTGGCGTCGGCCAGCCCGAGCCAGCGCGGCCCGGCAGTGAACAGGAAGCCGATCATGAACAGCGGCATGAACGCCAGCGCGAAGGTCAGCCCGTGCGCCACGGCCGGCGGCACCGCCCACGGCAGTGCCAGACCGGCGTCGCGCGCCACCAGCGCGAGCAGCCACCACAGCGCCGTCAGCGCCAGCATGAAGGCCGCGCCGAAGAAGCCCAGCCGGTGCGGTGCCGTCGTCAGGCGCGCGAAGCGCCAGGCGTTCGGTGCCGGCGCGCGCGCCGCGGCTTCGGGCGTTCCTGGCGCGGCGGCGCTCGCCACCGAGCGGACGGATTCGGGAGACGGTGAGGTCGACATCGAGAGTGGCGACGGCGCATGGGGCGACCGCGGCAGGCGCGCCGTGCGACGGCATCGGACGGCATCGGAGTGCGGTTCGACGCCGTCGTCGGCGACGCAGGCGATTGTGACCGCGGGCGATCAACCCCACCCCCGACGCGCAGCGCCGCGCCCCCGACGCGCAGGCGGCGCGCGTGCGGTGTCCGAAGCCGCATAGCATCGCGCCAGCGCCCACCGCTCGAAAAAATCCTGCTCATGTCTGCCGCTGCCCGCATCGCATGAAGCTGCCCTACGTGCCCTACGAATGGCAGATCGGCTGGCGCTACACGCGCAGCGGCCGCGGCAGCCGCGGCGGCACGGGGCGCAACGGCTTCATCTCGTTCATCAGCACCGTCTCGGTGCTCGGCATCGCGCTCGGCGTGGCGGCGCTGGTCATCGTGCTGTCGGTGATGAACGGCTTCCAGAAGGAGGTGCGCGACCGCATGCTGGCCGCGGTCGCGCAGATCGAGATCTCGAGCGCCGACGGCGAGGCGCTGGCCGACTGGCGCACCGTCGCCGAGCGCGCGTCACGCGACCCGCTGGTGCGCGGCGCGGCGCCCTTCGTCGCCGCCGAGGCGCTGGTGGGCCGCGGCGACACGCTGCGCGGCGCGGCGCTGCGCGGCATCGAGCCGGCCGCGGAGGCGCAGGTGACGCCGCTGGCCGCCAGCCAGCGCGCACTGTTCGCGCGGCTCGAGCCGGGACGCTGGCAGATCCTGCTCGGCAGCGAACTGGCGCGCACGCTCGGCGTGCAGGTCGGCGACAAGGTCACGGTGATGGCGCCGACCGGCGACCTGA
The DNA here is from genome assembly GCA_028869005.1 of Burkholderiales bacterium. Classification (GTDB taxonomy): domain Bacteria; phylum Pseudomonadota; class Gammaproteobacteria; order Burkholderiales; family Burkholderiaceae_C; genus Rubrivivax. Next base: position 11,122 of record JAGWTJ010000068.1, on the reverse strand, counting down.
CACCCGCCGGCCTCGTGCCCCGGCTGCGCCAGTTCACGCTCGCCGGCACCTTCGAGTCGGGCTACTACGAGTACGACAGCACGCTCGCGCTGGTGGCGCTCGACGACGCGGCGCGGCTGCTGCGCAGCGGCGGCGTCACCGGCGTGCAGTTGCGTCTGGCCGACGCGCAACTGGCGCGCGGCGTCGGCGCGCAACTCGCTGCGGCGCTGGGCGCGAACTACCAGGTCACCGACTGGACGCACCGGCACCAGAGCTGGTTCGAAGCCGTGCAACTCGAAAAACGCCTGATGTTCATCATCCTCTCGCTGATCGTCGCGGTGGCCGCTTTCAATCTCGTCGCCACGCTGGTGATGACGGTGACCGACAAGCGCGCCGACATCGCCATCCTGCGCACGCTGGGCGCGACGCCGCGCTCGATCATGGGCATCTTCGTCGTTCAGGGCGCCAGCGCCGGGCTCATCGGCACGCTGGCGGGACTGGCGCTGGGCCTCGTCGTCGCCTTCCACATCGACGTCATCGTGCCGGCCATCGAGCGCGCTCTCGGCATCGCGTTCCTGCCCGGCGACGTCTATCTCGTGACGCGCATGCCGAGCCAGCCGCTGGCCTCCGACATCGTGCCGGTGGTGCTGCTGGCCACCCTGCTGGCCTTCGCGGCCACGCTGTACCCGAGCTGGCGCGCCAGCCGCGTCGATCCGGCCGAGGCGCTGCGCCATGACTGAGCTTGCGCACGGACGCGACGACAAACGCGCAGACAACGCGCCGGTGCTGGCGGCGAGCGGCCTGTACAAGCGCTTTCGCGAAGGCAGCGGTGCCGAGGCGCTCGACGTGAGCGTGCTCACCGGCCTCGATCTGCAGGTGCGGCGCGGCGAGGCGCTGGCCGTGGTCGGCGCCTCGGGCTCGGGCAAGAGCACGCTGCTGCACCTGCTCGGCGGGCTGGATCGGCCGAGCGCCGGCCGCGTCGAACTGATGGGGCGCGACTTCGCCTTGATGGGCGCCGCCGAGCAGGGGCGCTGGCGCAACCTGCACCTGGGCTTCGTCTACCAGTTCCATCACCTGCTGCCCGAGTTCAGCGCGCTGGACAACGTGGCGATGCCGTTGCGCATCCGGCGCGTGGCGCTGGCGCCGGCGCGGGCGCAGGCGGCCGAGCTGCTGGCGCGCGTGGGGCTCGCGCCGCGTGCGGCACACCACCCGGGTCAGCTTTCGGGCGGCGAGCGCCAGCGCGTGGCGATCGCGCGCGCGCTGGTCGCCGATCCGGCCTGCGTGCTCGCCGACGAGCCGACCGGCAACCTCGACCGCGCGACCGCGGCGCAGGTGTTCGACCTCATGCTGGCCATCGCAGATGAGCGCGGCACGGCCTTCGTCGTCGTCACGCACGACCCGGCGCTCGCGGCGCGCTGCACGCGCGTGTTCGAGCTCGGGCGCTGAGGGACTTGCCGTCATGCGCTTGCCTCTCCCGCACCCCAGGCAGCAAGCGCGGCGACCCAGGCGCCTGTGCTCGACCGGGGCCGCGTGACGATGTCCGCGTTGCCGTACGAATGGCAAGTCGGCTGGCGCTACCTGCGCGGCGCTCGCCGCGGCGGGCGGCGCAACCGCTTCGTCTCGTTCATCGCCGGCGTCGCCACGCTCGGCATCGCGCTCGGCGTGGCCGCGCTCATCGTCGTGCTGTCGGTGATGAACGGCTTCCAGAAGGAGGTGCGCGCACGCATGCTCGACGTCATCCCGCACATCGAGCTCGTCGCCAGCGGTGGCCGCGCGCTGGCCGATGCGCCGCGCACGATGCGCGAAGCGCTGGGCGTGCCTGGCGTGGTGGCGGCGGCGCCCTTCGTCGCGGCGCAAGTGCTGGCCGGCCGCGGCGAGCGCCTGCGCGGCGTGCTGCTGCGCGGCATCGATCCGGCGGCCGCGCCGCAGGTCACCGCGCTCGCCGCGCGCCTGGCCACGGGCAGCCCGGCGCCGCTGGCCGCGCTGCGCCCCGGCAGCCACGCCATCCTCCTCGGCCGCGTGCTGGCGCAGCAACTGGGTGCCGCGGCCGGCGACGGCGTCGCGCTGGTGCTGCCGTCGCGCGCCGGCGATGGCGAGGTGCTGCCGCGCACCGTCGCCTTCACGGTCGCCGGCGTGTTCGACGCCGGGCATTACGAGTACGACAGCACGCTGGCCCTGGTCAACCTGGCCGACGCGGCCGGCCTCGTCGGCGTCGACGGCGCCACCGGCATCGCGCTGCGCGTAGCCGATCCGCTCGCCGCGCCTGCGCTGGCGCGCACGCTGGCCGCGCGTCTGGACGGCAGCTTCTACGTGCGCGACTGGACATTGAGCAACCGCACCTGGTTCGAGGCGGTGCAATTGCAAAAGCGCATGCTCGGCCTGATCCTCGTGCTGATCGTCGCGGTCGCCGCCTTCAACCTCGTCAGCACGCTGGTGATGACGGTGACCGACAAGCGCGCCGACATCGCCATCCTGCGCACCCTCGGTGCCAGCCCGCATTCGGTGATGGGCATCTTCTTCGTGCAGGGTGCGCTGGCCGGCGTGGCCGGCACGCTGGGCGGCGTCGCGCTCGGCCTGCTCGTCGCCCTCAACGTCGGCACCCTCGTTCCGGCCATCGAGCGAGGGCTAGGCACGCAGTTGCTGCCGGCCAGCGTCTACTTCATCGACCGCATGCCGAGCGAGCCGCTGGCCAGCGACATCGTGCCGATCGCGCTCGCCTCGCTGGCGCTGGCCTTCCTGGCCACGCTCTATCCGAGCTGGCGCGCCAGCCGCGTCGAGCCGGCGGTCGAGTTGCGCGGCGAGTGAGGCGCATCCGTGCGCACTCGCACGCACGCGGCAGGCCCCACGCCGGCGCGACGCGGCAGGCCCCACGCCGGCGCGACGCGGCAGGCGCCGCGATAATCCCGGCGTGCACCTTCTGAACGCCGACCTGCATTCGCATTCCAGCGTCTCCGACGGCACCTTGTCTCCCGCCGCCGTCGCGGCACGTGCCGCCGCCAACGGCGTCGATCTGTGGGCCCTCACCGACCACGACGAACTTGGCGGCCAGCACGCGGCACGCGAGGCCGCGCTGGCGCTCGGCATGGGCTGGCTCGGCGGCGTCGAGGTCTCGGTGTCGTTTGCCGACGAGACGGTGCATGTGGTCGGCCTCGGCGTCGACCCTGACGACGACGCGCTGCGTGCGGGGCTGGCCGCCACCCGCGCCGGCCGCCGCGAGCGCGCCCGCGCCATGGCCGACGGCCTCGCCGGCGCCGGCATCGAAGGCGCCTTCGAAGGCGCCCTGTCCTACGCCGGCAACCCGGAGCTCGTCTCGCGCACGCACTTCGCGCGCTTTCTGGTCGAGCGCGGCGTCTGCGCCGACACCGCGAGCGTGTTCCGACGCTTCCTCACGCCCGGCAAGCCCGGCTACGTCGCGCACCGCTGGGCGCGGCTGGGCGACGCCGTGCGCTGGATCACCGGCGCCGGCGGCATCGCGGTGATCGCGCATCCCGGCCGCTACCGGCGCCTGTCACCGAGCGCCGAGTACGCGCTGTTCGGCGAATTCGTCGCACACGGCGGCCGCGGCGTGGAGGTCGTGACGAGCGCCCACGGCGAGGCGGAGCAGGCGCGCTACGGCGACACCGCGCTCGAGTTCGCGCTGCACGCGTCGCGCGGCAGCGACTTCCATTCGCCGACCGAGAGCCGCATCGACCTCGGTGCCCTGCCCGCGCTGCGCGCCGGTCTGTCGCCGGTGTGGCAGGCGCTCGCGCATCGCATCGCCTGGCCCGATGCCGGAGCGGCGAGCGCGGCCCGTGAGCGTGCGGCGCCTGCGCCGACGCCGTCCGGGTCAGCGCAGCCCGCGGCGCAATCTGCAGCGCTGGCGTAGAATGCCGCTCCCGGCTCCACTCGGAGCCGTTCGTTCATCTCCCTGACCAACTGCCATCGCGCCAGCGCCTTCGGGCCGCGCGTCAGGCGTCATCCGATCGGTCGCGGCGATGCCGTCGCCGGTTCCTGATCCGTTCCATGCGACCCCACCGCAGCGCGGCGCTTAAAGCCGCGCTGCCGGCTCGCATGGCGCGCCGATCCCTGATGAGTCTTCGAGATGAATTTCGACACCCTGAATCTGCCCGAGCCGCTGACCCGTGCGCTCGCCACTGCCGGCTATCAGCAGCCGACCGACGTGCAGGCCGCCGCCATTCCGCCGGCGCTCGCCGGCCGCGACCTGATGGTGGCCAGCCGCACCGGCAGCGGCAAGACCGCCAGCTTCATGCTGCCGGCGCTGGTGCGTGTGCTGGCGGCGCGCACGCAAGCCGCGCAAGCGGGGCAAGCGACACCGGACCCGAGCGCCGCAGCGCGTACCCCGCATTCGCGCCCGCGGCGCGGCGCGGCCGGCCCTCATGCGCATCGGCCGGCGCATCCCCTGCCCGCCGCGCGCATCCTGGTGCTGGCGCCGACGCGCGAACTGGCGCAGCAGGTCGCCAAGGCCGCGCAGGACTATGGCCGCTACGTCCCCGGGCTGACGGTGGCCACGCTGGTGGGCGGCGTGCCTTACGGCGGACAGCTGCGGGCGTTGCGCGGCGGGGCGGACATCATCGTGGCCACGCCCGGGCGGCTGCTCGACCACCTCGGCAGCGGCGCGGCCCGGCTCGATCACATCCAGATGCTGGTGCTCGACGAGGCCGATCGCATGCTCGACATGGGCTTCATCGACGACATCCGCCGCATCGCCGCGGCCACGCCGGCGGCGCGCCAGACGGTGATGTACTCGGCCACCTTCAGCGGTGATGCCGGTCGTCTGGCGGCCGAGCTGCTGCGCACGCCCGCGCGCATCGAGGTCGCCTCGCACACCGAGGCGCATGCCGACATCGAGCAGCGGCTGCACTGGGCCGACGACTTCGGCCACAAGCACGCGCTGCTCGAGCACATCCTCGGCGAGCGCGACCTCGAGCAGGCGCTCGTCTTCACCAGCACGCAGCGCGATGCCGAGATGCTCGCCGATCGCCTGGCCGACATCGGCCATTCGGTGCAGGCGCTGCACGGCGGCATGCCGCAGGGACAGCGCAACCGCGTGCTGCAGGGGCTGCGCAACCGCCATCTGCGCGTGCTCGTCGCCACCGACGTGGCCGCGCGCGGCCTCGACGTGCCGACCATCAGCCACGTCATCAACTTCGGCCTGCCGATGAAGGAAGAGGACTACGTGCACCGCATCGGCCGCACCGGCCGCGCCGGCCGCGCCGGCCTGGCCGTGACGCTGGCCGAGCGCCGCGACTTCGGCATGATCCAGCGCATCCAGCGCTTCACCACCCAGCGCATCCCGGCCGCGACGATTGCCGGTCTGGAGCCGCGCCGCGCCGAGCCGCGCCCGCTGTCGCGGGCGGGCACGGCGGGCAAGCCCCCCGGCCGAAGTGCCGGCAAAGTGCCCGGCAAGGCACGCGACAAGGCCTTCGGCAAGCCCGCCGGCGGGCTTCACTCTCGGTCCCGCGGTCGCGACTTCGAGTCGCGCGGGCGCGGCTGAGACGCGCCCGGCTCGGCTACACGCCGAGCAGCTCGACTTCGAACACCAGCGTCGCGTTCGGCGGAATGACGCCGCCCGCGCCGCGCGCACCGTAGCCGAGCGGCGCCGGGATGGTCAGCACGCGCGTGCCGCCGACCTTCATGCCTTGCACGCCCTCGTCCCAGCCGCGGATGACGTGGCCGGCGCCGAGCCTGAACTCGAACGGCTCGCCGCGGTCCTTGCTCGAGTCGAACTTGCGGCCGCGCGCATCGTCGGCAGCGGCGTCGTGCAGCCAGCCGGTGTAGTGCACGCGCACCTGGTGCCCGGCACGTGCCTCGTCGCCGGTGCCCGGCAGGGTGTCCTCGAATTGCAGCCCGGAGGCAGTGGTGATGGTCATGGCGATCCTGAACGGGAAAGGTCGCGCATCATGCCAGCCCAGGCCGGCAGCGCCGCCGCCAGCCAGGCGCCCGGGGCCGACGCCTCGATGAGCGGCAGACCGAGCGTGCAGGCCGCGGCGCGCAGCGCAGCGACCACGTCCTGCGGCGTGTCGAGCCGCGGGGCGTGCGCGCCGTTGCCCTTGCCGAGCTTGAAGCCGTCGGCGCCGCGCACCAGCGGCAGGTGCAGGTAGCGCGGCGTCGGCACACCCAGATCGCGCTGCAGCAGGATCTGGCGCGGCGTGTTGTCCGCCAGGTCTTCGCCGCGCACGACGTCGGTGACGCCCTGCGCCACGTCGTCGACGACGACGGCGAGCTGATAGGCCCAGGCGCCGTCGGCGCGCCGCAGCACGAAGTCGCCGACTTCGGCGGTAACGTCCTGGTGCCGCGGCCCGAGGCGGCGGTCGGTCCAGTCGACGACGACATGGCGGCCCTCACGTTCGGTCAGCAGCCGCACCGCGCGTGCGACACGTGCCCCCAGTCCGCTGCGGCAGGTGCCGGGGTAGACGAGTTCGTCGCCGCGCTCGTGCGTGCGGCCGGCGGCGGCCAGCGCGTCGTCGATCTGGCGCCGGCTGCAGCCGCAGTCGTAGGCCAGGCCGCGCCGGCGCAGCGACTCGAGCGCCGCCGCATACGCCGCGTCGCGCGTCGACTGGTGCCAGGGCGCTGCGTCGGGCACCAGGCCGCAGCGCGCGAGCTGGTCGAGGATGACGGCGTCCATGCCGGCCACGCAGCGCGCGCCGTCGACGTCCTCGATGCGTACCAGCCAGCGGCCCCCGGCGGCACGCGCGTCGAGCCAGCTCCCCAGTGCGGCGGCAAGCGAGCCTGCGTGCAGCGGTCCGGTCGGCGACGGCGCGAAGCGGCCGACATAGCGTGCGCCCTTCATGAGGCGCATCGTGCCACGGCGGCGCGTGCCACCTCCGCATGCCGCCTGCGGCGGTGCCGCGGCGGACGGGTGCCCGCACGGCACGCCGCCGCGGCGCTCGTCAGGCCACCATCAGCGCCGCCTGGACCTGATTGCGCCCGCCGGCCTTGGCGCGATACATCGCCTCGTCGGCGCGCACGACGGCCTGCTGCAGCGTCTCGTCGGGTCCGAGCAGCGCGACGCCGAAGCTGGCCGTCACGCGCAAGCCCGCGTCCGCCAGCGTCGGCCACGGCGCTTCGGCCAGCGCCACACGCATGCGCTCGGCGACGCGCCGCGCGGCGGGCAGGTCGTGCACCGGCAGCAAGGCGAGGAACTCCTCGCCGCCGTAGCGTGCCAGCAGCGCGTCGGTGCGCAGTTGCTGGCGCAGGATGGTCGTCGCACGGCGCAGCACCGCGTCGCCGGCGGCGTGCCCGTGGCGATCGTTGATGCTCTTGAAGTGATCGAGGTCGATCATCACCACGGCCAGCTCGCGCTGTGCCTGGCGCAGCTCGGCGACGAGGGCGCCGGCGCTCTCGGTCAGGGCTTCGCGGCTCATCGCGCCGGTCAGGTGATCGGTCATGACGCGCCGCTGCAGCCGGGCGCGCAGCCGGGCGTTGACGACGTTCATGAACAGCAGCGCGAACACCATCGGCAGCACGCCGTACAGCAACGCGAATGCCGTCACCAGCGGCGACGGCATGTGCATCAGGTTCGGCAGATAGGGTCCGTCCCAGGTCGCGAGATAGCCGGCGCGCAGCAGGCTCGACAGGAGCATGATGACGATCGTGCCGCCGATCAGCCGCTCGTGCAGGTCGCGCGGCCGCAGCACGAGGCGACGACCGAGCCACAGCACGAGCGATGCGGCGCCGGCCAGGCCGAGCACGATGGCGAGCGTGACGCCGCGCAGGCCGAGCGGCAGCAGCCCGAGCACCAGCGCCAGTGCCGCCAGCACCATCAGCCAGGGCGACCAGCGCGGTGCCGGTTCGCCCGACAACAGGGCCAGCGCCCAGCCCATCCTCGCGACGCCGCCGATGGTGCCGACGGCCATCGCCGCCTGCGCCCACGGTGTGGGCATGACGTCCACGAGCAGGCTGGCCGTCAGCCCCGCGGCGATGACGACGAACGCGTCGCGCCCGTGGTGCAAGGCGCGCACCAGTTGCACGTCGTCGGCGTGCGCCGGTCGCATCAGGGCGGCGGCGGTCGCGGCGCCGGCGCCGCAGATGGCAAACGAGGTGATGGCGTCGAGCTGGATCATCGGATGCGGGAGCCGCTGCAACGGCACATCGGTGCGCGCCGATCGAAGTGGAGTGCGGCGCGGCCGCCGGCGTGACGCAATGCATGGCGCGGGGCGCCTTCGCAACCCTGCCGGCGCGCGGCCGTCCCGCGGACGAGACGTCGCGCGCGGCGCTTCAGCCGTCGACCGGCTCGGTCAGGTACACGCCTTCGCGACCCACCGTCGGCTGGCGCGCCGGCATCAGCACCGTGCAACGCTCGCAGGGCGCACGGATCTCCTCGGCGCCGTCGGTGGCGATCAACTCGTCCTTGCCGAACACCTCGAAGCCGACGAGCGGCCGCACGAAGCGGAACTCGGGCGTCGTGACCATGCAGGTGCGCAGCAGGCGAAAGCGCCGCTGCGCCGGCGGCGCGTCGAGCGCGCGCGCTACGAGCCCGAAGTACGCGAGGAAGTCGAGCGTCACCGCGATCGCCGTCTCGCCCGTGCTGCGCCTGAAATGCTGGCCGCACTCGGCGACCAGCCCGACACCGTGGTGGCCGGCGCCGCCGTGCAGACCGTGCTGGATCAGCGGCGTGCCCGTGCCCAGGCCCTGCGGCATCACGAGATGCACGCTCGGCCGCCCGATGGCGCGCGCCGCGACCGCGTTGCGCTCGAAGGCCGGATAGACCCAGAACGGCGGCACCGCATTGCTCGTCGAGTGGATGTCGAGAATATGGTCGGCTGCCGCGACCACCGCGCGCATCTGCCGCGCGCGCGCCAGTTCGGGACTGTCTTCGTCCCCGTCGAGCCACTCCGACGACCAGACGCGGTTCAGGTTGTGCACGAGCTGGCGGCTGTCGAAGGGCCGCGCCGGGTCGAACGATGCGTAGGCCGCGACGTTGGCGAAGCTCACCGTCAGCGTGCCCACGCGCGGCCGCACGCCGGCATCGAGCAGGTGGGTCGCCGCCACCATGCCGCACAACTCGTTGCCGTGCGTGAGCGCGTTGACGAGCACGTGCGGTCCGCTGCGACCGGAGTGGAAGCGATGCACGTAGTCGACGCCGACGTTGCCCTTGCGGTAGGGCGCGAGGTCGCGCGGCTGGATTTCGATGGGCGGCAGCGTCTGCATGCGCGCGACGGTAGCACGCGCGCCGCACAGCGGCGCCGGGCCGCGCGGCGCCGCCCGGCCGCGTGCGCTACGCCGCCAGCTTGGCCGCGATGGCGGCCACGTGCCGGCCCTGCCAGCGCGCGCCTTCGAGCTCGTTGGCCGAAGGCTTGCGCGAGCCGTCGCCGCCGGCGATGGTGGTGGCGCCGTACGGGCTGCCGCCGGTGATCTCGTCGATCCGGGTCTGCCCCTGCCACGCGTACGGCAGGCCGACGATGACCATGCCCTGGTGCAGCAGCACGGTGTGCGTGCTGAGGATCGTGCTCTCCTGGCCGCCGTGTTGCGTGGCCGTGCTGGCGAACACCGAGCCGACCTTGCCGACCAGCTTGCCCTGGGCCCACAGGCCGCCGGTCTGGTCGAGGAAGTTCTTCATCTGCGCCGCCATGTTGCCGAAGCGCGTGGGCACGCCGAAGACGATGGCGTCGTACTGGGGCAGATCGTCCACCGTCGCCACCGGCGCGGCCTGGTCGAGCTTGAAGTGCGAGGCCCTGGCCAGCGCCTCGGGCACGATCTCGGGCACGCGCTTCACGTCGACCGTGGCGCCGGCGCTGCGCGCGCCCTCGGCCACCGCCTCGGCCATCGTCTCGATGTGACCGTAGCTGCTGTAGTAGAGAACCAAAACCTTTGTCATGGGAGCCTCGCGCCGGGTGTGTCGATGGTCGCCATTGTTCCGGCCGCACGTCGCGCGCTGCTTCGCGCGGGTCGAACGCAGGCTTCAATCGCCCGCAACGGAGGCGACCTGCGGCTCCAGCAAGCGGGCGCGCAAGCCCATCGTCGCGGCGGCGAAGATCGCCGGCTCCATCGTGCGCGGCGCGCGCTCGATGACCGGCCGAAAGCCCATGCGCGCGACGACATCGCGCTCGACGTCGAGGCCGGGCGCCACCTCCAGCAGTTCGACGCCGCGCTCATGCAGCCCGAACACCGCGACATCGGTGACGAACAGCACCTGTCGGCCGCGTCGCCAGGCCTCGCGGCCGCTGAAGGTGCGCTGCTCGACGGCCGGCACGAGCTTGGGCACGCTGTCGGCCTCGAAGCTGCCGACGAAGACCACGCGGCGCGCGCTCTGCGTGATGTTGATGAAGCCGCCGGCGCCGGCCAGCCGCGCACCGAAGCGGCTGACGTTGACGTTGCCCTCGGCGTCGAGTTCGGCCATGCCGAGGAAGGCGAGGTCGAGCCCGCCGCCATCGTAGAAGTCGAACTGGTACGGCTGGTCGAGCACCGCCTGCGTGTTCACGGCAGCGCCGAAGTTCAAGCCGCCGGCCGGGATGCCGCCGACGATGCCGGGCTCGGTGCTGAGCGTGACGAGGTCGATCACCTGCTCCTCGGCGGCGACGGCGGCCACCCCTTCGGGCATGCCGATGCCGAGATTGACGACGGCGCCGGCGCGCAGTTCGAGCGCGGCGCGGCGCGCGATCGTCCTGCGCTTGCCGTGCGCGATCGGCACCAGGCCGGCGCCGGGCACGCGCAGTTCGCCCGCGAAGGCCGGGCTGTACGGCTCGGCGAACGTCTGCCAGTGGTGTTCGTGCTGCTCGGCCACGACCACGCAGTCGACGAGGATGCCCGGCACCTTGACCTGGCGCGGCGGCAGCGAATGCGCCTCGGCCAGCCGCTCCACCTGGGCGATGACGATGCCGCCGGAGTTGCGCGCCGCCATCGCGATGGCCAGCGTCTCGAGCGTGAGCGCCTCGCGCTCCATCGTCAGGTTGCCGTCGGTGTCGGCGGTGGTCGCGCGCACCAGCGCCACGTGCACCGGGAAGGCCTTGTAGAACAGGTAGTCCTCGCCGTCGATCGGCAGCAGCCGCACGCGCTGCTCGGGGCAGGACCGGGTGCGCTCGTTGAGGCAGCCGCCGCCGTGGCGCGGATCGACGAAGGTGCCGAGTCCGATCCGCGTCAGGTGGCCCGGACGGCCGGCGGCGATGTCGCGGAACAGGTGCGAGATCACGCCCTGCGGCAGGTT
>JAGWTJ010000067.1 GCA_028869005.1 Burkholderiales bacterium | reverse complement strand
TTGCGCTCGTCGGGGGCGTGCACGGCCGTCCGGCCGCGAGCTCGCCTATTGTCACCGCCAACGTCGGCGCTCAACCACCCTCGACCGTGTGGATGCGTTCACGCTGACGCACCAGCACGTCGTTGTCGGTGCGCTCGACCAGCGAGCGCTCCTCGAACACGCGGTCCTCCATGCGCAGCCTGCCCTGCACTTCGAACCAGTGCGTCGACACGCTGATGCGGTCCGGGCGCAGCTCCAGCGTGGGCGGCAGCAGCGACTTGACTTCGTCCACCGAATCGAGCGCCGCCAGGCTCTTGCGCTTGCGCGCCTGCACGATGCGCTCGGCGGTGCCGAGATCGAGTCCGTCGATGGCCGCGACGAGCACCTCGGGCTCGGCGGTGTTGGCGTTGACCGGCGTGCGCACCGGCAGCAGCGTGACGAGCGGCGCCAGGCGCGCCAGCGTCGCCGCGTCGATGCCGAGCCAGGCGAGGTCGGCCAAGCGCTGCGGTGCCAGCGGCGCCGCGCGCTGCGCGTCGCCGCCCGCCGGTGCCCAGGCCGCCAGCAACGCCTCGGCCAGGCGGTCGGCAGTGTCTCCCGGCGCGCCGGCCTCGTCGACGAGCCGGCGCAGCGCGGCCAGTTGCGCGGTATCGAGCTTGCCGTCGGTGCCGAGCAGGTTGCGCAGGTTCCAGCGCGCCTGGGCGTCGCTGATGGAGCCCGAGAGGAACACGTCGAGCCCGGCGTCGGCGCTGTTGTCCTTGTCGGCGGCGAGGAAGCTCGACAGGCGCGCCTCGGCCAGCGGATTGGCCCAGGTCTCGCCGAGCGAGTCCACCAGCGGCCGCGCATCGGCGCCGCGCTGGCGTTCGCGGTCGGCGCGCAGGTCTTCGCGCAGGATGAGGCGCGCCCAGTCGAGTGCGCCGTCGAGCATCCACTGGCCCTGGGTACGCGCGCGCTCGGCGGCCTCGACGCGCACGGCGCTGTCCTGCGACCACACCATGCCTGCGGCCACCGTGGCGACGAGCGTGAGAATGATCATCGCCAGCAGGATGGCGGCGCCGCGGCGCGGCGCGCGCGGCTGCGCGCTGCGGCGCGCGCCCATCACGACGAGCCGTCGGCGGCGGAGCCCGCCGTTCACGGCGTGCCCCCCGCGGGCGGCAAAGTGACGACGCGCGTCAGCGTGTGAGCGCCGAGCGTCAACACCATCTCGACGGCGTCGGGCAGCGTCTCGCGCGGCGCCGCCCCGCTGGCGGCACCGGCGGCGGGCAGGGCGACGTTGCCGGTGCTCTGGAAATTGGTCTTGTTGCCGTTGATGTACTTGTAGAGCTGCCAATCGCTGGCGTCGTCGGCGACTGTCAACTGGCCCGCTTCGTTGCCGAGCAGGCTCTGCGCGCGCAGCCAGGCCTCCTGCAGCGCGCCGACCTGGACCAGGGCGGGGCCGATCCAGCGCTGCCAGCGCCCCGTGCGCAGCGACCAGGCGACGATCGCCACGCCGCCGGGCACGCGCCGGGTCAGCAACAGCGTCTGGCCGTCGAAAGCCAGCGGCGGCACCACGCGGACGTCGATCACCGCCTGCAGGTCCTGCTGCCACTGCACGACGGCGGTGTTCAGGCGCAGCACGCGCTGCAGCGCCTCGTGGCTGCCGTCGCGCGCGCGCAGCATGCCGGCCAGGCCCTGCCACGCGAGCGCGGCGAGGATGGCCATGACGGCAAGTGCCACCAGCACTTCGATGAGCGTGAAGCCGCGCGCACCGTGCGCTCGCGTCCGCCGGACCATGTCGCGTCTCAACGCCGGCCGATGACGGTGGACAGCGTGAGCAGCGGCCGTCCGTCGGCGTCGCTCACGCTGGCGTCGACGCGGTTGAACGACGGGTTCGGCGTCGGCCGCGTCACGAGGTGTCCCTTGTAGGGGCGGCCGAGCTGCTCGCATGCAAAGTCGCTCTCGCCGACGCCGGGGAAGGTCTGCGCCAGCCGCAGCAGCGTGAGTTGGTTGTCGGCGCACCACTGTGCGGCGGTGACGTCGGTCAGGCGCGCCGCGTTGTCGGTGAGCGCACCGGCGGCACGCAGTCCGGCGCCGAGCGCGATGGCCACGATGGTCAGCGCCACCATGACCTCGAGCAGCGTGAAGCCGCGCCGCGCGCCGACACCGTCGCGCCGGGGTCGGCGGGCGCCGTGCATCTCACTGGCCCTCGTGGCTTTGCCCATCCGCCTGACCCCAGGCGGCCGGAACGGCGAAGTCATGGTCTGTGGGGGTGTTCAGGACCCCGCCTCGTCGAGGGTGCGCACCGCGAACGGCGCCAGGCCATCGGTGCCGACTTCGACGCGGCGTTCACCCAGCGCCAGCACCACGCGCTGGGCGGGCAGGATGGCGTCCGGGCCGAGCAGCAGCGAGTTGCCGCCCACCACCTGCGCGCTCGTCTGGGCGTCGAGCCAGCGCGTGGGCGGGTGCAGCGTCGGCGGCAGGCCGGTGAATCGGAAGTCCGCATCGGCGGCCGCGCCCAGGCCGGGGGCATCGCCCAGGCGCGCCGGCATCCAGCGCACGGCGAGGCCGGCGGCGCGCGCTTCGGTGCGCGCGCCCTCGAGCAGCGCCGCCAGCCGCGCGCCTTCCTCGTCCAGGCGCGAACTCGAGCGGTCGCGCAGCGCCAGGCTCACCACGGCGGAGCCGATGGCGATCAGCACCACGACGACCAGCAGTTCGATCAGCGTGAAGCCGTGCTCGCGCAGGACTGCCGCGCGCCGCCGGCTATTGCCAGGATCCGATGTCGGCATCCTTGCCCTCGCCGCCCGGCTTGCCGTCGGCACCGAAGCTGAAGACGTCGATCTCGCCCTTCACGCCCGGGTTCAGGTACTGATACGGGTGCCCCCAGGGGTCGTTGGGCAGCTTGTCGACGTAGGGCTTCCAGTTCGGCGGCGTCGGCGCTGCAGTCGGCTTGTGCACGAGTGCGTCCAGTCCCTGTTCGCTGGTCGGGAAGCGCTGGTTGTCGAGCTTGTACAGCTTGAGCGCCTGCATCAGGTTGTTGATGTCGGTGCGCGCCGCGGTGACCCGGGCTTCCTCGGCGCGCTCGATCACGTTGGGCACGATGAGCGCGGCCAGGATGCCGATGACGACCAGCACGACCATCAGCTCGATGAGCGTGAAACCCCAGGCGAGCCGCGCGCACCGCCGGATTCGGGGGGTCATGGACATGGATCTCGAGGCGTCGGTGGACAGGGGCGTGAATGATAATCGTCGGGTGATGGCGCGCTGGGTGACATTCCTCGTTTGGGCCGGCGTTGCCGCGAGCGCGGTCGGGTGGGGCCTGAAGCTCTTCGTCACGCCGCTGCCGGTGCCGCGCGACGTGCGCGTGGCCGATGCCGGCGCGGCGCTGCGCGTCGACCCGTCGCGCGTGCTCGGCGCCGAGCCGCTGCCCGCGGCGGCTGCCGAGACGGTGGCGATGGCCGACGCGCGCTTCCAGCTCATCGGCGTCGTCGCCCCGCGCACGGCGCGGCCCGTGCACGAAGGCGTGGCGCTGATCGCGGTCGACGGCAAGCCGCCGAGGGCGTTTCGCGTCGGCGCTGCGGTCGACGGGGCGACCGTGCTGAAGTCGGTGCGTGCGCGCGGTGCCGATCTCGGCCCGCGCGACGGTGTCGTCACCATCGCCCTCGACATTCCGCCGCCGGCGCCGGCGGCCACCGGCACGCTGCCGTCGGCGGCAGCGCCGGCCGGCATGCCGCCGCGTCCGGGGGGTGCAGCGACGGTCGCGCCGCAGATGACGCCGCCGCCGACGCCGCCGATGACGCCACCGATGACGATGGCCGCGCCGGGGGCGCTGCCGTCCACGGTGTCCGGTGTCGCACCGGCCGTCGCGCCTCGGACGCCAACGTCGCAGCGCGGCGTGAACCCGTTCGTGCCGCCGACTTCGGCCCCTGTCGCGCCGCCGCCGCCGTCGCCCGTCACCACGCCGTCGCAGGCGCCGCCCATGCCGATGCAGACCCCGCCGCCGACGCGCAGCGGCGGGGTCGGCGCGCAGATCCAGTGACCTCGCCGGGGCGCGCAGGCGCCGGCCGGCCGCAAGGCGGGCTCAGAACCGCGGATTACCGAACGGCAGCGGTGCGTCGTCGGGGGCCGCGCCGTTCGACGCGGCGTCGTCGAACGCGCCCGGATGGGTGGGCCCCGGATCCTCGCCGTCGGCGACCTCGGTGAGCAGCGCGGCGGCGCTCTTCAGCATCGGCCAGGCCAGCGTGGCGCCGGTGCCGTCGGTCGCCTGCATGCCGAGTTCGAGCAGTGCCGAAGCGCGGAACAGGGCGAGCGCCTGGTCGAGGCCGCGATGGCCGTGGCTGCGGCAGAACACGCAGTAGTCGGTCACCGGCTGCGCGATGCGCGAGGCCACCATCAGTGCAGCACAGGCAGGCACGCCGTCGACGATGAGCAGATGGCGCTTGCTGGCCGCCATCAGGATCACGCCGACCATCACCGCCACCTCGAAGCCGCCGAACGCCGCCAGCACCTCGATCGGCTCGGTGACCTCGCGGTGCCTGGCCTGGGCGGCCTGCATCAGCAGCGTCAGATGCGCCAGGTAGCCGGCATCCATGTGCGGATCGGAGACTACGAGATCGCGCACCGGGCTGTCGGTGAGGCGCGCCAGCACGAGCGAGGCGCTCTCGTGGGCGCCGACGCCGATGCCGGCCAGCACGGCGGCGTTGCCGCGCAACTGGTCGCCGATCTCCATGCCGGCGCGTATCGCCGCGTGCGCCTGCTCGAGGCTCATGGCGGCGGTGACGCGCGTGTTGCGTGTGCCGTGCGCGATCTTGCGCACGAGCAGGCGGTCGTGTGCTGCCACGGCCTGGGCGATGCCGCAGTCGACCACCGTGACCTCGAGCTGCTGGGCGCGCGCGAAGACGGTGAGCGGCAACTGATTGGCGAGCAGCCGGCGAGCCGTTTCCGAAGTGGGTCGCGCGAGCGGGCCGTTCGCGTCGCCGCCGGGCACGATGCCGTCCACCGCCAGTCCGTGGTCGGCCGCGAACACGAGCAACTGCGGGTCGCGAAAGCGCGGCTTGAGCGTGTTCTGCATCAGGCCCAGGCGCACCGCCAGCGGCTCGAGCTCGCCGAGGCTGCCGCCGGCCTCGCTGCGACGTTGCAGCTTTTCCGCCAGCGCCCGCTCGAGCAGCGGGTTGGCGGTCGGGCTGACGAGCGAACGCGGCGTGATCATGCGGTCGCAATTATCGAGTTTGCGCCTCAGCGCAGGAAGAGGGCATAGATGGGATTGCCCGTCTCTTCCACGCAAGGGTAGGCCAGCGTGCGCAGGAACTGCGCGAACGCGCGCTCTTCGCCGCGGGGCACTTGCAGACCGACCAGGATGCGGCCGTAGTCGGCGCCCTGGTTGCGGTAGTGAAAGAGGCTGATGTTCCAGCTCGGCGCCATGGTCGCCAGGAAACGCGCCAGCGCGCCGGGGCGCTCGGGGAACTGGAAGCGGAACAGCCGCTCGTCGACCGCCAGCTCGCTGCGTCCGCCCACCATGTGGCGCACATGCTCCTTGGCGAGTTCGTCGTCGGTGAGGTTGACGGTGGCGAATCCGTGCCTGACGAAATGGCGCTCGATGCGCTCGGCCTCGTCGCGCCGTCCGATCGCCAGCCCGACGAAGACATGTGCCACCTGCGCATCGCTGATGCGGTAGTTGAACTCGGTCACCGCGCGCGGGCCGATCAGTTCGCAAAAGCGCCTGAACGAGCCGCGCTCCTCGGGAATCGTCACCGCGAACAGCGCTTCGCGCCGCTCGCCGAACTCGGCGCGTTCGGCGACGAAGCGCAGCCGATCGAAGTTCATGTTGGCGCCGCTGGTGATCGCCACGAAGGTGCGGCCCTTGCACTTGTGGCGCTCGACGTACTGCTTGAGTGCCGCCACCGGCAGCGCACCGGCCGGCTCGAGCACGCTGCGCGTGTCCTGGAACATGTCCTTCACGGCGGCGCACAGCGCGTCGGTGTCGACGAGCACGTAGTCGTCGACCAGTTCGCGCGCGACCCGGAACGTCTCGGCGCCGACTTGCTTGACCGCGGTGCCGTCGGAGAACAGCCCGACATCGGCCAGCGTGACGCGCCGCCCCTGCTCGACGGAGCGGCGCATGGCGTCGGAGTCGACCGTCTGCACGCCGATCACGCGCACCTCGGGACGCACCGCCTTGATGTAGGCCGCGACGCCGGCGACGAGGCCGCCGCCGCCGATCGGGACGAACACGGCGTCCAGCGGTCCCTGGTGCTGGCGCAGGATCTCCATCGCGACCGTGCCCTGGCCGGCGATCACGTCCGGGTCGTCGAACGGATGCACGAAGGTCAGGTCCTGCGCGCGCTGCAGCCCGAGGGCGTGCTCGTAGGCGTCGGAGTAGCTGTCTCCGTGCAGCACGACCTCGCCGCCGAGCGCATGCACGGCGTCCACCTTGAGCCGGGGGGTGGTGACGGGCATCGCGATCACGGCGCGGCAGCCCAGGCGGCGGGCCGCCAGTGCAACACCCTGCGCGTGGTTGCCGGCCGAGGCGCAGATCACGCCGCGTGCCAGCGCCTGGGCGTCCAGGCGCACCATCTTGTTGTAGGCGCCGCGCAGCTTGAAGCTGAACACCGGCTGCTGGTCCTCGCGCTTGAGCAGCACATGCACGCCCAGGCGCCGCGACAGCGCGCGCGCCGGTTCGAGCGCCGTCTCGCGCGCCACGTCGTAGACACGCGCGGTGAGGATGCGCTTGAGGTAGTCGGCGGCAATGCGCTGCGCGCGCGGTCCGGGTGGCGCGGGCGGTTCGGACGGCGCGCCGGATGCGGCCGCGGGGGGGAGGCGGGTGGTAGCGGACATGCGGCGAACCGGGAAGGCCCGCACGCAGGGCCATCGCGAGGTGCGGGTCCGGGCGGACCAGGGGCAGGGGCGCCGGATCATAAGTCAGCGTCCGCGCGCGTCATTGGCGTCATTGGGCGGCGCGAACGCGCGCCGAAGAGCCAAAAAGAGGGCCCGATCCCTTGCGGCATCGGGCCCAATCCACCAAGTTTGGAGGTGGAGGAGACAATCGGCGGAGTGGGCGCCTGTGCTCACCCCATGCGGCGCAGTCTAGCATCGGAATGCTGCACTGCAATATCGAAGTCGGGGTGAGTTTGGAGCGCCGACTCCAGAACACCGTTTCGGGCGCAGACGGCAACGTCGCGCCCTCGATGGAACCGATGGATCGAAGCGCGATGAAATGCACCGTTCACTGGACCCCCGCCACGGGCATGGGCTTCATCGCCGAAACTGGAAGTGGGCACCTGCTCGCGATGGATGGCGCGCCCGACGGCGGTGGTCGTGACCTGGCGCCCCGCCCGATGGAGACCGTGCTCGCCGGTACCGGCGGCTGCACGGCCTACGACGTCGTGCTGATCCTCAAGCGTGGCCGCCACGACGTGCGCGGTTGCGAGGTGCGGCTCGATGCCGAGCGCGCCGGTGAGGATCCCAAGGTGTTCACGCGCATCCGCATGCACTTCGTGGTCAGCGGCCGCGCTTTGAGCGCCACGGCGGTGCAGCGCGCCATTGCGCTGTCACACGAGAAGTACTGCTCGGCCAGCATCATGCTCGGCAAGACGGCAGCGATCGAGACCAGCTTCGAACTGGTCGAGGTCTGAACTCGGCGGTGCTCAGATCCGGTGCGCGGTGCTCGTCATGACGCGCGCGGCGGCGCGCATCGCAGCGCGCACCGGCAGCGGCAGCTCGACGCCACCAGCGGCGCGCGCGCCGTCCGCGTGCCTGCGCTCGTCGTCCTTCATCTGCCGGACGATCGCGCGCGAGCGCGCGTCGGCCGCCGGCAGCCGGTCGAGGTGGCCCGCCAGATGCTGCTCGACCTGGCGCTCGGTCTCGACGACGAAGCCCAGGCTCGCCCGGTCGCCGAGCCGGCCGGCCAGCAATCCGAGGCCGAACGCGCCGGCATACCACAGCGGGTTCAGCAGGCTCGGACGGTCGTGCAGTTCGGCCAGCCGCTGCTGCGTCCAGGCCAGATGGTCGATCTCGTCGCGTGCCGACGCCGCCATCTGCCGGCGCAACGGCTCGCTGCGCGCCGTCAAGGCCTGCGCCTGATACAGCGCCTGGGCGCAGACCTCGCCGACGTGATTGACGCGCATGAGCGCGCCGGCCAGGCGCCGATCGGGTTCGGCGAGTTCGGCTTCGGCCGTCAGTGCGGCCGGATTGGCGCGCGCCGCCTGCGACGCGCCTGCCAGCGTGCGCAGTGCGTTGTCGGCCGCGATCAACCAGCGATCCGTCGATTTCATGTGGCAGGAGGATAGTCCGCTGTGGCCCCGCGGTCGGCGTCCCCCGCGTTGTTGTCAGACAACATATGAGGGCTTATTGCGGCCCAATCCCTGGCAAGGGCGGCGGGGGTCTGGTGCAATACACCCAACTTCCGCTGAGGAGGTTGGCCTGATCAGCCCACTGCCAGTTTCCAGCGGGTGACCTCCCCGATCGGGACCTCTAGTTTCAACCTAGGAGATCGTAGCAATGAAAAAATCTCTACTCGCCCTGGCCGCGCTGACCGCGTTTGCCGGCGTGGCTTCGGCACAGTCGTCCGTGACCCTGTTCGGTATCGTCGACCAGTCGGTGTTCTGGACCAAGAACGACAACACCTCGCTCAAGGGCGTGGCCAGCAACCAGCTCAACAGCAACCGGCTCGGCTTCCGCGGTGTCGAGGACATGGGCGGCGGCCTGAAGGCGGGCTTCTGGCTCGAGGCCGGCATGACGAACGAAACCGGCGCCGTCGGCGGCAGCAACGGCTTCGGCTCGGTGATGTTCAACCGCCGTTCGACGGTCAGCCTGATGGGCAACTTCGGTGAAGTGCGCATCGGCCGTGACTACACGCCGTCGTTCTGGAACTACACGATCTTCGATCCGTTCGGCACCAACGGCCCGGGCTCGATGCTGAACCTGGTCAATCCCCTGGGTGGCGGCAACGTCACGCTGGTTCGTGACAACAGCACGGTCGGCTACTTCCTGCCGGCGATGGGTGGTCTGTACGGCCAGCTCCAGATGGCTGCGGGTCAAGGGCTGCAGGGTCAGAAGTACCAGGGCGGCCGCCTCGGCTACGCCGCGGGCCCGTTGAACGTCGCTGCCGCCTACGGCAAGACCTCGCAGACCGGCGCGATGATCGATGGCTACACAGACAAGAACATCGGCGCCTCCTACGCCTTCGGCCCGGCGACCTTGATCGGTCAGTACAGCAAGCGCGACTATTCGAGCCTTGACCAGAAGACCTGGCTGATCGCCGGTACCTACGCCATCGGCGCCAGCACGCTGAAGGCGTCGTTCACGAAGAGCAACGGCAGCAGCTCCGCGCTGCAGGCCAAGCAGTGGGCGGTCGGCTATCAGTACGACATGTCCAAGCGCACCGCGCTGTACACCACGTACTCGTCGATCAACAACGACACGGGTGCCGCGATGAACGTCGGACTCGGGTTGGGCTCGGTCGCGGGTGGCAAGTCGCAAGGCCTCGTGCTCGGCGTGCGTCACGCGTTCTGATCGAAGTTTCGTTCCGGCTGGCTACCGCCAGTCGGAGCGGCTCTTGCAAGTGGCCGCCCTCGGGCGGCCATTTTTTTGGCGTGGATCGCGGCTTTGAACTTACGCCTGTCCGTCCTTTTCGTGTGTGTTACCGGCCTTGTCGGCTGCGCCAACTCGCCATCATCGCTCGACGCCGACGGCTGGCAGTCGTTGCCTCTGCCCGGCAAGGCGGTGACGCGCTACGTGCGCGCAGAAAAGGACGGCCGCCCCGCATTGATGGCCGATTCCGAGCGCTCGGCGAGCCTGTGGCGCAAGCGCGTGAGTGTCGAGCCGCAGCGTGTGCGGGAGGTGAGCTTTTCGTGGTGGGTGCCCGAGCTCATTGCCACCGCAAACCTGTCCATGCCCGAGCGCGAGGACACGCCGGCCCGGGTGCTGTTCGGCTTCGACGGCGACATCGGCCGCCTGCCGTTGCGCACACGCATGCAGTTCGAACTGCTGCAGGCCCTCACCGGCGAGATGCCGCCCTACGCCACGCTGATGTACGTCTGGGATCCGCAACTGCCCGTGGGCACCGTCGTCGTCAGCCAGCGCAGCGACCGCATCCGCAAGATCGTGGTCGACTCCGGTGCGGCCGAGTTGCGCCGCTGGCGCGACCATCGCCGCGATCTCGCGGCCGACTTCCGCCTAGCGTTCGGCGAGGAGCCGGGCCGACTGACGTCGATCGCCTACATGACCGACAGCGACAACACGCGATCGCAGGCGCGCTGCTGGTACGGACCGGTGCAGTTGCACTGAGGTCGCAGCCGCCGCACGGCATCAGCGCGCCAGCAGCCGCTCGCGCGCGAACAACTCGCCGGCCGTCTCGCGTTCGCGGATGAGGGTCGCGCGGGGGCCGTCGATCATCACCTCGGCAGCGCGGGGCCGCGAGTTGTAGTTGCTGGCCATCGACATGCCGTAGGCACCGGCCGAAAGCACGGCCAGCACGTCGCCCGGCGCCACCACGAGCATCCGGTCGCGGCCGAGCCAGTCGCCAGACTCGCACACCGGGCCGACGATGTCCCAGCGCTCGGCCGCATCGGCGCGCAGACGGCACGGCTCGATGGCCATCCAGGCTTCGTAAAGAGCCGGTCGCATCAGGTCGTTCATCGCCGCGTCGACGATGCAGAAATTGCGCGCCGCGCCGGCCGCCACGTCGATCGCAGTGCCGCGCTTGAGGTACAGCACCTCGGTCAGCAGCACTCCGGCATTGCCGACCAGCGAGCGGCCCGGCTCGAACAGCAGTTCACGCGCGCCATGGCCGCGCGCGTCGAGTCGCGCGATGAGGCGGCCGACCAGTTCGTCGGCTGCGGGTGGAGCCTCGTCGGCGTACCTGATGCCGAGGCCGCCGCCCAGGTCGAGGTGGCGAATCGGCACGCCGGCGGCCTCCACCGCTTCGACCAGATCGAGCAGGCGATCGAGCGCGTCCAGATAGGGCTCGACCTCGGTGATCTGCGACCCGATATGGCAGTCGATACCGCTCACCTCGATGCCGGCGAGCGACGCGGCGTACCGATAGGTGGCCAGCGCCTCGCCGTGCGCGATACCGAACTTGTTGCTCTTCAGGCCGGTCGAGATGTAGGGATGCGTGCGCGCGTCGACGTCGGGGTTGATGCGCAGGCTCACGGGCGCGCGCCGGCCGGCGGCGCGTGCCACCGCATCCAGACGATCGAGTTCGCCGCGGCTTTCGACGTTGAAGCAGCGCACGCCGGCCTCGAGCGCGCGCTGCATCTCGGCGCCTGTCTTGCCGACACCCGAGAACACCACCTTGTCGGCGCTGCCGCCGGCGGCGAGCACGCGCTCGAGTTCGCCGGCCGAGACGATATCGAAGCCGCAACCGGCCTCGACGAAGGTCTGCAGCACGGCCAGGCTCGAATTGGCCTTCATCGCATAGCACACGAGGTGGGGCCGGCCGTGCAGTGCGCGCCGGTAGCCGGCCAGCGCCGCCCGCATCGCGCCGCGCGAGTAGACGTAGAGCGGCGTGCCGAACTCGCGCGCCAGGGCAGCGAGCGAATGGCCTTCGAGCTCGAGCTCGCCGTCGCGGCGCGCGACGAAGGGGGCGCCGGGCAGGGTCATGGTGGGATTCGATTTGCGACAGGCGGACCGGGCGCGGTGGACGCTGCGGCCGCGCCTGCGGGCGAAGCTGCGGCGGGCGCGCTCGCCGCGGCCGTCGGCAGCCTGAGCGGGCCCTTCTGGCCGCAGCCGCTGAGCGCCGCGAGGAACGGCAGCACCAGCGTTGCCGCTGCACAAGCCCGCACCTGCCGCGCCGTCCGGCTCGAATCAGGAAGCCGCAGGCGACCCATGCCGCTCATCGCCGGAACAGGTCGAGGATGCCGTTGCGCTCGTCGGTGCTCGGCGTGCGCGGCACTTGTTCGTCGAGGCCGACGCTGGCGACGCCGGCGCCGTTCGCGTACTCCTCGTAGACCCAGCCGACGCCCTGCTGCACCACGCCCGGCGGCGGCACCAGCGGCACCACTGGCACGCCGCGCAGTTCGCGCCCCATGAAGTCGATCCACACCGGCAGCGCCAGACCCCCACCGGTCTCGCGGTCGCCGAGCTTCCTGGGCGTGTCGTAGCCAATCCAGACGATGGCGGTGAGCGTCGGGTGGAAGCCCGCGAACCAGGCGTCCATCGAGTCGTTGGTGGTGCCGGTCTTGCCGTAGATGTCGGCGCGCTTCAACGTCGCCTGCGCGCGCGCCGCGGTGCCCGAGCGCGTGACCTCCTGCAGCATCGTCGTCATGACGAAGGCGTTGCGTTCGGGCAGGCCGTGCATCGCCTCGTCGAGCGGCTTGGCGGGCACGTCGAGCAGCACCTTGCCGCGCTGGTCGGTGATGCGCGTGATGAGCCTGGGCTCGACGCGATAGCCGCCGTTGGCGAACACGCTGTAGGCGACGGCCATCTGCATCGGCGTCACCGAGCCGGCACCGAGCGCCATCGTTAGGTAGGCCGGATGCTTGTCGGCCTCGAAGCCGAAGTTGGCCAGCCAGTCCTGCGTGAACTTGACGCCGCTGGCCTGCAGCACGCGGATCGAGACCATGTTCTTGGACTTGGCCAGTCCGGTCTGCAGCGTCATCGGGCCTTCGTACTTGCCGTCGTAGTTCTTCGGCTCCCAGGGCTGGCTGCCGGTGGTGCTGGCGTCGAAGAACAGCGGCGCATCGTTGACGACGGTGTTGGGCGTGAAGCCGCGCTCGAGCGCCGCCGAGTAGATGAAGGGCTTGAAGCTCGAGCCCGGCTGGCGCCAGGCCTGCGTGACGTGGTTGAACTTGCTCTTGCCGAAATCGAAGCCGCCGACCAGCGCGCGGATGTCGCCGTCGCGCGGATCCATCGCGACGAAGGCGCCCTCGACCTCGGGCAGCTGCGTGAGCATCCAATCGCCCTTGGCGTTCTTCATCGCACGTACCACGGCGCCGCGGCGGATCTGCACCTTGGCCGAGGCCTTCTCGGCCAGGCCCGAAGTGACCGGCTCGAGGCCCTTGCCGGTGACCGTGATGCTGTCGCCGGATTGCAGCATCGCCACCACCTTGCGCGGCGACGCCTCGAGCACCACGGCGGCCAGCAGGTCGTCGTTGTCGGGATGATCGGCCAGCGCCTCGGCGACGCGGGTGTCGATCAGCGCGGCGTCGGCCGGCAGATCGACGTAGGCCTCCGGGCCGCGGTAGACCTGCCTGAGTTCGTAGTCCATCAGCCCTTTGCGCAGCGCGTGATAGGCCACTTCCTGTTCACCGGAATCGAGCGCCAGATAGACGTTCAGACCGCGCGTGTAGGCCGCCTCGCCGTATTGCGCGAAGACGAGCTGGCGTGCCGTCTCGGCCACGTACTCGCCGTGCACCGGGTTCTCGGCGGGCTCACGGTAGCGCAGTGCCTGCGCCAGCGCCTCGTCGTGCTGGGCTTCGGTGATGAAGCCGGTTTCGTACATGCGGTCGATGATGTAGCGCTGGCGCACGATCGCCCGCTTGGGGTTGGCGATCGGGTTGTAGGCCGACGGCGCCTTGGGCAGTCCGGCGAGCATCGCCGCTTCGGCGACCGTGATGTCCTTGAGCTTCTTGCCGAAGTAGATCTCGCAAGCCGCCGCGAAGCCGTGCGCGCGCTGACCCAGGTAGATCTGGTTCATGTACAGCTCGAGGATCTGGTCCTTGGTGAGCAGCCGCTCGACCTTGAGCGCGAGCAGGATCTCGTAGATCTTGCGCGTGAACGTCTTCTCCGTGCTCAGGTAGAAGTTGCGCGCGACCTGCATCGTGATCGTGCTCGCGCCCTGGCTGCGCGCGTCGTGCAGGTTCTCGAGCGCGGCCCGCGCGATGCCCTTGTAGTCGACGCCTCCGTGCTGATAGAAGCGCGCATCCTCGGCGGCCAGCACGGCATCCTTCATCACCTGCGGGATCTCGCCGATCGGCGTGAAGTTGCGGCGCTCCTCGCCGAACTCGCCGAGCAGCACGCCGTCGGCCGAGAACACGCGCAGCGGCAGCTTGGGCCGGTAGTCGGTCAGCGCGCTGACGTCGGGCAGGTTCGGGTAGGCCACGGCCAGCGCCACGGCGATCACGAGTAGCAGCGCCGCCAGGCCGCCGGCCGCCAGGCCGAGCACCCAGCCCAGCGCGCGCAGCGCCATGCGGGCCCACGGTGCAACCGAGCTGCGCGCGTGACGCGATGCGGCAGGGGCGGGGCGGGGAGCGTCGTCGTTGTCGGCCATGGTGCGTCCACATTATCCCGGTGCCCGGAGATGGCACGTGATTCCCGCAGTGGTGACGTGTTGTACGGCGACCGCTCGCGGGGCGGCCGGACGCTCCCGGCCAGCGGGCCGGCTTGGACCCCCTCGGCGCGTGAACAACCTCACGCCAGCCGTGTGCGAGAGCGCCCGGCCGGGCGCTCCCGAAGCCTCAGGACCTCGCGCAGCGCCCGCCGGCGGCCGAAGACACGTCGGCGCTTGGCAACGTCCCCTTACCGGTCCGGGTCGGTTTCTCTTTGGACCACAAGGGTTTTATTGCTAGCATTGAAGTAACTTCTTAACAAGCGGGCGGCTCGTCGGCGGTGCGGCCGGCACGAGCCGGGGGAGTGGCGATTTGACCTTTCTGGACATTCTGCTGGGCCGCAAGCATCCACCGATGAT
>JAGWTJ010000066.1 GCA_028869005.1 Burkholderiales bacterium | reverse complement strand
CCGACGACGCGGCGCGCGCGCGCTTCGTGGCGCGCAGCAAGGCGGTGAGCTCGATTCGCAACTTCATGGTCGAGCACGGCTTTCTCGAAGTCGAGACGCCGATGCTGCACCCGATTCCGGGCGGCGCCAACGCCAAGCCCTTCGTCACGCACCACAACGCGCTCGAGCAGCAGATGTTCCTGCGCATCGCACCCGAGCTGTACCTGAAGCGCCTGGTGGTCGGCGGCTTCGAGCGCGTGTTCGAGATCAACCGCAACTTCCGCAACGAGGGCTTGAGCGTTCGCCACAACCCCGAGTTCACGATGATGGAGTTCTACGCGGCGTACTGGACGCACCGCGAGCTGATGGACTTCACCGAGCAGTTGCTGCGCCACGCCGCGCGCGCGGCCACCGGCTCGGCGGTGCTGACCTATGCCGGGCAGACGATCGACCTCGACCAGCCGTTCGCGCGCCTGACGGTGCGCGATGCGCTCGTCGCGCACGCCGGCCTCACGCCTGCCGACGCCGCCGACAAGGCGCTGCTGTACGCGCGCCTGAAGGCGCTTGGCGAGGAGCCGCCTGCGCACTGGACGCTGGCCGAGCTTCAGTTCGGCGTCTTCGAGGCGCTGGTCGAAGACAAGCTCGTGCAGCCGACCTTCATCATCGACTATCCGGTGGAAGTGTCGCCGCTGGCGCGCGCTTCCGACACCGACCCCTCCGTCACCGAGCGCTTCGAGCTGTTCGTCACCGGGCGCGAGATGGCCAATGGCTTCTCCGAGCTCAACGACCCCGAGGACCAGGCCGAGCGCTTCGCCGCCCAGGCCGCCAACAAGGACGCCGGCGACGAGGAAGCGATGTATTACGACGCCGACTACATCCGCGCGCTCGAATACGGCATGCCGCCGGCCGGCGGCTGCGGCGTCGGCATCGACCGCCTCGTGATGCTGCTCACCGACAGCCCGAGCATCCGCGACGTGATCCTGTTTCCCGCGCTGCGGCGCGAAGGCGGTGACGCGGCAGCCGCCAGCGGCGAGTGAGATGAGCCCGCAGCGCCCGACCACCCTCGCCGCCATCGAGCGGGCGGTCTGGCAGGAGCTGGACGAGTGCGTGCGCGCCGCCGGGCACGGCTGGCGCGTGGCCACGCTCGCTACGCTGGACGGCGGCCGCGCCGATGCCCGCTCGGTGGTGCTGCGCGAAGTCGAACCGGGCGCGCGGCGCGTGATCTTCTACACCGACGCGCGCAGCCCGAAGGTGCGGCACCTCGAGGCGCACCCCGAAGGCACGCTGCTGCTGTGGTCGCGCGAACTCGGCTGGCAGTTGCGGCTGGCCGTCACGCTCGAGGCGCTGACTTCGGGGCCGGCAGTGGCATCGCGCTGGGCGCGGCTGGCAGCGACGCCTGCCGCGCAGGACTACTTCGCGCCGCTGGCGCCGGGCAGCGTGATCGAGCGCCCGGGCACCGAGCGCGGCAGCCAAGGACACTTCGCGCTCGTCGTCGCCAGCATCGTCGCGCTCGACTGGACCGAGATCCACCCCGAGGGTCACCGCCGCGCCGCATTCGATGCCAGCGGCGCACGCTGGCTCCAGCCCTGACCGGCCTCGAGCCGCCTTCTAGCGCTCTAGCGCTCGCGCCAGACCGGCTTGCGCTTTTCCAGGAAGGCCGCCATGCCTTCCTTCTGGTCCTCGGTGGCAAAGAGCGAGTGGAAGATGCGCCGCTCGTAGTCGACGCCGTCGCGCAAGCCGCCCTCGAAGCTCTTGTTGACGCAGGCCTTGGCCAGCGCCACGCTCGCCGGGCTGAGCGCATTGATCACCTCGGCCGCGGCCAAGGCCTCGTCGAGCAGCTTGTCGGCGCCGACGATGCGCGAGACGAGCCCCGCGCGCTCGGCCTCGGCGGCGTCCATCATGCGCGCGGTGAGCACCATGTCCATCGCCTTGCTCTTGCCCACCGCGCGCGGCAGCCGCTGCGTGCCGCCGGCGCCCGGAACGATGCCGATCTTGATTTCGGGCTGACCGAACTTGGCCGTATCGGCGGCGATGATGAAGTCGCACATCATCGCCAGCTCGCAGCCGCCGCCCAAAGCGAAACCGGCCACCGCGGCGATCACCGGCTTGCGCACGCCGAGCACGGTCTCCCAGTTGCGCGTGATGAAGGGCTCGGCCAGCGCCTCGGCATAGGTCTTCTTCGCCATCGCCGCGATGTCGGCGCCGGCGGCGAAGGCCTTGTCGCTGCCGGTGATGACGATGCAGCCGACGGCGCCGTCGTCGTCGAAGCGGCGCAAGGCGGCGCCGAGTTGCTCCATCAGCGGCGTGCTCAGCGCATTGAGCTGCTTGGGCCGGTTGAGCGTGATGAGCGCGGTGCGACGCACACCTTCGCCGCGCAGTTCGGTGAGGATCAGGGCTTCGTCGTTCATGGCAGGCCTCCGGACGGTGCCGGCGACTATACGGGGCCGTGCACGGCGCTCATAAGGCAACCTCCGCGCTCACGCGCTCCGGTGTGAGCGCTTTGGAGCGGCCATGCGCACTCACGGCTCTCGCGGTCGGCTATCTCAGCGCCTGCTGCGGCAGCCGCTCGAGGAGCAGGTCGACCCAGGTCTGGGCATCCTGGCGGATGACGATGCGCACCGGTAGGTACTGCAACGTCGGCGCGACCCAGAACTCGGCCGTCAGCGCCGCTCCGGGTCGCGCCTCGCGGCGCGGCTTGACGTGCATCGCCTGCACCGGGCCGGTCGCGGTGTAGACGGTCTCCTCGCCCAGCACGTCGTAGGTCCACAGGTCGACGGCACGCGGCAGCGCGAGCGGGATCTCGACCTTGTGGCCGCGCGCCAGCAGCCCGGCGCGCGTCGTGAACAACCAGGTCATCTGCACGAACTGGCTGGCACTGTCCTGCACGCCGCCCGGGCGCGGCACCTCGCGGCCGTCGGCGAGCACGACGCGCTCGGCGCCGAAGGCCATCGCCACCGTGCGCGGCTGCTGGAACGCCACGCGCGTCTCTTCCTCGTAGCGACGCGGCACAAGACCGTCGGCCGTGACTTCGCCGTCGCTCGACATGCGGCGTGCCACCAGCGGCGCGAACGACGGGCCGACCGAGAGTTCCAGATGCACCTGGTAGCGCCGGCCCGTCAGCAGCCAGTCGACGCGCGCCTGACCCTCCACCGGACCACGGTAGTTGCCGGTGAGCAGATAGGTCAGCCGGGTCGATGGCGGCCATTCGAAGGCAGGGTCGCTGGCGGCCGCCGGCGATGCGGCTGCGGGCAGGGCCGACTCCTGCGCTTCGGCCTGTGCTGCGGGTGGCGCCTCGGCAGCGGCAGCGGGTGCGGCCTGCGCTGCGACGAGCGGCGCCGGCAAGGGCTCGGCCAGACGTTCGAGCTTCGCCTCGGGCATGACCTCGAGCATCGCCTCGGGAATGGCTTCGGACAGGGCACCCGCCGCCGCGGCAAGAGGCGCTGCGCTCGCCGCGCCGAGCGGCGCCAGCGCCCTCACCGGCCGCAACGCGTGCCGCAGCGCAGGCGGCGTCCGAATCACCGACGGCGGCGGCGCCGGGCGCAACTCGCGCACGAAGGCCACATCGATGCGCACCATGCGCGTTGACGCGTCGCCCGTTGCGAATCCCTGCGGCGCGTAGCGATCGACCAGCCACAGGTGCACGAGCAGCACCGACGGCAGCAACAGCAGCAGCGCCCGCCGACGCCGCCGAGGCGTCGTCGATGCAGGCGCGCGCAGCACGGTCACGGCCGGCGGTACGCGCAGCAGCCGCTCACCGCCGCGCCGGCCGCGACATCCACCGCGTCACGCGCGTCCGGCAAGGAAGGGCCGCCCTCACGTGCCAGCCGCCCCGATGAAGCAGCACAGAGCCGCGCCGACGCTGAGCCGAAAACGCAGCGTCAACCAGGCACCGAGACCTTGCTCGGCATAGAGACGCCGATCGACGAACCAGCCGGCGAGCAACATGACGCCACCGAGCACGAGCCCGCTGGCCGCCGGCATCATGACGCCGATCCAGCCGGCGAGCACGGGCGCCATACCCCACCCCAGCAGCCGCGGCGACGGCACGCTCTGGCGCATCGCCAGACCCCAATGGACGCCGCCGAGAAACGACACGATGAGCGCCGCGTAGGCCGACAGCGCCTGCGCCGCATACGGCAGCGCTTCGGCGCGCACCAGCCAGACCAGTGCCGCGCCGAGCACGAACGGCGCCAGGCCGAGGTAGCCCAGGCGCTGGGCGAGGTGCGACGGCGCGCTGCCGGCGGGGACGGGAACGGCGTTCATCTCTAACAGCCTGCTAAGCCTCGGGCGCGGCGCGGCAGGCGCGCCGGGGGCGGCCCTGGTTCAGGACTTCTTGGCGCCCGGCGCCTGTCCGAGCAGCCGCTCGACCATCTCGAGCGGGATCACGCCCGGCCTGCGCGTGCCGTCCTCGAACACGACGGCCGGCGTGCCGTTGATCTTGTGCTTGCGGCCGAAGGCGACGTTGCGCTCGAGCGCAGCGGTGTCGCACTTGGCCGGCGCCGCAGCGGCGGCGACGCCCTCGATCATCCACGAGCGCCAGGCCTTGGCCGCGTCCTTGGTGCACCAGATGTCGCGCGCCTTGAGCGTCGAGTCGGGGCCGAGGATGGGCATCAGGAAGGCGTAGATCGTCACGTCCTTGAGCTGCACGAGGTCGCGCTCGAAGCGCTTGCAGTAGCCGCAGTTGGGATCGACGAACACCGCCATCTTGCGCGCGCCCGTGCCCTGCTTGATGGTGATGGCATCGGCCAGCGGCAACTTGGCGAAGTCGATGGCGGTCAGCTTGTCCACGCGCGCCTCGGTCAGGTCGACACGCGTCTTGGTGTCGATGATCGAGGCGCCGACGATCAGGTGATCGCCCTTGTCGTCGGTGTACACGAGGTCGGTGCCCATGCGCACCTCCCACAGCCCCGGAATCGGCGTGCGCGTCACTTCGTCGATCGGAGGCAGCTTGGGCAGCCGCTCGGCGAGCGTCTTGCGGATCACGGCCTCCTGCGCCAGCAGCGGGCCGGCCAAGGCGAACAGCAGGGCGGCGAATGCGGCGCGTCGGATCGTCGGTTTCATGGTTGGCATCCTCGAAATACGGTGTGCGGCGGCCGCGTCGGCGGCCATGGGCATCGGACGGCGCCGTCAGAGCCCGTGAAGAGAGGCATCGCGCCCGATCGCCTGTCGGGCCAGCAGATGCTTGAGCGGCGGCAGGCGGTTCACCAGATCCAGCCCGCGGTTGCGAAGTTCCTTGGCGAGCGGCTGCGGCGCGGCGAACAACTGCAGCAAGGCGTCGGTGAGCAGGCCCATCGTGCGCACCGGCGCCTCGCGGCGGCGGGCGTGGCGCGCGAGCAGCCGCTGGTCGCCGAGCGCGCGCCAGGGCTCGCGCGCCGCCAGCACCTCGGCCAGCGAGGCGACATCGCCGAAGCCGAGGTTGAGACCCTGCCCGGCCAGCGGATGCACCACATGCGCGGCATCGCCGAGCAGCACCCAGCCCGGCCCGAACACCGGCTCGGCGTAGCCGATCGACAGCGGCCAGGCGGCGCGCGCACTGGCGAGCTTCAACTGGCCGGCGACGCCGCCGGTGGCCGCCATCAGCTCCGCCTCGAACGCCGCGCCGTCCAGCGCCAGCAGTTCGCGTGCGCGCGCCTCGGGCAGCGACCACACGAGCGCCAGACCCTGGCCCGGCACCGGCTGGTCGATCGGCAGCAGCGCCAGCACGTCGGGCGCCCGGAACCACTGGCGCGCCAGGCCCGCGTGCGGGCAATCCGACGCCAGGCGCGCGGCGATGGCGCGCTGGCCGTAAGGCTGGCTGGCCATGCGTGCGCCGAGCCGCGCGCGCGTCGCAGAGCCCTTGCCTTCGGCGAGCACGGTGAGCGCGCACGGCAGCTCGGCATCGACGCGCCGCACGTGCGGCGCGAAGCGCAGCGCCTCGCGCAGCGTGCGCTCGAGCGCGGCGGCGTCGACGATCCACGCCAACTGCGGCACGGCTTCGCTCCAGGCCGAGAAGTCCAGGTGCACTCCGGGCACGTCGCCCTCGATGCGCATGTCGTGCACCGGCGTGCGCGCTTCGTGCGGGATCGCGTCCCACACCTTCAGCGCGCGCAGCAGTTGCACGGAAGCGCCGTTGAGTGCGTAGGCGCGCACGTCGTCCGCCACGGGCGCCGTGGGAGGCATCGTGGCCCCGAGCAGCGCCACCTCGAACCCCGCGCGCGACAACGCCAGCGCGGCGGCGGCACCGACGGCGCCGTCGCCGCGCACGAGGATGTCGCAGCCTTGCATGCCGCTATTGTAGGAACCGGGCCGGCACGGGCGCGTCACAATGCCCGCATTCCCTTGCGCGGCGTCGGTGCCGCCGATCCCCGCTTCGCGAGGCTGCGTTGGACGCCATCACCTGCCGCATCGCGGCCCTGCACATCCACCCGATCAAGTCCTGCGCCGGCAGGGCGGTCGACGCGGCGCGGCTGGTCGAGACCGGGCTCGAGCTGGACCGCGCCTGGATGGTGGTCGACGAGCAAGGCGTGATGCTGACGCAGCGCGCCTGGCCGCGCATGGCACTCGTCTCGACGCAGCTGCGCACCGACGACCTCGTGCTGCGCGCCCCCGGCATGCTGGCGCTGCACCTGCGGCTCGATGCGGTCGAGGCCGCGACGCGGGCACGCGTATGGAACGACGAGGTGCGCGCTTTCGACATGGGCGACCTCGCAGCGCAGTGGTTCGGCGACTTCCTCGGGCAGCGAGTGCGCCTCGTGCGCTTCGACCCCGACCAGCGCCGACTGGCCAGCCACGAGTGGACCGGCGACATCGAGGCCGAGACGTCGTTCGTCGACGGCTTTCCGCTGCTCGTGCTGGGCACGGCATCGCTCGCCGAACTCAACGTCCGGCTGGTGCGCGCCGGCGGCGCTGGCGTCGGCATCGAGCGCTTTCGGCCCAACGTCGTGCTCGAAGGCCTCGAGGCCTTCGACGAGGACCACATCGACGAGCTGAGCCTCGCCACCGACGAAGGCCCGGTGCGGCTCAGGCTCGTCAAGCCCTGCGTGCGCTGCACGATCCCCAACGTCGACCCCGCCACCGGCGTCAGCGCGCCGGCGGTGGGCGACACGCTGGCGGGCTTTCGAGCCGATGCGCGCATGAAGGGCGGGGTCACGTTCGGCATGAACGCCGTCATCGTCGAAGGCACCCTGCGCGTGCTGCGGGTGGGCCAGACGGCGCAGGTGAGCTACCGCTTCTGAGACCGCTTGCAGCCCGCTTCCGTGCCGCGGCGCGCAGGACGCCGCGACCCAAGCGGTAGTGGAAAATGCTCGGTTCGACGCGCGCGCCGCAGACCTGAGCGGTGGCGCGCTGTCCCGTCGCGAAAGAAACCTCATGAGCCTCAAGTGCGGCATCGTGGGCCTGCCCAATGTCGGCAAGTCCACCCTTTTCAACGCCCTCACCAAGGCCGGCATCGCGGCCGAGAACTACCCGTTCTGCACGATCGAGCCCAACGTCGGCATCGTCGAGGTGCCCGACCCGCGCCTGGCCAGGCTGGCCGCGATCGTCGAGCCGCAGCGCGTGCTGCCGGCGATCGTCGAGTTCGTCGACATCGCGGGCCTGGTGGCCGGCGCCAGCCAGGGCGAGGGCCTGGGCAACCAGTTCCTCAGCCACATCCGCGAGACCGACGCCATCGTCAATGTCGTGCGCTGCTTCGAGGACGACAACGTCGTGCACGTGGCCGGCCGCGTGGACCCGATCTCCGACATCGAGGTCATCCAGACCGAGCTGTGCCTGGCCGATCTGGCCACCGTGACCAAGAGCCTGGCGCGCTGGACCAAGCAGGCCAAGGCCGGCGGCGACAAGGAGGCGCAGCGCCTGGTCGATGTGCTCGTCAAGTGCGAGGCGGCGCTCGACGCCGGACGTCCGGTGCGCACGATCGCCTTCGCCAAGGAGGAGCTGGCGGTGTTGAAGCCGCTGTGCCTGATCACCGCCAAGCCGCAGATGTTCGTCGGCAACGTCGCCGAGGACGGCTTCGAGAACAATCCGCTGCTCGAACGGCTGCGCGAGTACGCGCGGCAGCACGGCGGCGAGCAGGGCGACGCGCCGGTGGTGGCGATCTGCGCCAAGACCGAGGCCGAACTGGCCGACATGGCCGACGAGGATCGGCTGCTGTTCCTGCACGAGATGGGCCAGGACGAGCCGGGACTGGCGCGGCTGGTGCGCGCCGCCTTCAAGCTGCTCGGCCTGCAGACCTATTTCACCGCCGGCGAGAAGGAAGTGCGCGCCTGGACGATCCACGTCGGCGACACCGCACCGCAAGCCGCCGGCGTGATCCACACCGACTTCGAGCGCGGCTTCATCCGCGCACAGACCATCGCCTACGGCGACTTCGTCGCGCACGGCGGCGAGCAAGGCGCCAAGGAGGCCGGCAAGATGCGCTCCGAAGGCAAGGACTACGTCGTGCGCGACGGCGACGTGATGAACTTCCTGTTCAACGTCTGAGTATGTGAAGTGACTTCGTCGTTGCCGCCCCCGGGGTCGAGCAGCGTGGCGACACCGCATCGGCTTGACAGCGTGCCCGGCGCCCCGGTGGCGCGCGTCGCACTGACGGCAGCCACCGCGCTGGCCTACGCGATCGTCGGCCTGGGTGCGCTGTGGCTCGCCGGGCCGCCGGGGTACGCCGCACCGCTGTACCCGGCAGCCGGCATCGGTCTGTCTGCCGTCCTGGTGTACGGCGCGCCGGCCTGGCCGGGCGTGCTGCTCGGCTCGCTGGTCGTCGAGGTGTCGCTGGGCTGGCTGCGCGGCCAGAGCGGCCTGGCGCTGGTCTGGCTGCCGCTGACGATCGCGCTGGGCGCGACGTTGCAGGCCGCACTCGGTGCCTGGCTGGTGCGGCGCGCGCTCGGCACACCGGTGGTGCTGGACCAGCCGCGCCACATCGCGCTGGCCGGCCTGCTCGGTGCGGTGCTGGCGTGCACGGTGAGCCCGAGCGTGGCCACGCTCGCCCTCGCCGCGGCCGGCACGCTGGGCACCGACCAGGCGGCCGGCAACTGGATCACGTGGTGGCTCGGCGACACGCTGGGCGTGATGATCGGTGCGCCGCTCGTGCTGACGCTGATCGGCGAGCCGCGCGAGGACTGGCGGCTGCGCCGGCGCACGCTCGGCCTGCCGATGCTGCTGGCGCTGGCGCTGCTGGCGGCAGCGATGGCGGCCATCGACCGCGGCCATCGCGACACCGACCGGGCGGTCTTCGAGCACCAGGTCGACCTCCTCGACTCGGAACTGCAGTCGCGCCTGCAGCGACCGCTGTATGCCCTCGAGGCCGTGCACGGAGCGGTACTGGCGGCGCAGCGCACCGACGCCAGCACGCTGCACAGTGCCGCCGCCTGGTGGCTGCACCAGCCCTGGTCGCTGCGCGCGCTGGGCTACAGCGAGCGCGTGCCCGCAGCCGAACTGGCGGCTTTCGAGGTGCGCGCCCGCGCGCGGGGGAGCAGCGGCTTTCGCGTCTTCCAGCGCGACGGCGGCCGTGCACTCGAGCGCGACGGCGAGGCCGTCGTGCTGCGCGTCATCGAGCCGCTCGCCGGCAACGCCGGCGCTCTAGGCGTCAATGCGCTGTCGATCCCCGCCGCCCGCGCCGCCATCCTGAGCGCGCGCGACAGTGGCGAACCGACGGCCAGCAGCGGCTTTCGCCTCACTCAGTCAGACGCCGGCTCGAGCGGCATCGTGCTGTACCAGGCGCTCTACGACCGCGTGCCGCGCAATGCCGCCGAGCGTGCGAGCGCCTTCACCGGCGTGCTCTTCGTCACCGTCGACACCGAGGCGCTGCTGGGCGGTCTGGGCCGGGAACTCGCCGCCGATGCCGCGCACGCGGCGACCGGCCCAGGAGTGCACTGGTGCCTGCTGGACACCGATGGTTCGGCCTCGCCGACGCCGCTCGCCGCGAACGCGCCTTGTCGCGCCGCCGGACCGGACAACGAGTTCTCTGCATTGCGCAAGCTGAGCTTCGGCGGCCGCACGCTCGAACTGCAGGCGCGCAGCGCGCACGTCGACGCTGCGCTCGGGCGTCCCGAGCTGTGGCCGGCCACGGTGGCCGGACTGGTGGGCACGGCCTTGTTCGGCGCACTGCTGCTCACGGTGACCGGCCACGCGCGACGCACCAAGCGTGCCGTGCAGGCGGCCACCGCCGATCTGCGCCACGAGATCGGCGAGCGCCGGCAGGCCGAGCAGGCCCTGCGTCACAGCGAGGCGCGCTTGCGCAGCATCCTCAAC
This sequence comes from Burkholderiales bacterium, assembly GCA_028869005.1. Lineage (GTDB taxonomy): Bacteria > Pseudomonadota > Gammaproteobacteria > Burkholderiales > Burkholderiaceae_C > Rubrivivax. The sequence goes on along the minus strand of JAGWTJ010000066.1, from coordinate 4,442 downwards.
AATACGCCGCTGGGCGTCGCCTTCCTCGACCCGCACGGCGTGCTGCTGGACGCCAATCCGCGCCTGTACGAGATGCTGGGCGTGGCGGCCGCCGACGTGCGCGGGCACGCCGTCCTCGGTGCGACGCACGAGGACGATCGCCCTGCGCTCGCGCAGGACCACCGCGAACTGCTCGCCGGGCTCGTGCCGGTGGTGCGACGGCAGATCCGCCTGTTGCGCAACGACGGCAGTGTGCTGCACGCGCGCGTCGTGGCCGGCGCTTTACGCGACGACACAGCGCGCGTCGTGCACATGGTGGCGGTGGTCGAGGACATCGAGGAGCACCTGCGCCTCGAGGAGGCCGAACGTGCCGTCGCGCGGGCCGAGGCCGCCAGCCTGGCCAAGAGCGAGTTCCTCTCGCGCATGAGCCACGAACTGCGCACGCCGCTCAACGCGATGATCGGCTTTGCGCAGTTGCTGGCGCTCGACGCAAAGCCGCCGCTGAGCGCGCGCCAGCAGGGCTGGGCACGACAGGCGCAGCGCGCCGGCTGGCACCTGCTGGAACTCATCAACGAGACGCTGGACCTGTCGCGCATCGAGGCCGGCACGGTGCGGCTGAGCCAGGAGCCGGTGGCGCTGGCGCCGCTGGTGGCCGATTGCTGTGCCTTGCTGGCCACCGCCGCGGCGCAGCGGCGCGTCGCTTTCGTCGAGGACATCGCGCCCGACCTGCCGGCCGCGCTGGCCGACCCGACGCGGCTGCAGCAGGTGCTGACCAACCTGCTGTCCAACGCCGTCAAGTACAACCGCGAAGGCGGCACGGTGACGGTGCGCGCCCGCCTGGATGCCGAGGGTGGCCGCCTGCTCATCGAGGTGTGCGACAGCGGGCTGGGCATGACCGAGAGCCAGATGTCGGGCCTGTTCCAGCCCTACAACCGCCTCGGTCGCGAGGCCAGCGGCATCGAGGGCACCGGCATCGGCCTCGTCATCAGCCGGCGTCTGGCCGAACTGATGGGCGGCGAACTCGGCGTGCAAAGCCGGCCCGGCGCCGGCTCGACCTTCACGCTCACGCTGCCGGCGGCGGCCACGGGCGCTGCGGTCGCGGCGGCCCAACAGCCCGCTGTCGAGGCGGCCGCTCAGCCTCCCTATCGACAGCGCCACGTGCTCTACGTCGAGGACAACGAGACCAACGTCGAAGTCATGCGCGGCGTGCTGCTGCAGCGCCCGCAGATCCGCCTGGACGTGGTCACGCTCGGCCTCGACGCGCTGCAGGCGGCGCGTCGGCACCGGCCGGACCTGATCCTGCTCGACATGCAATTGCCCGACATCAGCGGCCTGGAATTGCTGCGGCACTTCAAAAAGGACGACGATGTCGCGGCCGTCCCGGTGATCGTGGTGTCGGCGGACGCCACGCCGGCACGCATGCAGCAGGCGCTGACGCTGGGCGCGGTGCACTACGTGACCAAGCCGCTGGCGCTGGATGAATTCCTCGCCGCGCTGGACGAAGTGCTCGGCAACATGGACACACGTTGGGCGATGTGAGTATGCGCACACATTGTATTATGGGCTGGAGTTCGGTAGCTTCTGTCGCACGCCGAATTGTCAGCACTCTACGGCGGAGAGTGCTAATATCCTCGGAACCCAAACTCCTTTGCCCACTCTGACGCTGCATGAACGCTGCCGCCACTGCCCCCACCCAACTCCTCGCGGTCCGCGACCCCTGGTCGGTCGTGCCGTCGCTCGGCAACCTGGATGCCTACATCTCGGCCGTCAACCGGCTGCCGATGCTGACCCAGGCCGAGGAAGTGGCGCTCGGCCGCCGCCTGCGCTCCGAGGGTGACCTGCAGGCGGCCGGGCAGTTGATCCTGTCGCATTTGCGACTGGTGGTGTCGGTATCGCGCCAGTACCTCGGCTATGGACTGCCGCACGGCGATCTCATCCAGGAAGGCAACGTCGGCCTGATGAAGGCCGTCAAGCGCTTCGACCCCGAGCAGGGCGTGCGCCTCGTGAGCTACGCGCTGCACTGGATCAAGGCCGAGATCCACGAATACATCCTGCGCAACTGGCGTCTGGTCAAGGTCGCCACGACGAAGGCGCAGCGCAAGCTGTTCTTCAACCTGCGCTCGATGAAGGCCAGCCTCAAGGGCGCGCAGACCGACGGTGCGGCCGCCGCCGACACCTACCGCAACACCTTGACGCCGGCCGAAGTGGCGCGCGTCGCGCACCAGTTGAACGTCAAGGCCGACGACGTGATCGAGATGGAGACGCGGCTGGCCGGCGGCGACGTCGCGCTCGAGCCGCAGGCCGACGACGGCGAGGAGAGCTTCGCGCCCATCGCCTACCTGGCCGACGACAGCCAGGAGCCGACGCGCCTGCTCGAGTCGCAGCACCGCGACTGGCTGGCCGCCGACGGCATCGCGACGGCGCTGGACGTGCTCGACGCGCGCAGCCGTCGCATCGTCGAGCAGCGCTGGCTGCAGGTCAACGACGACGCTTCGGGCGGCATGACGCTGCACGAACTGGCCGCCGAATACGGCGTGAGCGCCGAACGCATCCGCCAGATCGAGGTGGCCGCGCTCAAGAAGATGCGCAAGGCGCTGGCGACGGCCTGAAGCCGAACCGTCGGGGCGCGGCGAACACCGCTGCGCTCACTCTCTTTCGTCGAGCAACCGCGTCACGTCGGCCTGCAGTCCCGTCGGATCGGCACCGTAGCGTGTGAACAGGCGCAGGCGGCCGCGCGTGTCGAAGACATAGCTGCCGGCCGTGTGGTCCATGGTGTAGCTGGCTTCGGTGCTGCCGGGCACCTTGGCGTAGAAGACCTTGAACTCCTTGGCCGCGGCCTGCGTCTGCGCGGCGTCGCCGCGCAGCGCAATGAAGTCCGGCCCGAAGTTGGCGACATAGGCGCCGAGCACGGCCGGCGTGTCGCGCTCGGGATCGACGGTGACGAAGATCGGCTGCACGCGCGCACCGTCGGCACCGAGCGCCTTCTTGAGCGTGGCCAGTTCGACCATCGTCGTCGGGCAGACATCCGGGCAATGCGTGTAGCCGAAGAAGACGACGACGACCTTGCCCTTGAACTCGTCGAGCGAGCGCAGCTTGCCGTTCGTATCGGGCAGGCGCAGTTCGCGCGCATAGTCGGCGCCGGTGATGTCGATGGCGTTGAACGCGGCCGCACTGCCGCCGAGCGACTTGGGCAGGCGGTCGCAGCCGGCGCCGGCGAGGGCGATGCCGAGTGCCGCGGCGGCAGCGACGAGCTTCAGTGGAAAGGCAGCCATGGTGCGAGCCAGTGGTCGACCAGCAGCGCCGCGAACAGCAGCGACAGGTGCGAGATCGAGAAGCGGAAGGTCTTGCGCGCCAGCGCGTCGCTGTAGTCGCGCCACAGTTGCCAGGCGTAGAAGATGAAGATCGTTCCCAGCGCGAGCGCAGCGGCGAGATAGATCCAGCCGCTCATGCCGTAGGAGAACGGCAACAGCGTCACCGGAAACAGCACGAGCGTGTACAGCAGCACCTGCAATCGCGTGAACTCGGAGCCGTGCGTCACCGGCAGCATCGGCAGGCCGGCGCGGCGGTAGTCCTCGGTGCGATACAGCGCCAGCGACCAGAAATGCGGCGGCGTCCACAGAAAGATGATGAGCAGCAGGATGATCGCCTCCGGGCCCACGCGGTCGGTCATCGCCGCCCAGCCGAGCACCGGAGGCATCGCGCCCGAGGCGCCGCCGATGACGATGTTCTGCGGCGTCAGCGGCTTGAGCACCACCGTGTAGACGATGGCGTAGCCGACGAAGGTCGCGAAGGTCAGCCAGGTCGTGAGCGGGTTGACCCAGATCCACAGCATGGCGCTGCCCAGCGCGCACAGCAGCAGCGAGAAGACGAACGTCTGTGGCGTCGTCAACTCCCCCTTTGCGGTCGGCCGCCAGGCGGTGCGCGCCATGCGGCGGTCGATGTGCTGCTCGACGACGCAGTTGAAGGCCGCGGCAGCGGCCGCCACCAGCCAGATGCCGAGCACGGCCGGTCCGGCGACGCGCCAGTCGGGCAGGCCCGGCTGCGCCAGCAGCATGCCGATGAACGCACAGAACACGATCAGCTGCACGACGCGCGGCTTGGTCAGCACGTAGAACTGGGCCAGCCGCGTGCGCGTGCGCGTGCCCGTTGCCGCAGTGATCGTCGTCTCGGCCATCGTCATGGCATTCTAGGCAGCGGCCGCACCGGGCGCCTCATCGTGCGGGCCGGTCCCAGCCGGCCGACGCGCGCAGCAATTGCTCGAGATCGCGCTTGACGCGTGCAGGGTCGGGCTCGGCCGGCATGCGCATCATCCACTCGCCCATCGGGTCGACGACATACAGATGCTCGTCGAGGCGGTGCCCGTCGGCCGGCGCCAGCCACTGCGTCAGCGCCGCGCGCTCGACGCGCAGCACGGTCACGGGCGGTGCCGCATCCACTGCGGCACGCAGCTCGGGCCGCAGCGG
>JAGWTJ010000328.1 GCA_028869005.1 Burkholderiales bacterium | reverse complement strand
CGTCGTACACGTAGGCCACGCCGCCGCTCATGCCGGCGGCGAAGTTGCGCCCGGTGCGGCCGAGCACGACGACGGTGCCGCCGGTCATGTACTCGCAGCCGTGGTCGCCGGTGCCTTCGACCACCGCGGTGGCGCCCGACAGGCGCACGCCGAAGCGCTCGCCGGCCACGCCGCGGAAGAAAGCCTCGCCGCTGGTCGCGCCGTACAGCGCGGTGTTGCCGACGATGATGTTCTTGGTGGCATCGCCGCGGAAGTCGATGCTCGGCCGCACGACGAGGCGCCCGCCCGACAGGCCCTTGCCGGTGTAGTCGTTGGCGTCCCCGATCAGGTACAGCGTGACGCCGGCGGCGAGGAAGGCACCGAAGCTCTGGCCGCCGTTGCCTTCGAGCTGCATGAAGACGGTATGGTCGGGCAGGCCGCCGGGCCGGCGGCGCACCAGCTCGCCCGACAGCATCGCGCCGACGCTGCGGTGCACGTTGCGCACCTGGTCCATGAACTGCACGCGCTCGCCGCGTTCGAGCGCCGGCGCACAGCGCGCGATGAGCTTGTGGTCGAGCGAGCGGGCCAGGCCGTGGTCCTGCGCTTCGACCTGGCGGCGCGGCACCTCGGCCGGAGCCTGCGGCTGGTGGAACACGCGGGCGAAATCGAGGCCGCGCGCCTTCCAGTGCTCGATGCCCTTCCTCGTGTCGAGCAGGTCCGAGCGGCCGATCAGGTCGTCGAAACGGCGCACGCCGAGCTGCGCCATGATGCTGCGCGCCTCCTCGGCGACGAAGAAGAAGTAGTTGACGACATGCTCGGGCTTGCCGGAGAACTTGCGCCGCAGCACCGGGTCCTGCGTGGCCACCCCGGTCGGGCAGGTGTTGAGGTGGCACTTGCGCATCATGATGCAGCCCTCGGCCACCAGCGGCGCGGTGGCGAAGCCGAACTCGTCGGCACCGAGCAGCGCGCCGATGACGACATCGCGCCCGGTCTTCATCTGGCCGTCGGCCTGCACGCGGATGCGCCCGCGCAGGCGGTTGAGCACGAGGGTCTGCTGTGTTTCGGCCAGACCCAGTTCCCACGGCGTGCCGGCATGCTTGATCGATGACCACGGCGAGGCGCCGGTGCCGCCGTCGTGGCCGGCGATCACCACATGGTCGGCCTTGCACTTGGCCACGCCCGCGGCGACGGTGCCGACGCCGACCTCGCTCACCAGCTTGACGCTGACCGACGCGCGCGGATTGACGTTCTTCAGGTCGTGGATGAGCTGCGCCAGATCCTCGATCGAATAGATGTCGTGGTGCGGCGGCGGGCTGATCAGGCCGACGCCGGGCACGCTGTGGCGCAGCATGCCGATGTACTCGCTGACCTTGCCGCCGGGCAACTGGCCGCCTTCGCCGGGCTTGGCGCCCTGCGCCATCTTGATCTGGATCTGCTCGGCGCTGACGAGGTACTCGGCGGTGACGCCGAAGCGGCCCGACGCGACCTGCTTGATCTTGCTGCGCAGGCTGTCGCCCGCGCCCAGTTCGTAGTCGGCCTCGATCACCTTCGCGCCGACGATGTCGCTCACCTTGGTGCCGGCGGCGATCGCCTTGCCTTCCAGCTCGTTGCGGTAGCGCGCCGGATCCTCGCCGCCTTCGCCGGTGTTGCTCTTGCCGCCGATGCGGTTCATGGCGATGGCCAGCGTGGTGTGCGCCTCGGTCGAGATGGAGCCGAGCGACATCGCGCCGGTGGCGAAGCGCTTGACGATCTCGGCGGCCGGCTCGACCTCGTCGAGCGGGATCGCGCGCGCCGGGTCGACGCGGAACTCGAACAGGCCGCGCAGCGTCATATGGCGGCGGCTCTGGTCGTTGATGATCTGCGCGTATTCCTTGTAGGTCTCCCACTTGCCGCCGCGCACGCTGTGCTGCAGCTTGGCGATGGCGTCGGGCGTCCACATGTGCTCATCGCCGCGCACGCGCCAGGCGTACTCGCCGCCGGTGTCGAGCATGCGCTGGAGCGTCGGGTCGACGCCGAAGGCGGCGCGGTGCATGCGGATCGCCTCCTCGGCGACTTCGAACACGCCGATGCCGCCGACCTGCGTGGCCGTGCCGTGGAAGTACTTGCGCACGAACGCGTCCTGCAAGCCGATGGCCTCGAAGATCTGCGCGCCGCAGTACGACATGTAAGTGCTGATGCCCATCTTGGACATGACCTTCGACAGGCCCTTGCCGATGGCCTTGATGTAGTTGTGCACCGCCTTGTCGGCGTCGGCCTCGCCCGCCACCGCACCCTGCAGTTCGGCCACCGTCTCGAGCGCGAGATAGGGGTGCACGGCCTCGGCGCCGAAGCCGGCGAGCACCGCGAAGTGGTGCACCTCGCGCGCCGAGCCGGTCTCCACCACCAGGCCGGCCGTGGTGCGCAGGCCCTCGCGCACCAGGTGGTGATGCACGGCAGACAGCGCCAGCAGCGCGGGGATGGCGACCTGCTCGCGGCTCATGCGGCGGTCGCTGACGACGAGGATGTTGTGGCCGCTCTTGATGGCGTCCACCGCCTCGGCGGCCAGCGACGCGAGCTTGGCCTCGACGCCTTCGCGGCCCCAGGCGAGCGGGTAGGTGATGTCGAGCTCGTGGCAGCGGAACTTGCCGCCGGTGGCCGAGCCGATGGCGCGCAGACGCGCCATGCCGTCGAAGTCGAGGATCGGCTGCGTGACCTCGAGCCGCATCGGCGGGTTCACCGCGTTGATGTCGAGCAGGTTGGGCTTGGGCCCGATGAAGCTGTTCAGGCTCATCACGATGGCCTCGCGGATCGGGTCGATCGGCGGGTTCGTGACCTGTGCGAACAGTTGCTTGAAGTAGTTGTAGAGCGGCTTGTCCTTGTCGGAGAGCACCGCCAGCGGGCTGTCGTTGCCCATCGAGCCGATCGCCTCCTCGCCGTTGGCGGCCATCGGCGCGAGCAGGAACTTCAGGTCCTCCTGCGTGTAGCCGAAGGCCTGCTGGCGGTCGA
>JAGWTJ010000065.1 GCA_028869005.1 Burkholderiales bacterium | reverse complement strand
GGAGGATGTAGAGCTTGCCGTCGGTGCCGTCCTTGCCCCATTCGATGTCCATCGGGCGGCCGTAGTGCTTCTCGATGCGCTTGCCCATCCAGGCCAGCTCGGTGATCTCGTCGTCGATCAGCGACTGCACGCGCTGGCGCTCGTGCGGCACCTCGACCTGCATCGAGATCTGTGTCTTGGGGTCGACGGTGACGCACATCAGCTTGGTCGAGATCGTGCGGTCGATGATGTCCAGCGTGACCTTGTTGACGACGAAGTGGTCGGGCGTCACGTCGCCCGAGACCACCGACTCGCCGAAGCCGAAGTTCGAGTCGATGACGATGGTCGAGCGGTCGCCGCTGGTCGGGTGCAGCGTGAACATCACGCCGGCGGTGTAGGCGTTGGCCATCTTCTGCACCGCCACCGAGATCGCCAGCGCCTCGTTGTCGATGCCGTGGCGCGCGCGGTAGGAGATCGCGCGCCCGGTGTACAGACTCGAAATGCAGCGCCGGATGTGATGCAGCACCTCGTCGATGCCGCGAATCCACAAATAGGTGTCCTGCTGGCCGGCGAAGCTGGCGTCGGGCAGATCCTCGGCGGTGGCGCTCGAACGCACCGCCACCGGGGCCGCCGGCAAGCCGCTGCGCAGCGACAGCTTGCGGTAGTACTCGGCGATCGTGTCCTCGAGGTCGAGCGAAAACGGGTGCGCCTCGATCGCGGCGCGCAGCCGCGTGCTCGCCGCCTCGAGCGCTTCGAGGTCGTCGGGGTCGACGCCGGCCAGCACCGTGCGCAGTTCGTCCTCGATGCCGGCTTCGGCGACGAAGCGCCGGTAGCCCTCGGTGGTGAGCGCGAAGCCGGGCGGCACGCGCACGCCGGCGTTGATCAACTCGCCCAGCGACGCGCACTTGCCGCCGACCAGCGGCACCGATTCCTTGCGGCACTCCTCGAACCAGCACACCAGCGGCGGTCGCGCGTGCGCCACCGCCGCCAGTGCCTGCGCAGGCCCCTGCAGCACTGCACCCATCGTGTGCTCCGGCCGCCGCTTCAGCGTGCGATGCTGACGGCGCCGGTCGAGCCGTCCACGCGCAGCATCATGCCGGTCTTGATGATCTTGGTGGCGTGGCCGGTGCCCACCACCGCCGGCATGCCGTACTCGCGGCAGACGATGGCGGCGTGGCTCATGACGCCGCCGACGTCGGTGATGCAGGCGCCGATCTTGGCGAACGCCGGCGCCCACGACGGCGAGGTGGTCGGGGCGACCAGGATCTCGCCTTCGAGCAGCGCGCCGACCTCGTCGACGGTGCGGCACACGCGCGCCTTGCCCTCGACGATGCCGGGGCTGCCGGCGAAGCCCTTGAGCTGGGTGATGGTGTCGGGGTCGGCCACGTCCTGCACCGACGCCCAGTCGGCGAGCGAGGTGTTGGTCACACCCCAGAGCACGATCGTGAACGGCTCCTGGATGACCTCGGGCGCGGTGCCGATGGCCGGCGGCGCCTTCCATTCCCTGAACTTGGCCATCACGCCCTTGCGCCACTCGACCTCCTTGGGCCAGGTGGCGGTGCCGCGCGGCGCGACGCCGGTGGCCCAGGCGGTGACGATGTCCCACAGCGCCGACTTGATCTCGTCGCGGCGCAGCAGCCACAGGTCCTCGACCTCCTTGATGATGCCGTGCTCGGCCAGGATGGCGCCGACCTCGCGCATCTTGTTCCAGAACACCGAGTGGAACCAGTGCTCGACGTAGAACAGGTGGTTCTCGACGTACGGGAACACGGTCTTGGCGCAGCCCAGCAGTTCGTCGAACTGCTTGAGATCCTCGGGCTTGTCGATCAGAGCGCGGTACTCGGCGGTGATGCGGTCGCGCTCGGCGCGCACCTTTTCGGTCGGCCGGTCGATGTTGACGCCCTGGCGCAGCTTGCCGATGTAGGTGGCGATGCCCGACAGCGGCACGTTCATCTGGTCGTTCCACGAGCGGTCGTAGTGGAACCAGCCGGTGCCGGTGGAGATGTTGAACCAGGGCTCGCGTGCCAGGCTGAGCGAGGTCAGCCACTCGACGCCCTTGGGCGTCTTCTTCAGCGCCTCCTCGACCTCGGTCCACTTCGGGCTGAAGGTGAGGATCTCGTCGACGCCCAGCTCGATGGCGCGGCGCGCGAGCTTCTTCAACTGCTCGTCGGGCTCGTACATGATGACGTCGATGCCCGAGATCATCTGCGTCACGCGCTGCGCCGGGATGTTGGGGAACAGCTTCTGCGCGAAGTCGAGGAAGAACACGTAGGCCGCGTAGCCCAGGTTCAGAAACTCGAAGTGGTACTGCCAGCACTTGATGCCGAGGTTGATCAGGTCGTCGTACGACTTGAGCAAGTGATAGCCCTTGGACTCGCCGAGGGCCTCGGTGACCACCGACATGTCCTCCATGTCGGGCAGGCGCGGGATCTGGAGCGCCTCGAGCTCGCGGATCGTGGCCTCCATCTTGACCTTCCACTTGGCCTCGAGCGCGTCCCAGTTCTTGTAGTAGTGGCCGGCGCGCTCCATGAAGTGCGGCACGCGGCTGCCGATCTCGTTGCCGTCCTTGACCGGCACCGGCGAGATGTAGACGTAGCCGTTGATCATGCGGTGGTCGACGCCTCGCACCGGCGGCACCACGAAGATGCGGTTGTTGAACTGCGACAGCGCCAGGTACCAGGCCTCGTCCCACAGCGTGTCGAACGGATACAGCGGCTCGGGGTAGTGCAGGCCGTCGTAGAACCAGAAGCTCTCCTTCTCGTACGCGTGGCGCACCGGGTCGTCGGTGACGAACTGGTACTGGTACGGATACATCCGCTCCCAGCCTTCGGTGCCGGGAATGGTCTGGGCCTTGACGTCGTGTGGGACCGGGAACTTCATTCGCTTGTCTCCTGACGGGCTTTTGGCGCGACGGGCTGTCGCGGCAATGCGTGACGTAATACGCAACGGGCGTGCCAGGGCGCGCAACGGCGACCGCCAGGCCGGGTCCGGCCGGCCCGGTTTCCCCGGGGCGTGGCGGCACCGGCGCCCCTCCGGCCCCCCTGGCGGCCCCGTATCCCAGCGCACCGGCGGGCCGGCGCCGGCGCGGCGGCAGTGGTCCGAAAGATCAATCCACGGGCCCCGGGCCGCCGGTTTTTGATCATTTGGACAACAGCCGCGGCCGGCGCCCGAAGATGCGGGCGCCCTCGCAAGCCTTGATGTTCCGCAAACCCGGGCCGGCGCCGTGGGTCTACAAGGGCGCTTCCTGCGGGAGCGCCCTCCCTCTTGGCCAAGATCCAGACCCTCGCGCGTGCCGGCACGGACGACCTGCGTTCGCGCGTGCACTTCTGCGCCCAGACCGGCCAGATCTGGCTGCACGAGCACCGCATGCTGCTGGTGCACGCCGAGGCGCAGGCGCTGCTGCGCAAGGAGCTGATCGACACGCTCGGCATGGAGCGCGCGCGCGGCCTGCTGATGCGCATGGGTTACGCGTCGGGCCTGCGCGACGCCGAGCTGGCGCTGGCGCGCTCGCAGGACGCGAGCGACATCGAGGCCTTCATGACCGGCCCGCAGTTGCACACGCTCGAGGGCATCGTGCAGGTCACGCCGATCGCGCTCGAGCTTGATCGCGCCAGCGGCCGCTTCTACGGCGAGTTCCTGTGGGAGAACTCGTGGGAGGGGCAGTGGCACCGGCGCTACTACGGCATTCACCACGAGCCGGTGTGCTGGACCCAGATCGGCTACGCCTGCGGCTATACGTCGGCGTTCATGGGGCGGCCGATCCTGTACAAGGAAGTCGAGTGCGCCGGCATGGGGCATGCCAACTGCCGCATCGTCGGCCGCCCGGTCGACGAGTGGCCCGATGCCGCCGAGCACCTGCGCTACCTCACGCCGCAGCCGATCGCCGAGCAGTTGATCGAGCTGCAGACGCAGGTCGTGCAACTGCGCGCCAGCATCGGCCAGGCCGAGAAGCTGCCGGCCGGCATGCTGGGCAACTCACCCGGCTTTCGGCGTGCCTTCGATCTGCTGCGCCAGGCCGCCGCCAGCCAGATCACGGTGCTGCTGCTGGGCGAGACGGGCGTCGGCAAGGAGCTGTTCGCGCGCGCGCTGCACGAGATGGGCGCGCGCAGCGAGCGCCCCTTCGTCGCCGTCAACTGCGGCGCGATTCCGGCCGAGCTGGTCGAGTCCGAGCTGTTCGGCGTCGAGCGCGGTGCCTACACCGGCGCCCAGGTGGCGCGCGCCGGGCGCTTCGAGCGCGCGCACGGCGGCACGCTGTTCCTCGACGAGGTCGGCGAGCTGCCGCTGCCGGCGCAGGCCAAGCTGCTGCGCGTGCTGCAGGAGGGCGAGGTCGAGCGCGTCGGCGACCAGCGCACGCGCCGCGTCGACGTGCGCGTCGTCGCCGCCACCAATGCCGAGCTGCACGAGCGCGTCAAGGAAGGGCGCTTCCGCTCCGACTTGTACTACCGGCTCAATCCGTTCCAGATCCGCATCCCGCCGCTGCGCGAGCGCAAGGAGGACATCCCGCCGCTGGCCAAGCTGTTCCTCGAAAAGCACGGCGCCATCAACGGCAAGAGCTTGCGCGGCTTCACCGACAAGGCCAAGCGCGCCTTGCTCACCTACGACTGGCCGGGCAACGTGCGCGAGCTGCAGAACATGGTCGAGCGCGGCGTCATCCTCGCGCCGCCGGGCGGGCGCGTCGAGGTCGAGCACCTGTTCACCTCGCCGGCGCCGGGCACGGCGGTGCCGGAGCTGGGGCTGGCGGCCGACGGGCGCATCGACATCGCCCGTTGGGACGCCGGGCGCGAGCTGTGCGAGGCGGTGTTCAACGGCGTGATGACGCTGGCGCAGGTCGAGGCCCTGCTGATCGAGACCGCGGTGGACAAGGCGCGCGGCAACCTGTCGGCGGCGTCGCGCATGCTCGGCCTGACGCGGCCGCAACTCGCCTACCGGCTCAAGCACCTGCACGAAGGCAGCGTCGCCGACGCGGCGCGCCAGGCCGGCTAGGCGGGCCAGGCAGGCGGCCATGACGCTGGCGCTGCCGCCGCCGGTGCGCGACTACCTCGCCGCGCAGCACGTGATGACTCTGGCCACGCAGGGCGCCGACGGGCCCTGGGCGGCGGCGGTGTTCTACGCGCAGCTGGGCGACGACTTCGTCTTCGTGTCGTCGCCCGCCAGCCGCCACGCCGGCCATCTGGCGCAGGACGCGCGCTGCGCCGCCGCGATCCACGGTGCGGCCGACGACTGGGCCAGCATCCGCGGCGCCCAGCTCGAAGGGCGCATCGAGCCGCTACAGGGCGACGCCGCGCGTGAGGCGCGCGAACGCTACGGCGCGAAGTTCCCGTTCGCGCGGCCGGCGGTGGCGGCCGCGCCGATCCTCGCCGCGCTGGCACGCGTGCACTGGTATCGGCTGCGCGTCGAACGGCTGTTCTTCATCGACAACGCGCAAGGGTTCGGCAAGCGCCAGGTCTTCGTCGCCCAGGCGTGAGGAGCGCTCGCAGCCCGCGGCCAGCGTGAGTGCGCGGGTAATGCCGCACGGCGACGCACTCCGGGAACCCGAACGCCACGCGGCGATTCGAATCGACATCGTCCCCAATGGCCGCTGCGCAGCGGCCTTCGAATCATGCCCCGCGGTCGCGTGTCGTGGCGTCGAGCCAAGCGCTGGTGCTGGCGCGGCTTGGCGTGCGCGCTGGCCGCGTCGCTGCTGAGCGCGCCGGCACCGGCCGCGCCGACCATCGCGCGTCCCGCCGTCGACGCGACGGTACACAGCAACAGCGGCGACGTGCAGGTGGCCGTGCGTGACGTGCCGGCAGGCGCGCTCTTACAGCCGCTGCTGGACGGCATCGTCGCGTCGCCGCCGGTGGCCGCGTCCACGCTTGTGCTGCACGGTGTGGTGCGCGGCGACCATCTGCTCGTGGTGCGCATCGTCGATGCCGACGGCCGCGAGCTCGGGCGGACCACCGCCGTGCGCTTCCACGTCTTTCACGCGTCGCGGCAGATGCGCCGGTCGGTGCGCTGAGGCCGGTGCGCCGAGGCCAGTCCGCCGAGGCCGGTGCGCCATGACCGCCGCGGCGCCCAAGGGAGCGAACTTCCGCGGTCCTCGCATCGTCAAACAGGTGTGATACCCGTCGGGCCGGCCGCGTCGATGCCCGCGACGAGTCTCGGACGCACGACATGGCCGGTCGGTCGGGGATCGTGCCGGAGGGCAAAGCTATGAAGAGTCTTTTCAAACCAGCGTCCGCCGCTCGGACGCAGGCGATCCCGGATCGGTCGTCGCCGGACCGTGCCGTCGCCGTGCGTGCGGCCGGCGCACCGCCTGCGCAGGTGCCCGACGCCGCGGATGAAAATGCGGCGCTGCTGGCCGACACCTGGCTGTCGCCGAGAAAGATGCACTGGGTGCCGCTGGTCGTGCCGCTGATGGCCGTCATGGTGCTGGTCAGCGGCATGGTGGTGCTGAGCGACATCTAGTTCGCGGCGACGGGCGAATCGGGCGACAGGCGCACATCGAGCCGCTCTGTGGCACCCGCGCTTGCCGCGGGCGACGCGGCGGCCGGCGCCTTGCGCGAGCAACTGGGTCTACAGCGCGCAGCTGACCGTTCGCGCGCCGAGCTGCCGGGTGATCACCTGCGGCGCCAGCGCCACCAGGAAGCCGCGGCGGCCGCCGTTGATGTAGATGCGCGCGAGTTCGAGCACGCTCGCTTCGACGTAGACCGGCATCGCCTTGCGCAGGCCGAACGGCGAGGTGCCGCCCACGAGGTAGCCGCTGTGGCGCTGCGCGACCTCGGGCCGGCACGGCTCGACGCTCTTGGCCGCGATCGCGCGTGCCAGGTTCTTCGTGCTCACCTGGCGGTCGCCGTGCATCAGCACGACGAGCGGCTGGGCCCGTTCGTCCTGCATCACGAGCGTCTTGATCACCGCGTGCTCTTCGACGCCGAGCTGGCGCGCGCTCTCGGCCGTGCCGCCGTGCTCGACGTAGTCGTAGGGATGCTCCGTGTACGCCACCCCGTGCTGCTCGAGCCAGGCCGTGGCCGGTGTCTGGCTGACGTGCCGATCCTTGCGGGCCATCGCGCGCTTCAGCCGCGCGCGTAGCCCAGCGCGGCGAAGAAGTGACAGGCGCTGCCGGCCAGCACGAACAGGTGGAACACGAAGTGCGCGTAGCGCAGCCGATGGTCGGCCAGGAAGAAGAGGGCGCCCAGCGTGTAGCAGGCGCCGCCGGCGACGAGCCACGCGAGGCCGGCCGCGGGCATGCGCTCGACCATCCACGGCGTGGCCACCAGCGCCAGCCAGCCCATCGCGACATACAGACCGGTCGACAGCCATGGGTGCTGCAGGCGGTCGAGCAGCTTGATCGTGACGCCGAACGCGGCCGTCGCCCAGACCACGCCGAACAGCGACCAGCCCAAGGCGCCCTTCAGCACGCCGAGCGTGAACGGCGTGTAGCTGCCGGCGATGAAGACGTAGATCGCGGCGTGGTCGAGCCGGCGCAGCCATTGCTTGCCCCAGCCGGCGGGCAGCGCGTGGTACAGCGCCGACACCAGGTACAGCAGGATCATGGTGCCGGCGAACACGCTGGCGCCGACCACGTCGACTGCCGCGCCGTGGCGCGCCGCCTGCCAGACGAGGATCGGCAGCGAGGCCACCGCCAGCAGGAAGCCCAGGCCGTGGCTGACGGCGTTGGCGATCTCCTCGCCGAGCGTCTGGGCCCGCTCCAGCGCAGCGCGCGGCAATCTGGCAGCGCGCGTCTCAGTCACCTTCCACCCATTCGATGCGCGCGCCCAGGCGCCGGATGTTCTCGGCGAAATGCGGATGCGCGCGCCGCACCGGCGAGGCGTTGCGGATGAGCGAGCGCCCGGGGATGCTGCAGGCGAGCATCAGCAGCGCGATCGCCACGCGGATGATGTAGGGGCTTTCCACCTCGGCCGGCGCGAGCGGCTTGCCGCCGAAGGTGATGATGCGGTGCGGATCGGCCATGAAGGCGTGCGCGCCGAACTTGCCGAGCTCGCTGGTCCAGCCCATCGCCCCGTCGTAGACCTTGTTCCAGTACATCATGCTGCCCTCGGCGCGCACGCCCAGAGCGACGAATATCGGCAGCAGGTCGACCGGAAGATAGGGCCAGGGCGCGGCCTCGACCTTCTGCAGGATGTTGCGCGTGAACGGTTCACGCACGCGCAGCGGACCGTCGGCGAAGGCGCGCGACCAGCCGTCCTCGTGCACCACCTGCACGCCGAACTTGGCGAAGGTGCGGTCGATGAGCGGGAACTGCTCGGGCGCCGAGTTCTTCACCGTGACGCTGCCGCCGGTGATCACCCCCAGCGCCATGAAGGTCACGGCCTCGTGGAAATCCTCGGTGAATGTGAAGCTGCCGCCGCCGAGCGCGGCCACGCCGTGCACCGTCAGGCGCGACGTGCCGATGCCCTCGATGCGCGCGCCCAGCAGCGTCATGAAGGCGCAGAACTCCTGCACGTGCGGCTCGCTGGCGGCGTTCATCAGCGTGCTGGTGCCGTTGGCGAGCGCGGCGCACAGCACGAAGTT
Source organism: Burkholderiales bacterium (assembly GCA_028869005.1). Classification (GTDB taxonomy): domain Bacteria; phylum Pseudomonadota; class Gammaproteobacteria; order Burkholderiales; family Burkholderiaceae_C; genus Rubrivivax. The sequence continues at coordinate 6,205 of JAGWTJ010000065.1, read as the reverse complement.
CTCGGTCGTGGTGACGCTGGCGTAGTCGAGCCAGTGGTGGCTGGCGCGCAGGCCGCCGGCGACGCGCATGAGCAGCGCGTCGCGGCGGCGCTCGACCGCGGCGCCGAAACGCTCCATCACCTCGACGTGCGGGTCGATCTCGCGCGCGCCGAGGGTGCAGCCCTGCACGTCGTTCTCGATGCGCGCCACGCCGAAGCGCGCCAGCAGCCCCGGCACGAGCATGATCGAGCTGCGCATCTCTTCGGGCAGGTGGTGCGTCTCGGGGTCGAAGTGCGTGTCGCGGTGCTGCAGCTCGAGCGTGCCGGCGGCGAAGTCGACGTGCACGTGGCTGCCGAGCTGGCGGAAGATCTCGAGGATCTTCTTCACGTCGGTGATCTCCGGGATGCCGACCAGACGCACCGGCTCGCGCGTCAGCAGCGTGGCGCACAGGATGGGCAGCACGGCGTTCTTGTTGGCCGAAGGCACGATGCGGCCCGAGAGCGGCGTGCCGCCGTGGACGATGAGGTTGGACATGGCGAGGGTGCGATCGGCTGAAAAGCGCCCATATGGCGGCCCTGATCGACGCCGAAAGACGCCGCGGCCGGGGTGGACACGAGGCGCCAGTGTGCCGCAAGCGCGCAGCCGCACCGTCGCGGCCGCCCGAAGGCACTGGCCACCCGTCAAGTTCGGGTTGCACATGCCGAAACCCTGCCCAACGTTCGAATCCGATCCAAGCCGCCTGCTCGAGCCATCATGCAAACCGCACCGCTGTCCACGGTCAGCCACCGCATCCACCTGGGCCTGCCGCTGCCGTTCAACGTGCGCGACGCGCAAGCGCAGTTGCTGCTCGCCCGCGGTGCACGTATCGACAGCCGCGCGCAACTCGAGGCCCTGCTCGAACGCGGCGCGCTCGTCGACCTGGCCGAACTGCGCAGCGCCGCGGACGTGGCGCGCGAGGCGCCGCGCGAGGCGCTGCCGGGGCTGTGGAAAGAGACGCAGGTCCGCGTCGTCGACACGCTCGCCCGCTGCGACGCCGAGAGCTTTCGCACGGCGCTCGACGACGCCTGCGAGCCGGCGCTCGCGCTCGTCGAGCGCGACCCCGACCTCGCGATCTTCCAGATCCTCACGCAGGCCGCCGACGTCGACACGGCCTACGGCGCGCGCCGCTCGATGCACGCGGCGATCACCGCCAGCCTGGTCGCGCAGCGCCTGGCGTGGGCGCCGTCCGAGGTCGAGAAGGCCTTCAAGGTCGCGCTGACGATGAACCTGGCGATGCTCGAGCTGCAGGGGGTGCTCGCGCGCCAGGACCGGCCGCCGACTACAGAGCAGCGCGTCGAACTGCGCACGCATCCGATGCGCAGCGTGCAGATGCTGGGCGCGGCCGGCGTGCGCGACGAGGACTGGCTGCGCGCCGTGCTGCAGCATCACGAGGTCGAGGACGGCAGCGGCTACCCGGCGGGCCGCAGCGACGTCTGCGAGCTCGCCTCGCTCGTGCGGCGCGCCGACACCTACACCTCCAAGCTGTCGGCGCGCCGCACGCGCGAGGCGATGGCCGCCGATGTCGCCGGCCGCGCCATGTTCATGCAGGACCCCGGCCATCCGATGACGCAGGCGCTGGTCAAGGAGTTCGGCATCTATCCGCCGGGCAGCCACGTGCGGCTGGCATCGGGGGCGCTGGCGGTGGTCGTGGCACGCGGGCCTTCGATCACCACGCCGATCGTGGCCTGCTTCACCCGACCCGACGGCAGGCCGCTGCCCGCGCCGCAGCGCATCGCCACCACCGATGCCGCGCAGGCCGTGGTGACGCTGCTGCCGCTGCGGCACGACGAGCAGGCGCTGCCGGTGGCGGCGGTCGTGGCGCCTAACTGAACAGCGCGGCCGGTCGCGAGTCAGGCGGCCGTGCGCGCTCCCGCCGGTGCGAACGCCGCCAGCGCGTCGCCCGTGACGCGGCAGATGCGCCAGTCGGGCAGCAGCGTGGCACCCATGCGCTCGTAGAAGCCGATCGCGCTCGCGTTCCAGTCGAGCACGCTCCACTCGAAGCGCCCACAGCCGCGCTCGACGGCGAGCGCGCCCAGGTGCGCGAGCAGCGCCTTGCCCAGGCCCAGGCCGCGGTGCGCCGGCTGCACGAACAGATCCTCGAGGTACAGCCCTGGGCGCCCGAGGAAGGTCGAGAAGTTGGTGAAGAAGAGCGCGAAGCCCACCACCTCGGGCCGGCCACCGACCTCGATCTCGGCCACCACGACCTCGGCCGCAGGGCGCGGCCCGAACAGGTACGGCGCGATCGTCTCGGGTGTCGCCACCACGAGGTGCTCGAGCTTCTCGTAGACGGCGAGTTCGCGGATCAGGCCGACGATGGCCGCGAGGTCGGCGGGCGTGGCGGGGCGCAGCGCGCGGGCAGGGTCGATCATGATGCCGTCCATTGTCGCCGCGGCGCAACCGCTACAGTGCCGCCCATGCCCGACCACGCTGCCCGATCCGAATACGTTCCGCGCCGCCAGGCGCACTCGCTCTTCGTGCGCGTGCGTGGCCTCGACTACCACGTCAATACCTGGGGCGACGCCTCGCTCGTCACGCCCGAGCGCCCGCCGCTGGTGATGGTGCACGGCTGGATGGACGTGGGGGCCTCGTTCCAGTTCGTCGTCGACGCCCTGGCCGAGGTCGAGGGCGTCGCGCGCCGCGTGCTGGCGCCCGACTGGCGCGGCTTCGGCCTGACCGCCGGCGGGAGCGTCGATACCTACTGGTTCCCGGACTACCTGGGCGACCTCGATGCGCTGCTGCGGCACTTCGCGAGCGAAGCGCCCGGCGGCCGCTTCGACCTCGTCGGCCACAGCATGGGCGGCAACATCGCGATGCAGTACGCCGGCGTGCGGCCGGGCCGCATCCGGCGGCTGGCCAACCTCGAAGGCTACGGCCTGCCGCGCAACGAGCCGGCCGACGCGCCCCGGCGGTTGGCGAACTGGCTCGATGCGCTGGCCGAGCCGCAGTCGATGCGCGGCTACGCCAGCCTCGACGAGGTGGCGGCGCGGCTGGTCAAGAACAACCCGCGGCTGGCACGCGACAAGGCGCGCTGGCTGGCGGCGCACTGGGCGCGGCCGGACGCCGACGGCCAGTGGCGCATCCTCGGCGACCCGCCGCACAAGCGTCCCAACCCGATCACCTATCGCGTCGACGAGATGCTCGAGACCTGGAAGCTCGTCGCGGCGCCGCTGCTGTGGGTGGAGGCCGACGCCAGCAACCCGTCGACGTGGTGGGGCAACCGCTACACCGGAGCCGAGTTCCACGAACGGCTGTCCGTGGTTCCGCGCGTCGAGCGCCACGTGCTCGCCGACTGCGGCCACATGCTGCACCACGATCAGCCGCACGCGCTGGCCGAGCGGCTCGCGGCTTTTCTCGCGCCGTAGCGCGCGCGCCGGCGCGCCATGACACGCGGCCGATGGGCCCCGTAAAATCGCGCGCCATGGACACCGAAGAAGTCAACGCCATCGGCACGCTGCTCGCCGATCTGAGCGATCGCACCCAGCAGCTCCGGGGGTATCTTTGACTACGACCGCAAGGCGCTGCGGCTGAACGAGGTCAACGCCGCGCTCGAGAACCCGGCGGTGTGGAACGAGCCCAAGCGCGCGCAGGAACTGGGCAAGGAGAAAAAGCTGCTCGAGACGGTGGTCGGCACCATCGACCACCTGAGTTCGGGCCTGGCCGACGGCACCGAGCTCTACGAGCTGAGCAAGGCCGAGGACGACGTGGCGGCCCTGGCCTCGATCCGCGACGACGCGCGCCGGCTAGCGGCCACGGTCGAGGATCTCGAGTTCCGCCGCATGTTCTCCAACCCGGCCGATCCGCTGAACTGCTTCATCGACATCCAGGCCGGTGCCGGCGGCACCGAGGCCTGCGACTGGGCCGCCATGCTGCTGCGCCAGTACCTCAAGTTCTGCGAGCGCAAGGGCTTCAAGGGCGAGGTGCTCGACGAGACCGAGGGCGACGTGGCCGGCATCCGCAGCGCCACCATCCGCGTCGAGGGCGAGTACGCGTTCGGCCAGTTGCGCACCGAGACCGGCGTGCACCGCCTGGTGCGCAAGAGTCCGTTCGACAGTTCGGGCGGGCGCCACACGAGCTTCGCGAGCCTGTTCGTCTATCCCGAGATCGACGAGTCGATCGAGATCGAGATCAACCCGTCCGACGTGCGCACCGACACCTACCGCGCCAGCGGCGCTGGCGGCCAGCACATCAACAAGACCGACTCGGCGGTGCGGCTGACGCACATCCCCACCGGCATCGTCGTGCAGTGCCAGAACGACCGCAGCCAGCACCGCAACCGCGACGAGGCCTGGGCCATGCTCCGAAGCCGCCTGTACGAGCACGAGATGCGCAAGCAGCGCGAAGCGCAGCAGAAGCTCGAGGACAGCAAGACCGACGTCGGCTGGGGCCACCAGATCCGCAGCTACGTGCTCGATCAGAGCCGCATCAAGGACCTGCGCACCGGCGTCGAGATCAGCAACACGCAGAAGGTGCTCGACGGCGACCTCGACGCCTTCATCGTGGCCAGCCTCAAGCAGGGGCTGTAGCCGAGCGACGACACGAGCTGCGGCCGCGCGCCGCGGCTCGGCAACGACAACGAACCAGGAGACCGCAGCATGATGCGTGAAGCCGATGCCGCGCTCGTGCGACGCGAAGACTACGCGCCGCCGGCGTATTTCATCCGCACCGCGGAGCTGACGTTCGACCTCGACGCAGCGAAGACGATCGTCGCCAGCCGCCTGCGCATCGAGCGCAACACGGCGGCCGCCGCCGGCACGCCGCTGCGCCTGCACGGCGAGGGGCTGACGCTGCTGCGCGTGCTGGCCGACGGCGCGAGCGTGAGCTTTCGTCACGACGACGGCGCGCTGGTCATCGACAACCCGCCGGCCGCCGACGCCTTCACGCTCGAGATCCGCAACACCTGTGCGCCGGCCCGGAACACGGCGCTGTCGGGCCTGTACACGAGCGGCGGCGGCCTGTTCACGCAGTGCGAGGCCGAGGGCTTTCGTCGCATCACCTATTTCGTCGACCGGCCCGACGTGATGGCGGTCTACACGGTGACGCTGCGCGCCGATCGTGCGCTGTACCCGGTGCTGCTGAGCAACGGCAACCTCGTCGAACAGGGCGAGCTCGACGGCGGCCGCCACTTCGCCAAGTGGCACGACCCGTTCCCCAAGCCGAGCTACCTGTTCGCGCTGGTGGCGGCACGGCTGGTCGCACGCGAGCAGCGCATCCGTGCGCGCAGCGGCCGCGAGCACCTGCTGCAGGTCTACGTGCGCCCGGGCGACCTCGGCAAGACCGAGCATGCGATGCGCTCGCTCGTCGCCGCCATGGCCTGGGACGAGGCGCGCTTCGGCCTGGCCCTGGACCTCGACCGCTACATGATCGTCGCCGTCGAGGACTACAACTCCGGCGCGATGGAGAACAAGGGCCTCAACCTCTTCAACACCCAGTACGTGCTGGCGACGGCGGCAAGCGCCACGGACGCCGACTTCGACGGCATCGAGAGCGTCATCTCGCACGAGTACTTCCACAACTGGACCGGCAACCGCGTCACCTGCCGCGACTGGTTCCAGCTGTCGCTCAAGGAGGGGCTCACGGTCTTCCGCGATCAGGAGTTCAGCATGGACATGGCCGGCGCCGCCGCGTCGGCGGACGGCGCGCGCGGCTCGGCGTCGGCCCGGGCCGTGCGTCGCATCGAGGACGTGCAGCGCCTGCGTGCGCTGCAGTTTCCCGAGGACGCCGGGCCGATGGCGCACCCGGTGCGGCCCGACGCCTATCGCGAGATCAACAACTTCTACACGCCCACCGTCTACGAGAAGGGCGCCGAGGTGGTGCGCATGATGCATGCGCTGGTCGGGCGTGCCGGCTTCGCGCGCGGCCTGGCGCTGTACTTCGAGCGCCACGATGGCCAGGCCGTGACCTGCGACGACTTCGCGCAGGCCATCGCCGACGCCAACCCGGGCAGCACGCTCGCCACACGGCTGGGGGCCTTCGAGCGCTGGTACGCGCAAGCCGGCACGCCGCGGCTGGCCGCGCGCGGCGAATACGACGCGCTAGCGCAGCGCTACACGCTGACGCTGTCGCAGCACACCGCGCCCACGCCCGGCCAGTCCGCCAAGCAGCCGTTCGTGATCCCGGTCGCGTTCGGGCTGGTGGGCACCGGTGGGCGCGAACTGATAGCCGAGCGTCTGCTGGTGCTCGAAAGCGA
>JAGWTJ010000327.1 GCA_028869005.1 Burkholderiales bacterium | reverse complement strand
CGTTCGACGGCGACGCGGCCGGACGCCGCGCCGCGGCGCGCGCGCTGGAAGCGTCGCTGCCGCACGCCACCGACCTGCGCAGCGTCAAGTTCCTGTTCCTGCCTACCGAGCACGACCCCGACAGCTACGTGCGCGCGTTGGGGCCGGCGGCATTCCGCGCGGCGGTCGCGACGGCGGTGCCGCTGTCGCGGCAGCTCATCGAGCAGGCCGCCGACGGACAGGATCTGGACACCGCCGAAGGCCGCGCGCGGCTGGTGGCGCAGGCCAAGCCGCTATGGGAGGCGCTGCCCGAGGGCGTGCTCAAGCGCCAGATGCTCGCCGAACTGGCTGCCGCTGCGCGCTTGGACACCGCCGACCTGGCGCGCCTATGGGGCACCGCGTCGGCGACGGCAACGACGCCTCGCAGGGATGGCTCCGGCCCACTGCGCTTGTTGCGCCACGGTTCGATTCGCGTCGCGCCGGCCGGCCCCGCCGATGTGGCGCTGCGACTGCTGCTGCAGCACAGCGACTGGTGGGACCAGTTGCCGCATGACGATCTTCAGCTGCTGCACGAGCTGCCCGAGCCCTACGGCCAAGTCGTTCGCTGGCTGGAGCGGCAACTCGTGGAACACGGGCCGCTGCCCTGGGCGCAGGTGCACGAGGCCTTGGCCGACGAGCCGTGGGCCGAGCGCGCGCGCGCATGGGTGCGCGCAGGGCTCGGCGACGAGGCGCACAGTCTCGAGGAGCTGCGGCGCATCCTGTCGGTGCTCTGGCAGGCCGTGCTTCGCGACGAGGCCGAGGCGCTCGTCGCGGGAGCGCCGGGGCCGGAGCAACTGGCGCGCTACCGGGAAATCATGGCGCAGGTTGCCGCCATCAAGGCCGCGCACCGAGGCGCGCCAGCCTGAGAGCCACGGCGCCGGGTGGCGGCTGCGTTCGCGCGGGCCTCGGCAGCGCGTGTCGCCACGCCGCAGCGGCTCGGTATAATCCACCGTCTCGCGCGCCGCAAGAGTGAACGCAGCACCCCGGGCCCGACCACCCGCAACCCGGGTCGAACAGGTCAACCCTCCCGCAAGGGCTGCACGATCCCCGGTTCACGTCAGCTTGCGCGCCGCACGTTTGCCCCCACCTGCCGTGATGTCGGCTGCGCTGCTGCTCGAGCGCCGCTGCCGCATGACGTGCGCGCGCCGCGACACGACCCCGGGCGTGCGCATCCCGCTCAACGAAAGGCCCGCATGACCGCCAAGAAGCCCGTCGCTGCCACCCCGAAGGACACCGCCAAGGACCCCAAGGCCAAGTCCACTGCCGCCGTCGGCAAGCCCGCGCCCGCCAAGCCGCAGGCCAAGCCGGTCAAGGCCTCGGAGAAAGCCTCGAACAAGGCGGCGGCGAAGCCGGCCAAGCCCGTGAAGACGGCTGCACCGGCGGCCGTCGCCAAGCCGGGTGCCGCCAAGCCCGCCAACGGCAGCGCCAAGCCGGCGGCCCGCAGCGACGCTAAGGGCGGCAAGCCGGGCAAGAAGGGCGATCCCGGCGCGCCGGCCAAGGACGATGACGTCGACCTCGCCGACGTCGAGGGCGAGTTCGAGGCCGACGCCGAGACCGAGGTCGCGGCGGTCGAGGACAAGGCCGAGAAGGCCAAGCCGCTGCGCATGAAGGTCAGCCGCGCCAAGGAGCGCGCGCTGATGCGCGAGTTCGGCCTCGACGAGACCGCGCTCACCGAGGAGGAGGCCGCCAAGCGCCGCCAGGAGCTCAAGACGCTCATCAAGATGGGCAAGACGCGGGGCTTCCTGACGCACCAGGAGATCAACGACCACCTGCCGGAGAAGCTGGTCAACGAGGAGATCCTGGAGGCCATCGTCTCGATGCTCAACGACATGGGCATCGCGGTCTACGAGCAGGCGCCCGACGCCGCGCAGTTGCTGATCGCCGGCGGCAGCACCAGCACCGCCACCGACGAAGAGGCCGAGGAGGCGGCCGAGGCGGCGCTGTCCACCGTCGACAGCGAGTTCGGCCGCACCACCGACCCGGTGCGCATGTACATGCGCGAGATGGGCACCGTCGAGCTGCTCACGCGCGAAGGCGAGATCGAGATCGCCAAGCGCATCGAAGGCGGCCTGCAGGCGATGATGTTCGCCATCAGCGCCAGCCCGACGACGATCGCCGAGATCCTCGCCTACGCCGACAAGATCGCCGCCGGCGAGATGCAGATCTCCGAGGTCGTGGACGGCTTCGTCAGCGACGACGAGGCCGACGACTACGTCGCCGAGGAGGACTACGACGAGTTCGACGAGGAGGACGACGACGACGGCCAGGGCGGCAGCAAGGCGCTGACCAAGAAGCTCGAGGAGCTGAAGGCCGCCGCGCTCGTCAAGTTCGAGCTGTTGCGCACGCACTTCGAGAAGATGCGTCGGGCGTTCGAGAAGGAGGGCTACAAGTCGCCCGCCTACAACCGCGCACAGCACGCCATCAGCGATGACCTGATGACGATCCGCTTCACCGTCAAGACCATCGAGCGGCTGTGCAACATCCTGCGCAGCCAGGTCGACGATGTGCGCCGCTACGAGCGCGAGATCCGCAAGATCGTGGTCGACAAGTGCGGCATGCCGCAGGAGCACTTCATCCGCACCTTTCCGCTCAGCGTGATGAACCTGAAGTGGGCCGAGAAGGAGATCGCGCTGGGCAAGCCCTACAGCCCGGTGCTCGCGCGCAATCTGCCGGCCGTGCAGGAGCTGCAGCAAAAGCTCATCGACCTGCAGGCGCGTGCCGTGGTGCCGCTCGAGGACCTCAAGCAGATCAACAAGAAGATGAACGAGGGCGAGCGCGCCAGCCGCGACGCCAAGAAGGAAATGATCGAGGCCAACCTGCGCCTCGTGATCTCGATCGCCAAGAAGTACACCAACCGCGGCCTGCAGTTCCTCGACCTGATCCAGGAAGGCAACATCGGCCTGATGAAGGCGGTCGACAAGTTCGAATACCGCCGCGGCTACAAGTTCTCGACCTA
>JAGWTJ010000064.1 GCA_028869005.1 Burkholderiales bacterium | reverse complement strand
CGCCGGCCGACAGCCCGGCGACGGCCGCGCTCAGCAAGTCGTTCATGCCGGCAGCACAGTGCTCACTTCGTCGGCAGCACCACGAACTGCGGCGTCTCGACCTTCCACGCGCCGTCGACGAGCTTCATGATCTTGGTCGAACGCATCGACGTGTGCGTCTTGCCGTCGCCGAAGATCCACGGCGAGCCTGCCAGCGGATACTTGCGCGGCTCGCGCATGCCGCGCAGCGCCTTGGCGACGCTGTCGTGCGTGACCGGGCCGTCGATGCTGCGGATGACGTCGGCGAAGACCTGTGCCGACAGGTAGCCGCCTTGCGAGAACGCGGTGAGCGGCCGATCGGCGGCCTTCATCGACGCCACCCAGTCCTTGTTCGCCGGCGAGTCGGCCTCGGTGTAAGGCTCCCATTCGGTGCCGGCATAGACCGGCTGCTTGGAGCCGGCCAGCGCCTTGGCCACCTCGACCGTGTAGCCGGGCGCCAGGAACAGCCAGTTGATGCCGGTGATCTTCTGCGCGTCGGCGGTCTTGACCCATTGCACGACGTTGGGCTCGACGCCGTTGTTGACCACGGCGTCGCAGCCGCCGTCGCGCGCCTTGATCAGGTACGGCGTCAGGTCGCCCTGGATCGGCACCGTCAGGTCCATCATGTGCAGCTTCTTGCCGGTGAGCTTCTCCCACTCGAGCATCGCGTTCTTGTACGCCTCCTGCGTGCCGCCGAGGATGATGTCGAAGGCGCACACCTTCTTCGCCTTGAGCGTCTGCGACGCGTAGTAGGCCATCGCGGTGCTGAGCGTGAACGGCCCGACGTTGACCGGCGACACGCTGGGCGAGGCGAAACAGGCCGCATCGACGCCCAGGCCCTGGATGGCCAGCACGTTCTTGCGCTGGTAGGTCATCGCGTTGACGGTGCAGTCGAGCAGGCTCGCCGAGCCGACCATCGCCACCACGCCCTTGTTGTCGATGAGGTTGCGCGCGGCCTGCGCCGCGACCTGCGGGTCGCCCTTGTCGTCCTCGATCGTGTAGTCGATCTTGCAGCCGTCGATGCCGCCCTTGGCGTTGATCTGGTCGAACGCCGCCTTGGCCGCCTTGGGCACTTCGCTGAAGTCGGCCACGCCGGTGATGGTCGAGACGGCGCCGATCTTGATCACGCCGCCGGCGCAACTCGGCTTGGCCTGGGCCTGCACGGCCAGCGCCGGGGCCACGACGACGATCGTCGCCGCCAGCGTCTTCGTGATGGATCGCTTGCTCATGTCGCTGTCTCCTGGTGGGTTGGGTTCGAGCAGGGATTCCGACGAGGGTCCCGGTTGCTCAGCCGGGGTTCGCCACGTGCACCGCAGCGCGCGCGCACGTCGGCGCTCGACCGTTCAGGTCAGCCCGTGCAGCGCCGCCATCTCGTCGATCAGCTCGCGCTGCAGCGCATCGAAGCGCGCGGGTGGCTGCTGCAGCGTGAAGAACTCGGTGAACGGGTCGTCGACCTCGGTGCGGTGCCCGCTCAGCTCCTCGACCACCGCAAGCGCGCAGAACGGCACGCAGACTTCCGAGTAGCCGCCCTCGTGCACGACGACCAGCCGCCCCTCGGCGTGCCGTGCCGCCAGGTCGAGCGCGTGCCGCGTCATCATCCGGAACGACGCCGGATGCAACTGCATGCGCGCCAGCGGGTCCAGGCCGTTGGCGTCCAGGCCGCTGGCGACCACGATCAACTCGGGCCGGTAGCGGTCGACCACCGGCACCACGATGCGCTCGAACGCGTAGCGGTACGACTCGTGGCCGCCGCCGGGCAGCAGCGGGATGTTGACGTTGCAGCCCAGGCCGGCGCCGGCGCCACGCTCCTCGGCGCCCGAGTAGCCGGGCGGAAAGCAGCCCCATTGATGCAGCGAGACGGTGAGCACGTCGGCGCGCTCGTAGAAGATCTGCTGCGTGCCGTTGCCGTGGTGCACGTCCCAGTCGATGACGGCGATGCGCTCCAGCCGGTGGCGCGCCTTCACGGTCTCGATGGCCACGCCGATGTTGTTGAACAGGCAAAAGCCCATGCCGCGATCGGGCAGGCAGTGGTGGCCCGGAGGGCGCGTCAGCGCGAACGCGTTGCGGTGCTCGCCGCGCACCACGCCGTCGAGCGCGGCGATCGCCAGGCCGGTGGACACGCGCGCGATGTCGTAGCTGCCGCGACCGAACGGTGCGGTGTCGCCGAGTTCGCCGCCGCCGGCGTCGCTCAGACGCTTGAAGGCCTCGAGGTATGGCGCGGCGTGCACGCGGCGCAGATCCTCGACGCTCGCCATCGGCGCGCTGCGCAGGTCGAGCCGATCGGTGAGGCCGCTCGCGTCGAACAGCGACTTGATGCGGCGCTTGGACTCGGGCGACTCGGCCATGCCGCTGCCGGCCATCGGCTGCACCCAGCCGCCCACCGGCAGGTACAGCGCATGCAGTCCGCCGGGCACGTGCCACATCGTGCGTTCGTCGAAGTAGAAGGCGGTCGAATTCATGACGGGTCTCCCGGACCGACGCGGCACGCTGCGCCGGCCGCAACGACAGGGGCGAACGACGGACTTGTCATCGCGGTGCGCTGCCCGTTACTCGGGTCGGCTGGCGTGGCTGCCGGCCGCCGCGCTGGCCGCCTCAGAAGGCACGCGCATGCGTAGCCACGCGGCCGCCGCCGTCGACCACCAGCACCGCACCGGTGACGAACGAGGCTTCGTCGCCGGCGAGAAAGCGCACGCAGGCGGCAATCTCCTCGGGCCGCGCGATGCGCCTCAGGGCGAGCCGCGCGGCCATCGCGTCGAACTCCTGCTCCATCGTCGTGCCGGCGTGCGCCGCGGCCTCGCGCATTTCGCGCTCGGCCATCGCGGTGCGGGTCCAGCCCGGGCAGACGCAGTTGGCGCGGATGCCCTCGGCGCCGTGCACGTAGGCGATGTTGCGCGTGTAGGCGACGACGGCCGCCTTGCTCGGCGCGTAGCTCGCGCTGCCCGGCGTCGAGTTGAACGCCGCCACCGAGGCGACGTTGACGATGGCGCCGCCACCGGCCGCACGCAGCAGCGGCAGCGCAGCGCGGCACACGCGCATGGTGCCGGTGAGGTTGACGGCAAGCATGCGCTCCCAGGTCGCGTCGGCGACGCTCTCGGGGTCGTCGGCGGCGACCACGCCGGCGGCGTTGACGACGATGTGCAGGCCGCCCAGCGCGGCCGTGGCGGCCAGCGCCCGTTCGACATCGGCCTCGGACGTGACATCGCCGCGACAGGCCACCGCGCCCGTGCGCGCCGCCAGCGCCGCCAGCGCATCGCCGTCGCGGTCGAACGCGAGCACGCGCGCGCCCTCGCCGGCGAGCCGTTCGGCCACCGCGGCGCCGATGCCCGAAGCGGCGCCGCTCACCAGCGCGACGCGGCCCTTCACGACATGCGCGCTCCGGATGCGATGCGGCTGTTCACGACAGGCGCCGCCCCGGCGCGATGGAGCCGCGCGCCACCCAGTCGTCGAAGATCTCGAGCACCGCGTCGGTGAACGCAGCGTCGTTGATGTGCGCGTCGAGTTCGACCAGGCGCACCGGCGCGCGCAGATGCGCGCGCAACTCGGCGCAGAACGCGCTCAGCCCATCGGCATCGTGCAGCGGCTCGCCGGGCCGGTCCCAGGCTTCGATGCCGCCGCGCGGCAGCACGAAGGCGGTCGGCCCGCGCGCCTTGGCCAGTTTGTCGCCGACCAGGCGCGCCGCCGTGCGCCGCTCGTCGGCCGACATCAGCACCGAGCCGATGAGCCGGTTGTGCGCGTGGTACGGCCGCCCTTCGTGCGCCGCGCGGCGCGGCTTCCACGACTGCTGGTCGATCATGTCCAGGCCGCCCGGCGCGACGATCTGCGGGATGCCCATCGCGCCGGCGCCTTCGAGCCGATCCGGCCCGGACGTGACGACCGAGCCGTGCGCCTCGTTGCCGAGCTCCTGCAGGCACAGGTCGAGCACGGCGGCGAAGCGGCCCTGCCGCGCCAGCGCCTCCAGCGCGTGGCCGCCCATGCCGGTGCAGTGGAACACCGCGACGTCGTAGCCGCGCGCTTCGAGCGCGGGCTTCAGACGCTTCATGTACGACAGGCAGCTGCTGCCGAGCGAACTGATCGCCACCATCGGCGCTGCACTCGTCGCGTCGGTCACGCTGCGACAGGCGCCGACGATGGCGCCGGCCGCCTGGCTCAGGCTGGCGCGACAGATCGGGTTGAGCCCGTGCAGGCCGCCGGCCCACAGCACCATCGTCAGGTCGGGCGCGATGCGCTCGGGCGCCAGCAGGTGCGAGAAAGCCACCGTCGACAGCAGCAGCTTGGGGCAGCCGATCGGCAGTGCCGCGGCGACGTCGAGCGCCAGGTCGGTGCCCATCGTGCCGCCGAGTGCCAGCATGCCCTGGATGTCGCCCTGCAGATGCAGGCGCAGCGCCAGCGCCGCCGCGCCTTCGGCCATCGCCGCCATCGCGGCGTTCTCGTCGCCGAGCGCGGTGATTTCCGCCAGCGTGCGGCCGCCGGCGGCGGCGACCTCGGTGTTCGGCAGCTCGGGCGCGAAGGCCGGGCTGCCGAGCACGCCCACGTCCATCATCGACACCGTGGCGCCCTGCGCCTCGATGCAGCGACGGATGAACAGCAACTCGTCGGCCTTGGTGTCGCAGGTGCCGATGACGAGGATGTGGGGCGCGCGGGTCGTCATGGTTCGGGGTCCTCGTTCGTCTGCACCGCCTGCCGCGCCCAGGCCTCCTCCATCACCTGCCCCGACTCGGGCAGTGTCATGCCGCCGTCGACGACGATGGTCTGGCCCGTGATCCAGCGCGCCTCGTCGCTGGCCAGGAACAGCATCGCGTAGGCAATGTCGTCGGGCGCGCCCGCCGTGCCGAGGGGGATGTAGTGCTCGAGCCGCGCGCGCACTTCGGGCACGCTCAGACGGCCGCGCGACTTGGCCACGAAGCCGGGCTCGACGCCGTTGACGGTGATGCGACGCGGCGCCAGCTCGAGCGCCGCCGCGCGGATGAAGCCGTTCACGCCGGCCTTGGCTGCCGCGTAGTGCGACGCACCCAGCATCGCCACGCGCGGCCCGGTGACCGACGAGGTGACGACGATGCGCCCTCCTCGCACCGTCAGCGCCGGCAGCGCAGCCTGCGTGAGCCAGAAGCATGACTTCAGGTTGAGCGCGAGGGTCTGCTCGAGCGCGTCGGACTTCAGCTCCGCCAGGTCGGACCACGGGCAGCCGCCGGCGTTGTGGATCAGGATGTCCAGACGCCCGAAGGCCGCCAGCGTGTCGGCTACGGCCTGCCGGCTGCCGGCTTCGTCGGCCGCAAAGCCCGTCGCCTGCGCCGCCAGCCCTCGCTCGCGCAGTTGCGTCGCCAGCACCTGGGCCGCGTCGCGCGTGCGGTTGGCCAGCAGCACCTGCGCACCGGCCTCGGCCAGCCGCGTCGCCGCGGCGGCGCCGATGCCGCGGCCGGCGCCGGTCACCAGCGCCACCTTGCCGTCGACGCGAAAGGCCGTCATGCGCGACCGGCCGATGCCGCCGGCGCCAGCAGCTCGGCGCAGAACTCGTCGAGCACGGCGATGTAGCGATCGACATCGTCGGCGCTGCTCGCCGGGCACATCAGCATCATGCTGTGGAACGGCGTGATCAGCACGCCGCGATTCATGAGCCAGACATGCGCCAGCGCCTCGAGCGCGCCGTCGCGGCCGTTCTTGACGTCGGTGGCGTTGCGCGGCGGCTCGGGCGCGGTCAGCGTCTCGACGCGCGCGCCGGTCTGCGCCACGTGCCACGGCAGGCCATGTGCGGCGATCACCTCGCGCGCACGTGCGGCGAGTTGCTCGGCGAGCGCGATCATGCGCGCGAAGGCCTCGGCCGTGAGCACCTGCGAGAGCACCGCGCGCACCGCTGCCACCTGCAGCGCGCTGCCGGCCAGCGTGCCGCCGAAGCCCAGGTGCGCGCTCTGCCGCACGACAGCCGGATTGACCTTGGGCACCTGCGCCCACAGGCGCTCGGCCACATCCTGGCTGGCGCCGTACAGACCCACCGGCACGCCGCCGCCCACTGCCTTGCCGACGACGAAGAAGTCCGGCTCGAGCCCGTGCAGCGCGGTGTAGCCGCCGGGGCCGCTGGACAGCGTGTGCGTCTCGTCGACGATCCACAGCGTGCCGCTGCGCCGCGTGAGCTCGCGCAAGGCGGCTAGGAACCCCGGTTGCGGCGCGATCATCCCGTAGTTGGTCATCACCGGCTCGGCCAGCACGCAGGCGATGTCGCGCCCCGCCAGCGCCGCTTCCAACGCGGGAATGTCGTTGAACTCGATGACGCGCGAGACGCGCGCGTGGTCGACCGCGTTGGCGTGGATGCCGTTGCGCAGCACGACTTCGCCGTGCTCGCCGAGCGCGACGTGCGCCTCCTCGACCGAGCCGTGGTAGCAGCCGTTGAAGACCAGCACGCGCTCGCGCCCGGTGATCATGCGCGCGATGCGGATCGCAGCACGGTTGGCGTCGCTGGCCGACGTCGTGAAGCCCCAGTACGGCAGCCCGAAGCGGCGCGCCAGCTCGGCGCCGACCCAGGCCGCGTCGTCGGTGGGCAGCATCAGCGTCGCGCCGCGCGCCAGCTGCGCACCGACCGCAGCGGCGATCGCCGGGTCGCCATGACCGCACATGCCGCCGCTGTCGCCGAGGCAGAAATCGACGTACTCGAAGCCGTCGGCGCAGCGCACGCGCGTGCCGTGCGCCTCGCGCACGACGAGCGGAAAGCCGCCGGCCCAGCGCCGCATCCAGTGCGACGGCGCGCCGTACAGGTAATGCCGCTGGCCGGCCTCGAAGGCGGCACGCGAGGCCGGGTGCAGATCGGCGAAGTGCCGCTGCTCGCGCTCGAGCAAGGCCCGGACACGCGCCGCATCGAGCTTGCGCGGGACGTTCATCGCGCTCGCCTCATGAGGCGCGACTCAACGCCGCCGGCCGATGCGGAGCACGACGCCTCGGCCTCAGCCCTCGACCTCGGCGAAGGCGCCGGCCAGCGCATCGCACAGGTGGTCGATTTCCGCGCGGTTGATCGTGAGCGCCGGCGACAGGATGATGTTGGCGCCCGAGCTGCGCACCATCGCGCCGCGCCGGTAGGCGCTGTGCGCCACGGCGCCGATCTCCTTGGCGCCCCGTGGCAGCGGCTTCTTCGTCGCCTTGTCGGCGACCAGCTCGAGGCAGACCATCAGCCCGACGCCGCGCACGTCGCCCACGAGTCGCGAACGCGCGCCGATGTCGCGCAGGCGCTGCATCAGGTGCTCGCCCTGGCGCGCGGCGTTGCCGACCACGTCTTCGCTCTCCAGCACGTCGAGCGTGGCCAGCGCCGCTGCCGCCGCCACCGGATGACCGCTGTAGGTGTAGCCGTGCGCCATCGAGCCGAGCGCCGGGTCGCCGTTCAGGAAGGCGTCGGCGACGCGCGCGTTGACCGCCGTCGCACCCAGCGGCACATAGCCCGACGAGATGCCCTTGGCCAGGCACCACAGATCGGCCTGGACTCCCCACAGCCGCGTGCCGAACCAGTGGCCGGTGCGGCCGAAGCCGGTCACCACCTCGTCGGCGATCAGCAGCACGCCGTGGCGGTCGCAGACCTCGCGCACCAGCGGCCAGTAGCTGGCCGGCGGAACGATCACGCCGCCGGCGCCCTGCACCGGCTCGGCGATGAAGGCCGCCACCGTGTCCGGGCCCTGGAACACGATCTCGCGCTCGAGCAGCTCGGCGCAGATGCGAGCCAGGCGTTCGGGGTCGTCGCTGTAGGGGTTGCGGTACAGCCAGGGCGTGTCGATGTGGAAGCAGCCCGGCAGCAGCGGCTCGTAGGCGCGGCGGAAGTTGGTGTTGCCGTTGACGCTCATGCCGCCGAAGTGCACGCCGTGGTAGCCCTGGCGCAGCGCGATGAACTTGGTGCGGTCGGCCTGGCCTTTCAGCTTCCAGTACTGACGCGCGATCTTCAGCGCGCCTTCGACGGCATCGGAGCCGCCGTTGCCGAACAGCACCGCGCTAACGCCGTCGGGCTCCATCAGCTTGACCAGGCGCGTCGACAGCTCGATGGCGCGCGGGTGCGTGGTGCCGCGGAAGGTGTTGTAGAAGGCCAGCTCGTCGAGCTGCGCGACGATCGCGTCGCGCACCTCGCGCCGGCCGAAGCCCAGGTTGGCGCTCCACAGCCCGCCCACGCCGTCGACCATCTTGTGGCCGTCGATGTCCCAGATCCAGCTGCCTTCGCCGCGCGCGATGATGTCCGGCGGCTGCTCGCGCATGCCGCGCGGATGCGCCATCGGATGCCACAGGTATCTTGCGTTGGCGGCCTTCAGCTCGTCCTTCGTCATGTGCGACATGCGAACTCCTCCAGCGGCAGCCTCAGGCGCGCGGCGGCGGCGGCGATGCAGCCGTCGACGTCGCGCAGGTCGAAGAACTGCGTCTGCAGCCCGGCGCGGTGCGCGCCGGCGATGTTGCGGAACTGGTCGTCGAGAAAGAGGATGCGCCCCGCGCTCACGCCCAGGCCCTCGCAGGCCAGCGCGTAGGCGCGCGGGTCGGGCTTGAGGATCTTGGTGTGCGTGGCGTCGACGACCATGTGCATGTCCTGCACGATGTCCATTCTCGCCATGAAGTCGGCGCCCCAGAACAGCTCGAGCTCGTTGCTGAGGATGCCCACGCGCAGGCCGTGCTCGCGCGCCGCATGCACGAGACGCTTGATGCCGGGGCGCGCGACGGCGCTGGGCACCTGCTGGCGCAGCCGCTTGAGCATGGCCAGCATGTCCCAGCCCGATTCGCCCACCGCCTCGCCGAGCTCGCGCGCGCGTTGCGCCCAGTAGTCGCGCTCGCTGATCTCGTCGCGCTGCATCGACTGCCACAGCGCGTCGGTGCTCGGATCGATCGGCCCGAGCCAGGTCAGGCTGCCGGCCGGCAGGCCGAGCTCGGATTCGGTGATGCGATGCCGCTCGAACATCGACACGCTGATCACGTTGCCGAAGTCCAGCAGCAGCGCCTCGGGGCGGGCGTGGCTCACGGGGGATTCCTTGTTCGAGTTCGGGTTCATGGCGCGGCGACGCTGACGAGCTTCAACTCGGTGCAGCCGAGCAGGCCCTCGAGCCCGCTCTCGTGGCCGATGCCGCTTTCCTTGACGCCGCCGAACGGCGTCTCGGGCTGCGACACGCCGAAGTGGTTGATGCCGACCATGCCGGCCTGCAACTCCTGGCCGAGGCGGTGCGCGGTGGCCAGGTCGTGCGTGAAGGCGTAGGCCGCGAGACCGTAGGGCAGCGCGTTGGCGCGCGCGACGGCCTCGTCCAACTCGTCGAAGACATCGAGCAGCGCGATCGGCCCGAACGGCTCCTCGCTTTGCACGCGCGCACTCTGCGGCGCGCCCTCGATCACCGTCGGCGCGAAAAACCAGCCCGGCCGGTCGATGCGCCGGCCGCCGCACAGCAGCCGGCCACCGCAGGCCAGTGCGTCGTCGACCAGGCGCTGCATCTGCGCCAGGCGCCGTTCGTTGACGAGCGGGCCGAAAGTCGTGCCTTCGGTCAAGCCGTCGCCGACCTTCAGCGCCCGCGCGCCGGCGACGAAGGCGTCGCGGAACGCATCGAGCCGCGCGCGATGCACGAGCATGCGCACCGGCGACGCGCAGACCTGCCCGGCGTTGCGGAACTTGGCCACCACCGCCAGCCGCGCCACCGTCGCTGCGTCGGCATCGGCGCAGACGATGACGGGCGCATGGCCGCCCAGCTCGGCCGTATAGCGCTTCATGTGGCGCGCGGCGAGCTCGCCGAGCTGCTTGCCCACCGGCACCGAGCCGGTGAACGAGATCTTGGCGACGGCGGGATCGGCGATCAGCGTCGACGAGATGTGCGGCGGCTGGCCGAGCACGACGTTCAGCACCCCCGGCGGCAGCCCGGCGTCGTGGAAGGCACGCGCGAACTCGAGGCAGGTGCCCGGCACCTGCTCGTCGGGCTTGAGGATCACGCTGCAGCCGGCGGCCAGCGCGCCGCCGATCTTGCGTGCCGGCAGGTTGGCCGGGAAGTTCCACGGCGTGAACGCCGCCACCACGCCGACCGGCACGCGCTGCACGGTCTGGCTGAACACGCCCGGCGTGCGCGGCGGCACGCCGCGCGCGGCCAGCCGTTTGCCCTCCTCGGCCAGGAAATCGATGATGTCGGCCGACAGCTGCACCTCGCGCAGCGCCTCGGCCAGCGGCTTGCCCTGCTCGAGCGTGAGGATGCGCGCGATGGCCGGCGCGCGCTCGCGGATGAGCGCCGTGGCGGCGACGATGATGCGAAAGCGCTCCAGCGCCAGCTTGCGCGACCACACGGCGAAGCCGCGTGCCGCGCTGTCCACCGCCGCGCGCAGGTCGGCGTCGTCGGCCGCCGCGTAGTCGGCGAGTCGTGAGCCGTCGGCCGGGTTGCGCACCTCGAGCCGCAGCGCGCCTCGGCCGTCGACGAAGGCGCCGTCGATGTAGAGGCGGATCAAAGGGTAGTTCATGGCAGCGTGCGCCGTCCGTCCACGCAGGGGCAAAGGCGCATCATGGGCGCTGATCGTTTCGTTGTCAACGAATCCGGGCACCGGGTTTGCGCGCATCTTCGCATTTCGCGCGCGCGCTCGTCGGCGGCGACTCGCGTCGGCCTGGCGGCGGCGGCGAAGCGCTCTGGGCGGCATCGCCGCAGCCAAGCCTGCGGCTACACTGCCGCGCCGCTTCCGCCCGAACCGCCTCAGCCCGTGCCTCCCGCCCGCAAGTCGCCTCCCCGCCCGGCGCGCAAGGCGGCGCCGGCACGCCGCATGGCGGTCAAGCGCGCCAACCTGGGGCCGATGGGCAAGCTCGACGACTTCATCCCGTACAAGCTGTCGGTGGTCGCCAATCGCGTCTCGCAGTCGATCGGCCGCCTGTTCGACAGCCGCTTCGGCATCCAGATGCCCGAATGGCGCATCGCGATGGCGCTGTACGCCTACGGCGATCTGCCGTTCAACGAGGTCGTCGAGCGCACCAGTATGGACAAGGCACGCGTGTCGCGCGCGCAGCGCCGCCTCGTCGACCTCGGTCTGGTGCGCACCTGCGACGTCCCCGGCGACCGCCGCAAGGTCGTGCTCGCGCTGGCGCCGCCCGGCGTGCGCATCTGCGAGGACATCCTGCCCGCGGCCGCCGAGCGCGAGGCCTGGTTTCTGGCCGCGCTCGACGACCACGAACACCGCCAGCTCGACATCATCCTCGACAAGCTGATGCAGCGCAGCCAGGAACTCTGATTCCGCGCGGCGTATCGTTGCGGTGGCCGGCCGCCGCGGCCGCCCAGGATTCCGGCGGGCGCGCGCCCTCGGGTTTCCACGCTGACCGCGGCCGCAGCACGCACCGCAAACTGGACAGAGCATGATTCGATTCCACCCCGCATCGCCGTCGCGCGGGCGGGCGGCATGAAGCACTTCCACTTCGACACGCGCAGCGCGCAGGCTGCCGAGCGCGCGCATTGCTGGGCCGGCATCAATCGCGAGCACTTCGGCCCGCTCGATGTCGAATGCCTGGACGAAGGGCCGCTCGACGCGCAGATGTCGGCGTTCGAAGTCGGAGCGCTGCGCATGTTCCGCATCGTCGCGCCGGCCCACCGCGTGCAGCGCCACACGACGCGCGACGAGTGGCCGATCGACGACAAGTACAAGCTCGTGCTGCAGCTGGCCGGCCGCTCGCAGATCACGCAGCGCGAGCGCAGCGCGGGGCTGCGCGCCGGCGACTGGAGCCTGTACGACCCGCGCGTGCCGTACTCGATCACCAACCTCGAGCGCGCCGACCTGCTGGCGCTGCAGATTCCGCGTCAGCAGCTGCGCAGCCTCGAGGTGCCGACGCTGCACACCAGCGAGGCGACCTCGGGCAATCTGATCGGTCTGCACGCGGTGCTCGGTTCGTTCCTGCGCTCGCTCGCCGAGCAACTGGTGACGCTGCCCGACGGCGTCGGCCAGCCGCTGTCGGAGACGCTGCTGGGGCTGCTCGCGTCGACGCTGGCCGCGCATCGCAACGAACGCATCGAGTACGCCACGCTGCCCGAGGTGCTGAAGACGCGCGTGCGCCTGTACGTGCAGACGCGCCTGGCCGACCCCGAGCTCAGCATCGAGCACATCGCCGACGCGATGCGCTGCTCCAAGCGCTATCTGCACCGCGTGTTCGAGGACGAGGCGACCACGCTCGACCGCTACATCTGGGCGAGCCGCCTCGAACGCTGCCGCAGCGCGCTCGGCACGCCGGCCTGCGGCAGCGCCTCGGTGTCCGAGATCGCCTACGGTTGGGGCTTCAAGAGCAGCGCGCACTTCTGCCGCATGTTCAAGGCGCGCTACGGCGTGTCGCCGCGCGAGTACCAGCGCGGCGCGCGCGCCAGGTCGCACTGACGCACCGAGAAGCGCGCCGTGGCGCGCACCGCGACGCGCTTTGCGGCGTGCCGCGCCACGCTCAGCGTGTCACGCGCTCGAGCAGCGTCGTGTCGCAGAACTGCTCGAAGCGGCGCACCTTGCCGCCGCCGAGTTGCCAGACGTGCGCCACGCGCGCATGCAGCCGCTTGCCGCTGGCCTTGTGCGTGCCGACGTAGTGGCCGAGCGCGACGATGGTGTCGCCGCCGTCGATCAGGCGCTCGAGCTCGAAACCGAAGCCGTCCCAGTCGCGCCCGATCGGCACGAAGACGTTGGCGATGATGGCGTCGCGCCCGACGTAGGTGCCGCCGAGCACCGAGCCGGCCATCTCGGTCCACTGCACGTCGGCAGCGAGGTCGGCCAGCATGCCCTCCAGGTCGTGGCGGCCGGAGGCGGCGTAGTGGTCGGCGACGATCTGGTGGTTGCTGCGCATGGCTGCTCGCGTGGTTGTTGGCCGCGTCACACCGGCGCGGCATCGGCCGGATAGAAGGTCATCGACGCCTTGGTGATGAAGGCGCCCGCCGGATCGTTGGCGATGGCGCCGGCGCCGGTGATGCCGAGGAACTTGCCGGTCGAGCGCAGGTCGCGGAAGTTGAAGAGGAACACCGAGGCCACCGGGATCAGGAACTCGCGGAACGTGAAGACGTACAGGTCGGGCTCGAAGCGCCAGTAGCTCGCCAGGTCGACGTCGCCGTGGCCGCGCTGCACGCCGCGCAGGCATTGCCAGGCGTAGCGCCGGGAACTGAGGTAGGTGTGCTCGTAGGTGTGGTTCGGGCTGTAGGTCTGGAAGGTGCGCAGCCCGATCAGGTCGCGCGTCTCGGCCGGCACCTCGCCGCTGGCCAGCGCCGGGTCGTCGCCGAGCGTGCCGGGCCAGAAGTCCTGCGGCACGCGCGGCTGGCCGCCGGCCTCCGCGGCGCCGATGATGCGGCAGCGGATGGCCAGCACGCGCCGCGTGCGCGCGTTGACGACCAGCGTCAGCGCTTCGTCGGGGCGCGAGCGCTGCGTCATGTCGATGAACCAGGTGTCTTGGGCGACCTCGATCGCCTCGTACCAGTCGCGGCCCTGCCCGCCGCGCCCGCCCTGCTCGGACCACTCGAGCTCGTGACGCGACACGGGCCGCAGCACGAGCACCGTCGACGGCAGCACGACGCGCAAGCTGCGGCCGACCAGCGCCTCGCTGGCGGGCAGCCGGTTGGTGGCGATGCCGGCGGCGAAGTCCTCGAAGTTCTTCCAGTCGTCGGGACGCGTCTGGGCCATGGCGTGCTCCATGCTCGGTCAGCAGGCTGTTAGGGCGGCCGTTCAGTCGACGAAGGCCAGCGTCGGCAGGTCCACCGCCGAGGCGCCGCCGTCGACCATCAGCGAGGTGCCGGTGATCATCGAGGCCTGGCCCGACGCGAGGAACAGCACGGCATCGGCCACCTCCTCGGCGCTGGCCGGACGGCCGAGCGGCACGTCCTTGGTCACCAGCGCGTAGGCGGCATCGACATCGGCCAGGCCGTGCTTGGCGACCAGCACCTGCATCTGCTCGTCGGCCATCGCGGTGCGCACCCAGCCCGGGCAGACGGCGTTGACGCGCACGCCCTGGCGCCCGTAGTCGCGCGCCACCGAGCGCACGAGGCCGATCAGCGCGTGCTTCATCGTCACGTAGCCGGCGACGCCCGGCCCGGCGAAGTGGCCGGCCAGCGACGACAGCACGACGACGTTGCCGCGACGCGCGATCAGCTCGGGCATCACCTCGCGCATGCAGACGAAGGCGCTGTCGAGATTGAGCCGCGTCGCCAGCGCCCACGAGGCGTCGTCGGTGTCGACGAGATTGCCCAGGCCGTGTCCGCCGGCGTTGGCCACCAGCACGTCGACGCCGCCGAAGGCCTGGCGTGCCGCGGCCAGCGCGCGCCGCACGTCGGACGCATCGGCCGCGTCGCCGGCCACCGCCAGGCCGCCGAGCGGGCGCGCCACGGCTTCGAGCGGCGCCATACGCCGGCCCATCAGCACCACCTTGCCGCCGCCGGCGCCGAACTGCGCCGCCACCGCAGCGCCGATGCCGGTGCCGCCGCCGGTGACCAGAGCCACCTTCCCCTGCCAGGACGTCATGCCGTGTCCTTTCACAACGAATGCCCGGCAAAGGGCCGCTGCCGCCTCTTGCGCGCAGGCATCATAGGGCGGCCGCCGCCGGCGTCACGCGGCCCCGCTCGGCGTCGCGCAGCACGAACTCGGCGCAGCGCTCGGCGATCATGACCACCGGTGCATTCGTGTTGCCGCTGGGCAGCACCGGCATCACCGAGGCGTCGCACACGCGCAGCCGCGCGATGCCATGCACGCGCAATTCCGGATCGACGACGGCGCCGCCGTCGACGCCCATGCGGCAGGTGCCCGACGGGTGGTAGACGGTCTTGGCGCGCCGGCGCACGTAGGCCTCGAGCGCTTCGTCG
>JAGWTJ010000063.1 GCA_028869005.1 Burkholderiales bacterium | reverse complement strand
TGCGCTCCATCCCGCTGGTGATGGTGATCCTGTGGTTCTTCCTGCTGATCCCGCTGCTGATCGGCCGCCCGATGGGTGCCGAGCTCTCGGCGCTGGTGACCTTCACGCTGTTCGAGGCGGCCTACTACTCGGAGATCATGCGCGCGGGCATCCAGTCGGTGCCGCGCGGCCAGGTCTACGCCGGCTACGCGATGGGCATGAGCTACCGCCAGACGATGCAGCTGGTCGTGCTGCCGCAGGCCTTCCGCAACATGATCCCGGTGCTGCTGACCCAGACGATCATCCTGTTCCAGGACACCTCGCTGGTGTACGCGATCGGCGCCTACGACCTGCTCAAGGGCTTCGAGATCGCCGGCAAGAACTTCAACCGCCCGGTCGAGACCTATCTCGTGGCGGCGGTGGTGTACTTCGCGATGTGCTTCGGCCTGTCGTTGCTGGTGCGCCGGCTGCAGGCCAGGATCGCGATCATCCGCTGAACGAGGACGCCGTCATGATCGAGATCCGCAACGTCAGCAAGTGGTACGGCAGCTTCCAGGTGCTGACCGACTGCAGCACCCGCATCGCCAAGGGCGAAGTGGTCGTCGTCTGCGGCCCGTCGGGCAGCGGCAAGAGCACGCTGATCAAGACCGTCAACGCGCTCGAACCGTTCCAGAAGGGCGAGATCGTCGTCGACGGCACCAGCCTGACCGACCCCAAGACCAATCTGCCCAAGCTGCGCAGCCGCGTCGGCATGGTGTTCCAGCACTTCGAGCTGTTTCCGCATCTGTCGGTGACCGAGAACCTGACGCTGGCGCAGATCAAGGTGCTCGGTCGCACCAAGGACGAGGCCGCCCGGCGCGGCCTGAAGATGCTCGATCGGGTCGGCCTGAGCGCACACAAGGACAAGTTCCCGGGCCAGCTCTCGGGCGGTCAGCAGCAGCGCGTGGCCATCGCGCGCGCGCTCAGCATGGACCCGATCGTGATGCTGTTCGACGAGCCCACCAGCGCGCTCGACCCCGAGATGGTGGGCGAAGTGCTCGACGTGATGGTCAAGCTGGCGCAGGAGGGCATGACGATGATGGTCGTCACGCACGAGATGGGCTTCGCCAAGAAGGTCAGCCACCGCGTCGTCTTCATGGACCAGGGGCGCATCGTCGAGGACTGCGCGAAGGACGAATTCTTCGGCCACCCCGAGGCGCGCTCGCCGCGTGCCAGGGATTTTCTGTCGAAGATCCTGCAGCACTGAGGCGCGCCTCGCGCGGTGTGCGCGCCGCAGCCGCGCCCCGTGAAAACCCGATATTGGGGTCTGTGCTCCCCGCGTGCAGGGGGTGTGAGGCCATCGTCGGCGCGGCCGTTCCTCGCTATCGTGTCCTCACAGGCCGAACGGTCAAGAGCATGTCGCGCCCGCCCCCCAACGAGGCGGCCGGTGTGCCCGGCACGGCGGCCTTCCCAAGGCAAGAAGGTTCAACGTACTCGAGGGTTCAAGCCATGAAGATCATGCGTCATGCGGCGGCCGTCGCCGCGCTGGCAGGGGCCGTCGCCGTTCCGGGCGCGGCGTCGGCAGGATTCGTCTGGGTCGAGTCCGGACCGGGCGGTGCGGGTGATGTGCCGGCCACGGCGCAGGCGACCTACGATTCTTCGTTCAACACGCTGGACGGCATCCAGGGCATGTTGACGTCGATGGTGCCGGTCAACGGCAATCCGCTCTACCAGGTCGACCTGTACAAGATCCGCATCTCGGACTGGGCCGCGTTCTCGGCGACGACCGATCTGGCCGCCAACGGGGCGCTGGATTCGGCGCTGTTCCTGTTCGACTCGAGCGGCAGCGGCGTGTACATGAACGACGACACCAGCGCCGGTATGCTGGCCACGCTGCCGGCGGGCGACGCCGCCGGCCCGGTCGCCAACGGCATCTACTACTTGGCCGTCGCGCTGGGCGGAACGTTGGCGCTGGACGGACTGAGCCAGGCAATGTTCAACGGGGGCAACTTCACCGACGTGCTCGGCGGCAACGGCAACGGCCCGCTGGCTGCCTGGGCCGCGGGCTTCCCGTCGTTCGATGAGTCGCCCTGGAGCTACAGCATCGCGCTGACCGGAGCCACCAACAGCGACATCCCCGAGCCCGGCGGCATCGCGCTGCTGCTGGCGGGGGGCATCGCCGCCTGGCTGGCGCGCCGCACGGTGCGCCGTTCCGAACCGGTCACCGCCTGAGCGCGGCCCGGACCATCCACAGGAGGAGACAACAATGACCCATCCTCGATTCGTGATGAAGGCCCTGCTGGCCGGCGTGTTCGCCGCCGCCCAGGTCGCGGCGGTCGCGCAGATGGCCGACGTCTCGTCGCTCGCCTTGCCCTCTGCCGTCGGCAGCACGGCGCCGTCGAGCCTGATGCAGCAGCGCGGCAAGGTGCAGGTGGCGGTGCGCCTGACCGACGCGCCGCTCATCGTCGCGGCCGGCGCCAACGCCAAGCGCCTCGGCTCGTCGATGTCACTCGACCAGCGCCGTGCCTACGCGGCGTCGCTCAAGGCCAAGCAGGACGCGCTGATGGCGCAGATCGCGCGGCTGGGCGGCACCGAAGTCGCGCGCGTGTCCAAGGCCTACAACGCGCTCGTCGTCTCGACCGATGCGTCGACGCTGCCGCAGATCGCGGCCCTGCCCGGCGTGGCGGCGCTCAAGCCGGTGATCGACCACCAGCTTTCGCTCACGACCACCGTGCCCTACATCGGCGCCAAGGCGCTGCAGGACCTCGGTGTCACCGGCGCGGGCGTGAAGATCGCGATCCTCGACTCGGGCATCGACTACACGCACTACAACCTCGGCGGCTCGGGCTCGGTGGCCGACTTCAACGCCGCCGCGGCCGCCGCCGGCGGCGCGCCGCCGGCGGGACTGTTCCCCACCGCCAAGGTCATCGGCGGCTACGACTTCGTCGGCGAGGTGTGGCCCAACGGCCCGCTGCAGCCCGACAACAACCCCATCGACGCCGGCAGCGGCTCCGGCCACGGCACGCACGTCGCCGACATCGCCGGCGGTGCGAGCCTCGACGGCCTGCACAAGGGCGTCGCCCCGGGTGCCCAGCTGTACGCCGTGAAGGTGTGCAGCAGCGTCTCGACGAGCTGCAGCGGCGTCGCCATCCTGCAGGGCCTCGACTGGGCGGTCGACCCGCGCGGTGACATGAGCTTCGTCGGCGCCGCCGACGTCATCAACATGTCGCTCGGCGCCAACTACGGCCAGCGCGAGAACCCGTCGACCGAGGCGGTGTCCAACGTCGTGCGCTTCGGCATCGTCGCCGCCATCGCCGCCGGCAACGCCGGCGACCGGCCCTACATCGTCAGTTCGCCGTCCAATGCGGCCGAGGCGATCAGCGTGGCGCAGACGTCGATGCCGCAGGCCAAGGCGATTCCGCTGGTGGTCACGGCACCGGCCAGCATCGCCGGCACCTACGGCAACACCGCCACCGTCGACTGGGCGCCGATCGTCAACGGCTTCGCGGGCAGCCTGGTGCGCACCGGCACCACCACCACGGCGTCGCAGGCCTGTGCCCCGGGCGATATCACGAACAACATCGCCGGCAAGGTGGCGCTGATCGATCGCGGCACCTGCGCCGTCAGCCTCAAGGTCGCCGCCGCGGCGCAACTGGGGGCCATCGGCGTCATCATCGCCAACAATGCCTCAGGCGATGCGCCGAGCTTCAGCTTCGGCGGTGGCGCGCCGCTGGTCGAGACGCTGGTCGTCACGCAGGCCATCGGCAGCACGCTCAAGAACACGCTCACGAGCAGCGCGGTCGCGGTGTCGGTGAGCCCTGCCAACTCGATCGCGCTGGCCGGCAGCATGGCGTCGACCTCGGCGCGCGGCCCGGCCTACAACTTCAGCGCCATCAAGCCCGAAATCGGTGCCCCCGGCGCGTCGGTGTCGGCGATCAACGGCACCGGCAACGGCGAAGGATCCTTCGGCGGCACCTCCGGCGCCACGCCGATGATTGCCGGTTCGGCGGCGCTGCTGCTGCAGAAGTACCCGAGCGCGCTGCCGTCCGAGATCAAGGCGCGGCTGATGAACTCGGGCAACACGGCCGTCTTCACCAACCCGGCCACCGTGCCCGGCGAACTGGCGCCCGTCTCGCGCATCGGCGGCGGCGAAGTGAGGGTCGACAAGGCAGCCGCCGTCACGACCGGCGTCTGGGACGCGACCAACCCGTACAACGTGGGCCTGTCGTTCGGCACGGTACGCCTGTCGGCGATGACCACGTTCAGCAAGAAGGTCGCGGTGCGCAACTACAGCTCCGCTCAACGCACGTACACGATCACGCCGGGTTTCCGCTACGCCAGCAACGCCGCCAGCGGCGCCGTGACGCTCACGGCACCGGCGACGATCTCGGTCGGCCCGAACGCCACCGGCGCCTTCGTGCTGACGGCCAAGGTCGACGCCAGCAAGCTGCCGGCGTGGAATCTGGGCTCGGCGTCGAACCAGGGCAACGGAGCGCTGCTGCAGGCGGTGGAGTTCGCCGGCTACGTCACGGTGGCGGACGCCACCGACGGCGCCACCATCCCCTGGCACATCCTGCCGCACAAGGCGCACAACCTCGTCGCGGACAGCTCGGTCTCCCTGGGCGGTACGGGCAGCGGCGCGCTCAACGTGAGCAACATCGGCGGCGCCGTCGCCAGCACCACCGACGTGTTCGCGCTCACCGGCACCAGCCCGCAGATGACCGGCGTGATGCCTGCCTACGGCGGCGGCCAGGTGCTGATCGACCTGAAGGCGGCCGGCGTGCGGCCGGCGTCGTCCGGCGGCAATCTGGCGGTGCAGTTCGCGATCGCCAGCTACGGCGAGCGGGCGCACCCGGCCTATCCGGCCGAGTTCGACATCTACGTCGATTCCAAGAACCAGGGGGTCTGGGACTACGTGATCTACAACGCCGAGAACGGAGGCTTCGGCGTGAGCGGACAGACGCTGGTGTACGTGCAGCCGCTCAACCCGGACGGCAGTCCCAACGGCGCGGCGACGGCCAACTTCTACGCCAGCGCCGACCTGAACTCCTCGAACATGATCTTCACGGTGCTTGGTTCCGCCATCGGCATCGCCAACGCATCGCAGCAGTTCACGTTCGCCGTGCTGTCGTTCGACAACTACTTCACCGGCAACCTCACCGACGTCATCAACCCGATGACGCACACGCTGGGCACGCCGAAGTACAGCGCGGCGGCCACGTCGTTCGGCCTGGCCGTCGGCGGCAGCGGCGCGCTGCCGGTGAGCGCGGTGGCAGGCGGTGCCGCGGCCTCGCCGTCGCAGACCGGCTTGTTGCTGATGCACACCAACGCCCGTAGTGGACGCGAGTCCGATCCGGTGACCATCACGCCATGAGCTGACAGCGTGCGCGGGCCGCATGCCCGCGCGCATGTCGCTTCCCGGGCCAGCGCGGCAGTCGTCGCTCTGGCCCGGAGTCGTTTTCAGCGCTGCGGCCGGCTGCCGGCGCTTCCCAGCGTGCAGCGACCCATCGTGCCAGCGCCGGCCTGCGGCGACCGAACGCAAGTGGCACCGGGATCGGTGAGCACCTGGCAGGTCGAGATGGCGCCGCCGCGTGCGACTGCGGCGCCGCGCGACGCGTCGTAGCGGGCGACGGCCGCGTCGAGCGCCTCGCGCGACGTGCGCCTCGTCGACCAGGCCAGGAACGCGGCGGGTCCGCCGCAGGCCTGCGTGCCGACGGCCACCGTGCGGCATTCGTCGTCGCCGGCGCAGGCGGCGTCGCCGATCAGGCGCCGGACGTCGTCCAGGCCCGCTTCGGCGGCCCACGATCCTCGAGTCGCCGACAGGCCCAGCCCGCCAATCACAGCGACCGCGGCGAGCACGAGCGCGAGCGACCATTCGCGGTGGTGCGCGCGCTGGCCGATGGCTTCGTGATGTCCTCGCATGGCGCGATGGTGCGGGCACGACCGGCGCCACGCAAGCCCTTGCGATCGCCGCGTGGCCCCGATGCGAGAATGGTCCGCATGGCCAACCCCGCCGCGCTCACCATCACCCGTCCCGACGACTGGCATCTGCACCTGCGCGACGGTGCGGCACTGGCCGCGGTGCTGCCGTTCAGCGCGCGCCAGTTCGGCCGCGCCATCGTGATGCCCAACCTCAAGCCGCCGGTGACGACGACGGCGCTGGCGCTGGCCTATCGCGAGCGCATCCTCGCCGCCAGGCCGCGCGAAGGCGCAGGCAGCGACTTCACGCCGCTGATGACGCTGTATCTGACCGATGCCACGTCGGCCGACGAGATCCGCCGCGCGAAGGAGGCGGGCATCGTCGCGCTCAAGCTGTATCCGGCAGGCGCCACGACGAACAGCGACGACGGCGTCACCGACATGC
The DNA here is from genome assembly GCA_028869005.1 of Burkholderiales bacterium. Taxonomy (GTDB): domain Bacteria; phylum Pseudomonadota; class Gammaproteobacteria; order Burkholderiales; family Burkholderiaceae_C; genus Rubrivivax. The sequence goes on along the minus strand of JAGWTJ010000063.1, from coordinate 8,458 downwards.
GCCGCGTCCGCGCCGTGCTCGAGGCCATGCAGCGCGAAGGGCTGCCGCTGCTCGTACACGGCGAAGTCACCGACCCCGAGGTCGACATCTTCGATCGCGAGGCCGTCTTCATCGAGCGCGTGATGCAGCCGCTGCGCCGCGACTTCCCCGCGCTCGAGGTGGTGTTCGAGCACATCACCACGCGTGAGGCCGCCGACTACGTGGCCGCGAGCGACGCGCACACCGCGGCCACCATCACCGCGCACCACCTGCTCTTCAACCGCAACGCGATCTTCAGCGGCGGCCTGCGCCCGCATTACTACTGCCTGCCGGTGCTCAAGCGCGAGGTGCATCGGCGCGCGCTCGTCGCCGCCGCGACCTCGGGCAGCACGAAGTTCTTCCTCGGCACCGACAGCGCGCCGCACGCCGCCGCACTGAAGGAGGCGAGCGTGTGCGGCGCCGGCTGCTTCACGGCGCCCGCGGCGATGGAGATGTACGCCGAAGCCTTCGACGCCGCGGGCGCGCTCGACAAGCTCGAGGCCTTCGCCAGCTTCAACGGCCCCGACTTCTACGGCCTGCCGCGCAACCGCGGCAGCGTGACGCTGGTGCGTCGGCCACGCACGCTGCCGGCGACGCTGCCTTTCGGCGACGCCACGATCAAACCGCTGCGCGGCGGCGAGACGCTCGGCTGGACCTTGACATGAAGGCGCGCGACCGCTTGCGCTCGCCCGTCGCGCCGTGTGCAACCTGCAGGAGCCAGCCATGAGCGCCACCCTGCGCGTGATGCTGCTGATCGACGCCGACAACGTTTCCACCGACGTCGTCGAGCAGGCGGTGTCGCGCCTGCATGCCGAGTACGGCGCACTGCACGTGCGGCGCGCCTACGGCACGGCGGAGGCGGCGGTCAAGCACCAGCGGCTTTTCAAGCGGCTGTCGATCCGGCCGATGGTCAACCTGGCGGCGGGCAAGAACTCGACCGACATCGCGCTCGCCGTCGACGCGCTCGATCTGGTGTACTGCGAGCGCCCCGATGTGGTGGTGATCGCCTCTTCGGACTCCGACTTCGCGCCGCTGGTGGCTCGCATCCGCGAGAAAGGCTGCCTCGTGCGCGGCGTCGGCCAGAAGGGCAAGGTCGGCGAGGAGACGCCGCTTGTCTACGACGACTTCATCGAGTTCGAGCACCGCAAGACGCGCGGCCGCGCGGCGGCCGCCGTCGAGCCCGCGGCGGCTGCGCCGCGCAAGACGCGCGCGCGCAAGAGCGCGGAGCCGGCGAGCGACGAGGCGGCGACGGCCGAAGCGGCATCGGCTGCCGCCGCGCCGGCTGTACCCGCTGCCAAGACGGCGGCGAGCGCCAAGACGCCACGCAAGACGGCGGCGCGCAAGACGGGCGCCAAGGCCAAGGCCGGGCACCCCGTGGACGACGCCGACGCGACCGATGCGGCCGCAGGGCCCGCGCCGACGCCGACCAAGGCCGCCGCACGCAAGCCCGCGGCCGGCAAGTCCGTGGCTCGCAAGCGCGCCGTTTCCCGAGCCGATGCCGCGCCCGTCGTCGCTCCTGCAGCCGAGGCGGCATCCGCCGCCGGGCCCGGCGCGCCGCCCATGCCCGACAAGGTGGCGCGCGCTTTCGCCGCGCTGCCGCAACTCGCCTCCGGCCAGCCGATGGACGTGCAGGCCGCCGCCTCGGTATTGCGCAGGGAGCATGTGTTCAGCAACGCCGACAGCTGGCCCAAGTTCTTTGCGCGCCACGCCGACTGGTTCGAGCTCAGCCCGGCCGAGCGCCCGACGCAGGTGCGCCGCCGCCTCGCTTGATACGCGCGCCGCTGCCCCCATCTCGCCCGCGTTCGCATCCCATCCGCCCCTCACCACGGGCCACCCGCCATGAAGCGCATCCTGCTGTTCGTCGTCACCAACCTCGCCGTCATGCTGGTGCTCGGCATCGTCGCCAGCCTGCTCGGCGTGGGCAATTACCTCAACGCCAACGGGCTGAACCTGGGCGCGCTGCTCGGCTTTGCCGCGGTCATGGGTTTCGGCGGCGCCATCATCTCGCTGCTGATGAGCAAGCCGATGGCCAAGTGGAGCACCGGCGCCACCGTCATCAACGGCTCGAACGACTCGACGCACCGCTGGATCGTCGCCACCGTCGAGCGCTTCGCGCACACCGCCGGCATCACGATGCCCGAAGTCGCGCTCTACGAAGGCGAGCCGAACGCCTTCGCCACCGGTGCCTTCAAGAACTCGGCGCTGGTCGCGGTGTCCAGCGGGCTGCTGCAGAGCATGAACCGCGAGGAAGTCGAGGCCGTGATCGGCCACGAGATCACGCACGTGGCCAACGGCGACATGGTGACGATGACGCTGATCCAGGGCGTGATGAACACCTTCGTCGTGTTCCTGTCGCGCGTCATCGGCTGGTTCGTCGACAAGGCGGTGCTGCGCAACGAGCGCGACGGCGTCGGCATCGGCTACTACGTGACGACCCTCGTGCTGCAGCTCGTGCTCGGCGTGCTGGCGGCGGTGATCGTGGCTTGGTTCTCACGCTGGCGCGAGTACCGCGCCGACGCCGGCTCGGCGCAGCTGATGGGCGACAAGCGGCCGATGATCAACGCGCTGGCCCGGCTGGGCGGCCTCGACCCCGGCCAGCTGCCGCAAAGCGTGGCGGCGATGGGCATCAGCGGCCGGCCGAGCGGTGTGATGGCGCTGTTCTCGAGCCACCCGCCGATCGAGGATCGCATCCGCGCCTTGCAGCAGGCGCAGTAGCCGCGGCGAGCCGCTGCGTCGCCGCGCCGACGGGCCCGCGCTACGGGTTCAGGACGACGGGCTGCGGAACTGCATCGCATGCAGCCGCGCGTACAGGCCGCCGGCGGCCAGCAGCTCGGCGTGCGTACCCTGCTCGACGAGGCGGCCGCCGTCGAGCGCGAGTACGCGGTCGGCATGCTCGATGGTCGACAGCCGGTGCGCGATGACCAGCGTCGTGCGCCCCTTCATCAATCGCTCGAGCGCCTGCTGCACGGCGCGCTCGCTCTCGGAGTCGAGCGCCGAGGTGGCCTCGTCGAGAATCAGCACGGGAGCGTCCTTGGCGATCGCGCGCGCGATCGCCAGCCGCTGGCGCTGGCCGCCCGACAGCTCGCTGCCGTTGTGGCCGATCACGGTGTCGATGCCGCGCGGCAGGCCGTCGACGAAGTCGAGCAGATTGGCCGCGCGCAGCGCGGCACGGATCTGCTCGGGCGGGGTGGCGGTGCCGAGCGACACGTTGGCGGCGATGCTGTCGTTGAACAGCACCACGTCCTGGCTGACGAGCGCGAACTGGCGGCGCAGCGCGTCGAGGTCCCAGTCTGCGAGCGCGACGCCGTCCAGTGTGATGCGGCCGGCACCCGGCTCGAGAAAGCGAGGCAGCAGGTTGACCAGCGTGGTCTTGCCGGCGCCCGACGGACCGACCAGGGCCACCGTCTCGCCGCTGCGCACGGTGAGCGACAACGCGTCGACCGCCGGGGCCGCGTCGCCCGCGTAGCGCAGCGTCACGCCCTCGAAGCGGATCTCGCCGCGTGCGCGCTCTACGGCGTGCGCGCCGCCGCGCTCGGCCGGCACGCTGTCGATCAGATCGAGCCCGCGCTCGACCGCCGCCAGTCCGCGCGTGACCGGCGAGATCACGTCCGACAGGTGCTTGAGCGGCGACACCAGCATCAGCATGGCGCCGATGAAGGCCACGAAGCTGCCCACCGTGGTGCCGCTGCTGCTGCTTTGCCACAGCGCCAGCGTGATCACCGCCGACAGCGCCACCGCGGCCAGCATCTGCGTCATCGGCGTCGCCATCGCGCCCGCCACCACGGTCTTCATGACCACGCGCCGCAGTCCCGCGGCACGGGTGAAAAAGCGCGCCGCCTGCGCCTGTTGCGCCTGTTGCAGCCGCACGATGCGCCAGGCCAGCACGTTCTCCTCGACCACATAGGCCAGCGCATCGGTCGCCTTCTGGCTCTCGACGGTGAGCCGGTGCAGGCGTCGCCCCAGCGCCCGCATGACCCAGGCGACCGCCGGGAACATGATCGCCACCGACAGCGTCAGCTGCCAGTTCAGCCACATCAGGTAGCCGAGCAGCGCCAGCAGCGTGAGCGAGTCGCGCACCAGGTTGAGGATCGAACTGGTGAGCAGCGTCAGGCCGCCCTGCACCTCGTAGACCAGCGTGTTGGTGAGCGCGCTCGTCGTCTGGCGGGAGAACAGCGTCGGCTCGGCCGCCAGCAGTTGCGCGAACATGCGCTCGCGCAACTGCAGCACCGCGCGGTTGGCGGCCCAGGCCAGTCCGTACTGCGAACCGAAGCCGGCGATGCTGCGCAGCGCGAACAGACCGACGATGGCGGCCGGCACCATCCACAGCGGCAGCTGGTGGCTGTTGAAGCCCTGGTCGAGCAGGTGCTTCATCAGATCGGCCAGCGCCGGCTCGGTGATCGCCATCACGGTGGCGCCGGCGATGGTCGCCACCAGCCCGATGCGGCTCGTGCGGAAGTAGGGAGCGAGCCGGGCGAGGCGCTTGAACAGGCTGGGCATCGAGGCGGGCGGTGGCCGCACCATTATCGGGGCCGCATCGGTGCGGCCCGGGGGGCGCGGTGCGCTGCCTACAATGCGCGCCAGTGACGAGTCGATCCACACCCGAGGCCGTGGTCGCGAACGGCCCGACGCGGCGCCGACTGCTGAGCGCCTTGTGCGCCGCGGGCGCCGCCGCTGCCGCCGGTCGCGCCCGTGCCGAGTTCCGCCTGGAAGTGAGCGGCGTCGGCGCGACGCAGTTGCCGATCGCCATCTCCACGTTCGGCGACGAAGAGCGCGCGACGGTGCCGGTGTCGCAAGTGGTGCGCGCCGACCTCGAGCGCAGCGGCCTGTTCCGCGTGATGTCGGGCCCCGCCGGCCTCGACGAACGCAGCGCGCCGGCCTTCGCCGCACTGCGCGCGCAAGGCGCCGACGCGCTGGTCGTCGGCTCCGTGCAGCGCCTGGCCGATGGCCGCGTGGACACCCGCTTCAGCCTGTGGGACAGCGTCAAGCGCGAGGAACTGCTGTCCGGCAGCAAGGTCGTGCTCGGACCCGACCTGCGCCTGGCCGCGCATCGCATCGCCGACGACATCCAGCTCAAGCTCACCGGCGAGCGCGGCGTGTTCGCCACGCGCATCGCCTACGTCGTGCGCACCGGCAGGAACTATCAATTGCTCGTCACCGACGCCGACGGCGAAGGCGGCCAGGCCGCGCTCACGAGCAGGGAGCCGATCATCTCGCCCGCCTGGAGTCCGGACGGCAAGCGCCTGGCCTACGTCTCGTTCGAGACGCAGAAGGCCTCGGTCTGGACACAGGATCTGCAAAGCGGCCGCCGCCGCATGGTGGCCGACTACCGCGGCAGCAATAGCGCGCCGGCCTGGAGTCCCGATGGTCGCACGCTGGCCCTGGCGCTGTCGCGCGACGGCCTGACGCAGCTGTACACGATGCCGGCCGAAGGCGGCACGCCGGTGCGCCTGGCGCGCAGCGACGCCATCGACACCGAACCGGTGTACTCGGCCGACGGCCGCTATCTGTACTTCACCAGCGACCGCGGCGGCGGTCCGCAGATCTACCGCATGAGCGCCGGCGGCGGCGCGGCCGAGCGTATGACCTTCTCCGGCAACTACAACATCAGCGCGTCGCTCAGTGCCGACGGCCGCTACATGGCCTACGTCACGCGCCAGGGCAATGCCTTCAAGCTCATGCTGATGGAGCTCGAGACGCAGGCCGTGCGAGCGCTCACCGACAGCGGCAACGACGAGCACCCGAGCTTCGCGCCCAACAGCCGCATGCTCGTCTACGCCACGCGCGGGCAGGGCACCGGAGTGCTGATGACGACCACCCTCGACGGACGCAAGTCGCGCCTGTCGATCAGCGGCAGCGACGTGCGCGAGCCGGCGTGGGGCCCGTTCGGCCGCTAAGGTCTTGTCCTATTCGCGGACAAGCTCCAGGCGGCGCAGGGAGCTTTTTCGCGCCGGGCGCATCAAACCCCGCTCCCAAACCCCCATAAGGAGAAGTCCCATCATGCTCGAGACCCCCCGCCTCCTGGCCGCGCTGGCGCTGGCGGCGCTGCTTGCAGCCTGTTCCTCGACGCCGATGAGCGAGACCGGCGCGCCGGTCGAGACACGCACGCCCACGCCGGTCGCCAAATCGGCCAACGAAGGCGCGGCCACGAGCGGCACGGCGCAGTCGCAAGTGACCAGTGTCGACGCGTCGCGCAACGCCGCGAACGCGGCATCGGCCGAGCCCGCGCAGCGCATCGTCTACTTCGACTTCGACAGCTTCGTCATCAAGGACGAGTACAAGCCCGTCGTCGAGACCTGGGCCAGGTGGCTGAGCGCCAACGCGGCCAAGAAGGCCGTCGTCGAAGGCAATACCGACGAGCGCGGCAGCAGCGAGTACAACCTCGCGCTCGGCCAGAAGCGCGCCGAGGCGGTGGTCAAGTCGCTCGAACTGCTGGGCGCCCGCGCCAGCCAGCTCGAGGCGGTGAGCTTCGGCAAGGAGCGGCCGGCGGTCGAAGGCCACGACGAAGCGGCCTGGGCCAAGAACCGGCGCGCCGAACTGAAGGTCCGCTGAGATGCATGCCGCCGGCCTGGCCCGGACCGCGGCGCTCGCCGCCGCGGCGCTGCTTACGCTGGGCGCGGCGCCGGCGCGTGCCGCGCTGTTCGACGACGACGAGGCGCGCAAGGCGATCGTCGAGTTGCGCGAGCGCGTGCGCCAGGGCGAGGACGCGGCCAAGGCGCGTGCCGCCGAGGCCGCGCAGGCCGACGCGCAGCTCGTCGACCAGATCGGCCAGTTGCGCCTCAGCCTGCTCGACCTGAACAACCAGATCGAGACCTTGCGTGCCGAAGTGGCCAGGCTGCGCGGCAGCAACGAGCAACTGGCGCGCGATGTGGCCGATCTGCAGCAGCGCCAGCGCGACGTCGGCACCACGCTCGACGAGCGGCTGCGCAAGCTCGAGCCGGTGAAAGTCACGGTGGACGGCAAGGAGGTGACGGTCGACCGCGAGGAGAAGCGCGCCTTCGACGACGCGCTGGCCACCATCCGCGCGGGCGACTTCGACAAGGCCGTGACGCAGCTCCTCGATTTCCAGCGTCGCTACACCGGCAGCGTCTACACCAGCCAGTCGCGCTTCTGGCTCGGCAATGCGCTGTACGGCAAGCGCGACTACAAGGGCGCGATCGCCGCCTTCCGCGCCTTCGTCGCCGCGGCACCCGACAACCCGCGCGCGCCCGACGCGCTGCTGGCGTTGGCCAATTGCCAGGCCGAGACCAAGGACCTGCGGGGCGCGCGCCGCACCATCGACGAGTTGATGAAGAGCTACCCACAGTCCGAGGCGGCGCAGGCCGGCAAGGAGCGGCTGGCGACGCTCAAGTAACGCCCGAGTGACACTCGAGTAGGTGCGACCCTGCAGCTGCACGCCGATCTTGAACGCCGCTTCGGCGGCCTGCGGCGCCTGTACGGCGAGGAGGGCTACGCGCGCCTGCGCGCCGCGCGCGTGGCCGTGGTGGGCCTGGGCGGCGTCGGCTCGTGGAGCGCCGAGGCGCTGGCGCGCAGCGGCGTCGCCGGCCTCGTGCTGATCGACTTCGACCACGTCGCCGAGTCCAACATCAACCGCCAGGTGCAGGCGCTCGGCGCGACGCTCGGCCAGGCCAAGGGCGAGGCACTGCGCGCACGCATCGCCGACATCCATCCGGGCTGCGACGTCACGGTGGTGGACGACTTCGTCGCTCCCGACAACTGGCCGGCGCTGCTGCCGCATGCGGTCGACGCGCTCGTCGACGCCTGCGACCAGCCGCGTGCCAAGCGCGCGCTGGCGGCGTGGGCGCTCGGCAGCGGCGCGCGCTTCGTCGGCGTCGGCGCCGCGGGCGGCAAGCGCCACGCCGAGCGCGTGGCGGTGGCCGATCTGGCCGAGGTCACGCACGACCCGTTGCTGGCCGGCCTGCGCCAGCGTCTGCGCAAGGACACCGTCGTGCCGCGCCAGGGTCGCACCGGACTGCGCTGCGTGTACTCGACCGAGCCGGTGGCCCGGCCCGTGCAGGCCTGCGACGCGCCCGCAGCCACCGACGGCAGCCTGAACTGCAGCGGCTACGGTTCGAGCGTGACGGTGACAGCCACCTTCGGCCTGGTCGCCGCCGGCGAGGCGATCGCGCAACTGCTGGCCGGTGCCGACGAGCGCTAGGAGCAGCGCGGCCGCCCACACTCCTGGCCGGCCGTCGGCGCCCTTCGGCCTGGGTATACTGCGCGGCTCTGCGCGACGGGTCGTTAGCTCAGTCGGTAGAGCAGCGGACTTTTAATCCGTTGGTCGCAGGTTCGAATCCTGCACGACCCACCACCGGATCGAAGTCCGGCACGACAGCGCCGCCGGGTTACAGTAGCAGACGTAGCGGGCTCTTAGCTCAGTTGGTAGAGCAGCGGACTCTTAATCCGTTGGTCGTAGGTTCGAATCCTACAGGGCCCACCAAAT
>JAGWTJ010000062.1 GCA_028869005.1 Burkholderiales bacterium | reverse complement strand
CTGCCCGGTGGGCGCGTTCTACGGGCTCGTCGGCCGCGTCGGCATCCTGCACATGAGCGCGCCGCGGCGTGACGCCTGCACGCAGTGCGGCGACTGCTTTCGCGTCTGCCCCGAGCCGCACGTGATCGCGCCGGCGCTGCACGGCGCGGCGCTGGGCCGAGGGCCGGTGATAGCGAGCGCCGACTGCACGCGCTGCGCACGCTGCCTCGACGTCTGCGACGCTCAGGTGTTCGGCTGGCAGTTCGGCGCGTCGCCGCGCACGACGCCCGCCTGCCGCCCCGACCCCGTGCAACGATGACCGACCGCCAACGCGTGCGCATCCTGCTGGCGGTCTCGGCGGCGGCGTTCCTCGGCCCGTTCACGCAGACCGTGTACGCGCCGAGCCTGGTCGAGATCGGCGCCGACCTGCACGCCAGCACGCTGATGGTCAACCTCACGATCTCTGTCTACTCGATCGTGTTCGCGCTCGGCAGCTTCGCCTGGGGGCCGCTGGCCGACAGCCGCGGCCGGCGCGTCGTGCTGCTGGCCGGGCTCGCGCTGTACGTCGGCGGAACGCTGCTGTGCCTGCTCGCGCCGGGCTATGCGGCGTTCCTCGCCGGGCGCGTCGTGCAGGCCTGCGGCATCAGCAGCGGATCGGTGATCGCGGCCACCGTCATCGGCGATGTCTACGCGCCGGCCGAGCGCCAGCACGCGATGAGCGTGAACCAGCTGGTCGTCTACCTCGGCCCCGTGCTCGGCCCGGTGGTCGGCGGCCTGGTGGCCGGCCGGCTGCACTGGCCATGGGCGTTCGGCGTGCTGGTGGCTGCCGGCGTCGCGGTGCTGCTGGTCGTGCGCGTCGTGCTGCCCGAGACGCTGCGCCACGGCGGCGACAACGCGCCCGCGCTGTCGCTCGAGCGCGTGCGCAACGTCGTGCGCGAGCCGGCCGCGCGCGCGCTGCTGCTGCTCGGCTTCGGGCAGTTCTACGGCTACTACGTGTTCCTCGTCTTCCTGCCGCTGCTGGTCGAGCGCTTCGGCCTGTCGACGGCGCAGAAGGGCCTGGTCTTCGTGCCGCTGACGGCCGGCATCCTCGGCGGCATCACGTTCGCACGGCGTCGGCTCGGCCACTGGGCGAGCGACCGCATCATCCGCGTGAGCGCCTGGGCGCTGGCCGCGACCGTGCTCGCGCTCGCGCTGCTGCTGGCCGGCGCCGCGCTGTCGCTGTCACTGCTGGTGGCGGCGCTGACGCTGTACGGCGCGCTGCTGGGCGCCAGCCTGCCGGCGCAGTCGACGTTGATGGTGAGCCTGTTCAGCGCCGATCGCGCCACCGCGATGGGCCTCTACAACTTCACGCGCTTCCTCGGCGCCGCGGCCGGCCCGCTGGCCGGCGCCGTCGTCGCCGCAGCGGCCGGTGATGCGGCGATGCTGTTCTCGCTCGCGCTGCTGCTGCTGGTGGCGGCGCGTGCGGTCGGGCGCAGCCGATTCGGCGCCGCCGCGCCGGCGCCGGTGGCGGGCTCGTCGGCCGGCGGACGGCTGCCCCATTGAACCGGTCGACGGTCGGGCCGTGCGCGGCTCCGCACCCGCCGCCCATGCCCGATTGCAGAACACGACGGTCCGCCGCCCCAACCATGCACAGGTTGCAATATTCACCCTGCCGGCCGCGCCCGCTCCCCGGGTACGGCCTGGCATGCAAGCTGCTATCACTGACGGACAGCGATGTGAGCAGGCCATGAGCGCAACGGTCTGGTGGCGACGCATCCTGGGACGCGAGCCGAGGCAGGCGGCGCCGTCCCAGGAGGTCGTCTTGCCGGGCGCCGGTCCGACGCGCATCGCGCATTCGGTGGACTGTCTGGGCGCCTCGTGCCCGAGGCCGCAGTTGCTGGCGATGAAGGTCATGAGCAGGATGGCAGACGGCGAGGTGGTGGAGGTGCATTGCGACAGCGCGGCGGCCGTCGAGAGCTTTCCGGCGCTCGCGCTGACCCTCGTCAGCACCCATCTGGCCACGGTGCGCGACGGCTACGCCTGGCGCGTGTACCTGCGCAAGGGCCTGTGACAGAACGGTGCAAGGAGGCGCACGAGTGACGGCAACACCGACGGCAACCGCGACGGCAACCGCGACGGCGACAGTTAAGGGCGGCGCCTGGCACCGCGGGCGCTGGAGCGCGCTCGGCCTGCTGGTGCTCGTGCTCGCGGCATCGCTGTGGGCCTACGCCGCCGACCGGCGCTGGTCCTACATCCTCGTCTACGCCTGGTTCGGCCTCGCCTACGGGGTGTTGCTGCAGTACGGGCGCTTTTGCATGGCGTCCGCGGTGCGCGACCTGTTTGCCGTGCGCGTGCCGCGCATGGCGGTGGGCATGATGATCGCGGTGGCGCTGTATGCGGTGGTCGCGGCCGGGGTCAGTCTGGCGGGCTTCAACACCTTCCACCCCAATCCGCTCGGCTGGCACGTGTTGATCGGCGCCGCGATCTTCGGCTTCGGCATCGTCTTCACCGGCGGCTGCGCGTCGGGCTCGCTGTACAAGGCCGGCGAGGGCAATCTGGCCTCGGCGATCGTGATCGTCGCGATCTCGTTCTCGCAGGCCTTCGTGGTCGGCACCAAGGAGTTCGGCGACGCGCTGGCGCCGGCGAGCTGGACCCGGTCGGCGCTCGCCAAGGACATGCCGGCCGAACTCGACGTGACGCACGGCTGGTTCGATCTCTTCACCGCCGGCTACGTCTGGGACCTGAAGGCCGCCACGCTGGCGCAGATGCTGGGCGTGGCCGAGTCGCCGTGGCTCGCCGCGCTCGTCAACATGGTGCTGGTCGCGCTGCTGCCGGTCGGCCTGATCCTGTTGCTGCTGTACGCCGTGTACTACCGCCCCGGCCACATGCGGCGCGCCAAGATCGCCGCGCCGACCTGGCGCGACCACCTGGCGGGCCTGTGGGCGATGGCCACTTCGTCGCGCAACACCGCGCTGGCCGGTGCCGGTCTGGGCGTTCTCGCCGGCGCGCACATGTGGGTCACCGGCGCGCTGCGCGAGCACTTCGAGATCGGCAACTTCGGCGAGCTGCTGGCGGCGATGAAGCTGCGCGACGGGCTGTCGATCCAGGACACCGTCTTCGATCCCGGCTACTGGTACATCACGACGCAGGAGGCGCAATGGGGCGGCTGGCTGCTCGAGCGCTCCGGCGTGCCACTCACCGACAACATCTTCTTCGGCCTCGACAACGGGCTGCCGCCGCCGTGGCTCAACGCGCCGGGCTACATGTCGATCGGCATCGTCCTCGGCGCCGCCATGATGGCGCTGGCGCGGCGCGAGTTCCGCTGGAAGGTGCCCCATCTCGAGGCCGCGCTGTTCGCCCTCGTCGGCGGCGCGCTGATGGGCCTGGGCGCGCGCGTCGCGATGGGCTGCAACATCGGCGCCTTCTTCGCCACCGTCACCAACGGGGACCCGAGCGGCTGGGTCTTCCTGCTCGGCATGGCGCTGGGCGCCTACGTCGGCGTGAAGATCTTCGCCTGGTGGGTCGACTGGCAGAGCGCGCGCCGCGGCGACGAGCTGTCGCTGTCGTGACAGCGCCGCCGATGGACCGCGACACGACACGGGAGGATGCGCAGTGGCAGTGACGTTCAGTCAGGTCGGTGCCGGCCAGTGGAAGCTCGACGTGTGCGGCTACTCGTGCCCGCACCCGCAGCTGTATACGCGCAAGGCGCTGCAGAAGATGACCAGCGGCGACATGCTGATGCTGGTGTTCGACAACCCGTCGTCGGGCGAGTCGATCCAGGCCATGTGCGAGTCCGAGGGCAACGACATCGTCGATCGCCACGAGGATGCCGGCCGGTTCGCCTGGACCATCCGCAAGAGTTGAGCGTGATGCAGCTCGGACTGGTGGTCACCGATCGTCGTCACGCCGCGCAGGCCGCGCGGCTGCTGGCGGGCGCCGCCGCGCGCGGCTGGGATGCGCGCTGCTTTCTCACCGACTCCGGCGTCTGCCTGCTCGAAGACCCGGCCTTCATGGCCGAGGCACGCGCGCGGCCCAGGAGCGTCGCCGTGTGCCGCCACAGCGTCGACGCCCTGCTGCCGGGCTGCGACGTGGCCGCGCTGTCGCAGGTGGTCGTGATGGGCAGCCAGTTCCAGGGCGCCAAGCTGGCGCAGTCGGCGCAAGCGCTGCTGGTGCTGTAGCGCGAAGGGGTCGATGCCGTGGTCAAGAAGATCCTCGTCGTGGCCCGCCACAAGCCGGTGGAGGCGCTGCGCGTGGCGGCCGGGCTGACCCTTGCCGACGCCGATCTGCGCGTGCTGTCGATCGGCGCACTGCCCGAGGGCGAGGAGGCCGAGGTGCAGCTCGAGGCGCTGGCCTTCGCCGACATCACGCCCGAGGCGCTGGTGGCCGATGCGCCGGCCACCTGGGCCGAGATCGCCGGCGCCATCGTCGCCAGCGACGCGGTGTACGTGATATGAGCCCGGGCCGCAAAGTCCTGGTGCTCGAAGAGGGCGACGGCGCCGTCGATGTGACGCGGCTCGTGCAGGCGCTGCAGGCACTGGGCGCCGTCGTGCGCCGCCAGCGGCTGGATGCGCCCGGCGCCCCGCTGCTCGACGCGCTGGCCGACGGCTGGCTGCCCGTGGTGATGGGCGCCGCGCGTCCGACACCGGCCGCGCCACCGTCCTGAGCCTGTGAAGACACGAATCGCGCCCCGCCGTTCACCAAGACATTCGAAGGAGACACGATGAGCTCGATGCCCAGGACCTTCCGGATCGCGCTGGCCACTGCAGCGGTCGCCGTGCTGTTGCACGGCTGTGGCGGCGGCGGCAGCGATGCGAACTCCAAGGCCCGGCGCATGAGCGTGAACTCGCCGGCGGCGCTGGCGCAGAGCTCGGCCGACAACTACGACGACAACGTCAACGGCGTGATCAGCGGCGCGACGCTCAAGCGCTGGATGGCGGACTGGAGCAACCAGCGCCCGAGCGGCGTCGGCGGCAAGCTCGTCATCCTGCAGGTGACGGCCGGTCCCGCGGGCGCCGAATACGTCAAGCCCAACGGCACCCAGGTGTTCACCTACCTGTCGCCCAGCAGCGAGTGGCTGCAGACGCGCAACAACGGCGTCATCGACACGCAGAGCATGGTGCCGGACGGCGCGACGATGGACGCCCTGTTCAAGAAGTACAACATCGACCCGGCGCGCGACATGATCGTGGCGGCGATGGGCACGGGCAGCGCGTCGAACGCGATGGGGCAGGGGCGCATCTGGTACGCGCTGCGCTACTGGGGCGTCGACAAGGAGCATCTGGCGCTGCTCAACGGCGGCAACCAGTGGCTGGTGACCGGCCAGATGAACGCGCAGGACTTCCAGGCCGCCGCATCGGCGGCGCCGAACAGCGGCAGCGCCAGCGTCAAGGACCTGATGGTCGACAACACGCAGCTGCAGGCCACGGTGCGCGACCTGATGGCGGTGTTGCCATCGGCCGACCGCAACGTCACCACCAGCGGCGTCTTCATCTGGGATGCCCGCAGCGTGAGCCAGTACACCGCCGGCACGCTGGTCGAGCGCGGCGAGGACACCGACCCCGACACCGCCGGTGTCCAGGCCTGTGCCTCGGCCTACTGCACGCCGCGCAACGCGGACAACTATCGCTGGACGTTCCAGAACAACGGTTCGCGCCAGGGTCACCCGTTCGGCGCGCTGCAACTGCAGTACACCAACCTGCTCGACTCGACCAAGGGCTTCTCCTACAAGCCCAAATCGGTGCTCGCCGCTTATCTGACGGGGGCGCCGGACGCATCGGGCATCGGCTTCATCGACGGCTCCTTGCAGACCCTCGGCGCCGGCAACGGCTACCAGGAAGGCGCCACGATCTATACCTATTGCGAGACGACGCTGCGCGCCATGATCACCGGCATCACGAGCGCGGTGATCCTCGGCAAGCCGACGCGCTTCTACGACGGCGCGATGGTCGAATGGAACTCGCTGTCGGCCATCTCCGACAGCACCGGCCGTACCATCCTGCCCGCCGATTCTCCTTGGCGCACCGACCTGCGCTCGTATTTCCGCCCGGCGATGAGCTCGGCCGAAGTCGCCCCGCGCAACGTCACCAATGCGTACGCAAGCCACACCGATCTCGTCGTCGACAGCGACAAGGGCTACAAGACCGGCGAGAGCGTGGGCACGGGCGGCGGCGGCGCCCTGCCGTCCAACCCCTGCGGCGGCTGATCCCGAGCGCCCCCGGCGCGTCGCGGGTCGGGCATGACGGCCCTGCTCGCGCTGCGCCGGCTCGTGCCGGCCACGCTGATCGCCGCGGTCTGCGCGGCGCTGCTCGCCCTCGGCGCCTGCGCGCGGCACGACGAGGGCGCCATCGAGGTGGCAAGCTTTTTCGAGCGGCACTGGGCCGATCCGCTGCCGGCGCAGGGGCTACCGCCGGCCGGGTTCTCCGCGCTCGAGGCCTCGTTGGCGCCGCAGGCCTGCGGGCAGTGTCATGTGCGGCAGTGGCAGCAGTGGCAGACCAGTCTGCACGCGCGTGCGGTCGGCCCCGGTCTCGTGTGGCAGTTGCACCTGATGGACCAGGCGGCCGCCAATCGATGCCTGCGTTGCCACGCCCCGCTGGCCGAGCAGAAGGCGCTGCTCGCGCAGGCGATGCAGTGGCCGGCGCGGCCGACGACGGCGCCGCCGCCGCACGTGAGCGACGATCTGGCGCGGAAAGGCCTGGTCTGTGCGGCCTGCCATGTGCGCGGCCACCGCCGCATCGGGCCGGTGCCGCAGGGCGGGCGTGCGGGTGCGACGACGACGGGCGCGCACGGCGGCTTCGTCGCCACGACAGCGTTTTCCGACAGCCGCCTGTGCGCGCACTGCCACCAGTTTCCGGCCGACGGGCCGCGCACCGCCGGCAAGCTCAACGAGGACACCTACGAGCAGTGGAAGGCGAGCCCTTTTGCCGCGCAGCGAAGCTGCCAGGACTGCCACATGCCGGGGCGCCAGCATCTGTGGCGCGGCATCCACGACCCCGAGATGACGCGCAGCGCGATCGACGTCGCGTTGCAGGTCGAGCGTGCGGCGGGCCGGCAGGTCCGTGCCGCAGCGGTGGTGCGCAACATCGGCGCCGGCCATCACTTTCCGACCTACATGGTGCCCAAGGTCGAACTGCAGTTCGCGCGAGTGGCGCGCGACGGCAGCCGCACGCCGCTGGGCACGCAGGTGATCGGCTGGAGCGTCGACACGGACCTGCGCCACGAGATCGCCGACACCCGCATCCCGGCCGGCGCTTCGCGGCGCTTCGAGCTCGCCTTCGATGCGCCGAGCGCAGACGGCTGGGAGCTCGAGCTGCGCGTCCTGGTGCGCCCCGACGAGCACTACGAACGCACGTTCGGGCAAAGCCTCGCGCAAGGCGAGCGGCTGCCGCCCGCGGCCCTCGCGCCGCTGCGTGCCGCCCTGGAGCACAGCCGCGGCACGGCGTACGAGCTGATGCGGCTGCGCCAGGCGCCGCGCATTGCAAATTGAAAGATCGCCCGCACGCAGCCGGTGCGTGCAACCCGGCCGCCGCCGGCGTGGCGGTGCCACGCCCGGCAGCGGTCGGCGGCGCGTGGTGGCACGTGTCGTGCTAAGTGGATGGATGCATGTCACCGGCTTCACCCGCATCGGCCTCTTCGGCGGCGTTGCCCGCCGGGCTCGTTCGCCGGCACTGGCTGGCGGTGTGCCTGCTGGCGGCTGTGATGCGCCCTGCAGCGGGCGAGACGGCCAGTGCCGCACCGCGTCTGCGCTTTCGCTCGCGGCGCGCCGTGTGCGACTGCGGCAGCGATGTGGACGAAGAGACCATCGAGCGCGCGCTGGCCGAGCGCCGCGCCGGCGCGGCCTCGGCCCCGGCGACCGCAGCGGCCGCATTGGTGCCGGCGGCCGCTGATCGGGAGGCCACCGAGGAACGCAAGAGCCAGTCCGGTTCAACCACGACGAGGAGACCCGCACCGTGAATCACGAGCCTTTCGAGCATCCGAGCCGCGCCGCCGGGCGGCGCCCCCGTGCGTGGCCGCGGCCGCTGCGCCGCGCCGCCACGCTGGCGCTGGCGCTGCTGCTGGGCCTCGTCTTGTGGACCTTCGGCGCGCGCAGCGGCAGCTCCGAGGCATCGCACGGCGCCGCCGCGTGGGGTGACGAGGCGCTGCAGGCCGAGCCGAGCTCGGTCGCCGACTGGCTGCCGCTGGCGCCGGCCAACGCCTGCGGCCTGGGCGCATCGAGCTGCTTCAAGTGCCACAACGGCAAGCGTGCCGCGCTGCCGGTGTCCGATCCGGTCAAGGGACCCTGGCACCTGCAGCACGGCAAGGTCAACAACTCGTGCGTCGGCTGCCACCGCGGCAACCCGCGCGTGATGAAGGAGGACGTGGCGCACGCGAAGATGGTGGCCAAGCCGCGCGACGACGCGGCCGGCAGTTGCGCCGGCTGTCACAGCAGCGACCTCGACAAGGTCAAGAACGCGTACCTGCAGGGAGGCAAGTGAGATGAACAGGCAGCGCATCCCCGCGCTCGGCGCGCGCCTTGCCGTGGCGGCGTCGGCGGCACTCGCGTGGGTCGGCCCCGCGCTCGCCGGACCGACGATCGAGTTCGGCAACGGCCAGTCTTTGAACATCACCTACGCGCTGCAGGGCTGGCTGCAGAGCAAGCACCAGACCTTCGGCGGCGTCACGTCGGACTCGTCGGACTTCTTCCTGCGGCGCAACCGGCTGGCCTTCACCGGACAGTACAACGACTACGTCAGCGTCTACGCGCAACTCGAGGCCGGCGGCGACGGCAAGGGCGGCGTGTTCGACCGGCCCGTGTTCTGGCGCGATGCCTACGTGTCGATCGACTGGACCGACTCGGTGCGCTTCATCGTCGGCCGCTTCAAGAACACGTTCTCGCGCGAGAACCTCGAGGCCTGCCTCGAGCCGCTGACGCTCGATCGTGGCGAGGTGCTGTCGTACACGCCGTGGGGCGGCACGCGCGACACCGGCGTCGCGGTGTGGGGCAACCTGCTCGACGCCAAGTTGCAGTATCGCTTCATGATCGCCGACGGCCGCAAGGACAGCGAGCGGCCGGCCGACAAGCCGCGCCTCACCGCGCGCGTGCATGCCAGCCTGTGGGATCCGGAATACGACTACGGCTACGAGGGCACCTACCTGGGCACGAAGAAGGTGCTCACCTTCGGTGCCGCCTACGACACGCAGGCCGACGTGGCCTACGCCAACTACCTGTCGCGTGCCGATCCCAAGAGCTACAAGGCCTGGACCGTCGACGCCTTCATGGAGCTGCCGCATGCCACCGGCGTGTACACGCTGTCGGCGGCGAGCTTCAAATACGACACCGGCGGCGCGTTCGGCATGTCGCCCGATCCCAAGTTGCCGGCCAATTCGGATCTGAAGGCCTACTACCTGAAGGGCGGCTACATGCTGCCGGGCAAGGTCGGTCCCGGACGGCTGCAGTTCTTCGGCCGCCACGAGCGGCTGAACTACGGCGTCAAGACCGGCAACGTCGAGTACTACGACAACCGCTGGAACAGTCTCGGCTTGAACTACTACATCGACGGTCAGCGCCTGAAGCTGACGGCCGAGGTCGCCGACATCAGGTTCGACCACCCGCACCCGACGATCGCGGCGCTCAGCAATTACCGGCAGGCTACACTGGCCTTGCAGTTGATCTTCTGAGCCTGGCGGCGGGCCCACCCCGACCAGGCGCGGCATGGCCGGGGAGAGGGGCGAGATGAGCAGCGACGCGAGCCAGCATCCGATGCCCTTCGGCGCTGCGGCGTCGCGTTCGACGGGACTGGCGGGGCCGGCGCGGCCACCGAGGCTCGGTCCGTGGCTTCCGGTGCTGGCGGCGGCTCTCGGAGCTGCCGTCTATTCGATCGTCGGCCGACGCTGGCACGACGCCACGCTGGCGCTGGCGGTCAGTGCCGGTTTGGTGGCCGCGCTGTGCTGGCTGCTGGCGCGCGCCGCGGCCGAGCTGGCGGCGCTGCGGCAGCTCGAGCGCGGCATCCGCAACGCACGCGAAGGCATCCTGACGCCGGCACCGCCGCAGGGCCTGGGCTGGACGTCGGTGGGCCGGCTGATCCCAGAGCACAACACGACGGTGGCCGCGCTGGCGGCGATGTTCCGCACGGTCGAGGATTGCCAGACGCGATTTCTCGAGGAGCGCAACCGCATCACCGCCATCCTGCAAAGCTCGCCCGGCGCGCTGCTGGGCGTGAGCGACGATCTCGAGGTCGCCATCGCCAATCGGCACGCCGAGGCGCTGTTCGGCGCCGCTGCCGGCGGTCTGGTCGGCGCCGGCCTGTTCGACCTGCTGGTGCCCGACGACAGCGGACGCAACCTGCTGCGCGACGCCTTCCTGTACAAGCGCGAGATCCACGACCAGGAGATGCAGTTGAGCGTCGGCGGCGAGGAGCGCGCGTTCAGCGTCAACCTGGCGTTCCTCACCGACGAGCAGGACGACATGGGCGGCGTGATGATCTTGCAGGACGTGACCGAGAAGCGCCAGCTGATGCAGACGGTGGCGATGCGCGAGAAGCTGGTGGCGATGGGCCAGCTCGCGGCCGGCGTCGCGCACGAGCTGAACACGCCGCTGGGCAACATCCTCGGCTACGCCCAGTTGCTGCGCCACGAGGTCGGCGCCCAGTCCAAGTCCGCCGCCTATGCCGACATCATCGCCAACCACGCGCAGCGGGCGTCGCGCGTGGTCGAGGATCTGCTGGCCTACGCGCGCAAGGATCGGTGCAGCGGCGAGACGTGCGCCGTCAACGCGATGATCAGGGAACTCATCGACGCCTTCATCCACTGCCGGCTGCGACGCTACGGCATCGACATCGAACTGCAGCTGGCCGAGCCCGAGCTGCTGGCCGAGGGCGGCTGCGGCGAGGTCGACATCGTGCTGACCAACGTCATCACCAACGCCATTCAGGCGCTGGGGCGCGTCAGCGAGCCCAAGATCGTCATCGGCACGCGGCGCGAAGGCGCGAGCGTGGTGATCACGGTCGCCGACAACGGCCCCGGCGTGCCGCCGGAGGCCAGGGCGCGGTTGTTCGACCCCTTCTTCACGAGCAAGGAAGTCGGCCAGGGTTCGGGCCTGGGGCTGTTCATCAGCCAGGCGCTGGTCACGCGCCGCGGCGGGCGCATCGACTTCGATGCCGCGCACGGCCCCGGCGCGCGCTTCGTCATCCGGCTGCCCGCGGTGCAGACCGAACGGCTGCGCGAGAACGCATGAATCCCGCCGTCGCTTCGCGCGTGGTCGCCGATGGCGCGCGCGCCGACGCGCACGCCACGCGTGCGCTGCGCGTGCTGGTCGCCGAGGACGACCGCGACATGCGCGAGCTGATCGGCATCGTGCTGCGGTCCCTGAGCGGCGCTGCCGAGGTGCTGACGGTCGAGAACGCCGTGGCGGCAATGGACGTGCTCGAGGACCATCCGGTGGCGCTGCTGGTCACGGACCTGCGCATGCCGGGCGCCGACGGACTCGACCTGCTGCGCTTCGCGCGCACGCACCAGCCGCTGTGCCAGGTGTTGCTCGTCACCGGCTTCGCCACCGTCGATTCGGCGGTGGCCGCACTCAAGGACGGCGCCTTCGACTACGTGCAAAAGCCCTTCGACACCGAACACCTGCGCGTGCGCGCCGAGGCGGCGCTCGAATACCACTTCGCGCTGGCCGAAGCGGCCAGGCTGCGCCAGTCGGCGGTGGAGTCGGGCGCGCAGAGCCCGCTGGTCGGCCGCTCGCGCGGCATGGAGCGCGTCGAGCGGCTGATCGCGGCGGCCGCGGCCTACGAGACCGGCGTGCTGGTCAACGGTGAAAGCGGCAGCGGCAAGGAGCTCGTCGTGCGCCGCATCCACCGCCTGGGCGCGCGACGCGACAAGCCCTTCGTCGCCATCAACTGTGCGGCGATCCCCGACACGCTGATCGAGAGCGAGCTGTTCGGCTACCGGCGCGGCGCGTTCACCGGCGCCGAGCGCCACAAGGCGGGGCTGTTCGAGGTCGCCGACGGCGGCACGCTGTTCCTCGACGAGATCAACAACGCGCCGATGGCGCTGCAGGCCAAGCTGCTGCGCGTGCTGCAGGACGGCCAGTTCTACCCCGCCGGCGCCACCGAGGCGGTGTCGGTCGACGTGCGCGTGATCGCGGCCACCAACGTGCCGCTGCTCGATCTGGTGGACAGCGGTGCGTTCCGCCGCGACCTGTACTACCGGCTGTCGGTGATGGAGATCGATCTGCCGCCGCTGCGCGAGCGGCGCGAGGACATCGCGCTGCTGGCCATCCACTTCCTCGAGCGCCACTCGCGGCGCCTGGGCAAGCCGGTGCTGGGCATCTCGCCGGCGGTGCTGGGGGCGCTGCTGCGCTACGACTGGCCCGGCAACGTGCGCGAACTCGAGAACCTGATGCAGCGCATGATCATCCTGTGTCACGGCGAGCGCCTCGAAGCCGACGTGCTGCCGGCGCACCTGGCCGAGCCGCGCGCCGCCGACGCGCACTCGATCGACTACCTGCCGCCGCAGAGCCTCGAGGAGATGGAGGCCTACGTCATCCGTAAGACGCTGCGCAAGACCAGCGGCGATCGCACGTTGACGGCCGAGATCCTGGGCATCGACAAGTCGACGTTGTGGCGCAAGGTCAAGCGCTACAACATCAAGGATTGAGCGCCCGCAGATGCGACCCGGTGCGTCGGACCCGACGGCGAGCGGCGCGCGCGACCTCACGCGCATCACCTTCGGCGTGCTCGCCATCGTGCTGCTGCTGGGCGGCACGCTGTGGGTGCTGCGGCCCTTCCTCGGCCCCACGATCTGGGCGACGATGGTGGTGGTGGCGAGCTGGCGGCTGATGCTGCGTGTGCAGCGGCTGCTGTGGAACCGGCGCCTGCCGGCGGTGGTGGTGATGACGCTGCTGCTGCTGCTGCTGTTCGTGGTGCCGCTGGTGCTGGCGCTCGTCACCATCGTCGGCAATGCCGACCGGCTGGTGGAGTGGGCGCGGCTGGCTGCCGACTGGCGCCCGCCCGAGCAGGCGCCCGACTGGTTGCGCAGCCTGCCGCTGGTGGGCGACGCGGCCGAAGGGCTGTGGGAGCAGTTGCGGGCGATGGGGCTGGACGAACTGCTGCCCAAGATGAGCCCCTACGCCGGCGAGGTCACGCGCTGGTTCGTCGCCGAAGTCGGCAGCCTGGGCGTGGTGCTGTTCCAGTTCCTGCTCACGGCGGCCATCGCCGCCGTCATGTACGCCGGCGGCGAACGCGCGGCCGATCAGGTGCGGCGCTTCGCGCGGCGTCTGGGCGGCGAGCGCGGCGAGGCCAGCGTGCGCCTGGCCGGCGACGCGATCCGCGGCGTGGCGCTCGGCGTCGGCGTCACCGCCGCCGTGCAGTCGGTGATCGCCGGCGTCGGCCTGGCAGTGGCCGGCGTGCCGTTCGCCGGGCTGCTGACGGCGGTGATGTTCATGCTGTGCGTGGCCCATGTCGGCCCGCTGCCGGTGCTGGTGCCGGCCATCGCCTGGGCCTTCTGGCAGGGCCGCACGGGGTGGGCGATCCTCCTCATCGTCGTCGCGACGGTGGTGACGACGCTGGACAACGTGCTCAAGCCGCTGCTCATCCGCATGGGCGCCGACCTGCCGCTGCTGCTGATCTTCGCCGGCGTCATCGGCGGCCTGTTCGCCTTCGGCCTGGTCGGCATCTTCGTCGGGCCGGTGGTGCTGGCGGTGGCCTACAAGCTGCTCGACGACTGGATGGCCGACGACGCCGCCGCGAGCGCGGGCCGCGACCAGGCCTGAGCCGCCGCGCGCGCGTTCAGAGCCAGCCGCGGGCGCGCAGATCGGCCTCGGCGCGCGCGGCATCCGAGAACTGCAGCGCGTTCCAGCCGAGCGCGCGCGCCGTCTCCACGTTGGGCAGGTGGTCGTCGAGGAACACCATCTCGCCGGGGGCGTGGCCGAAGCGCTCGGCGGCGAGGTGGAAGATGGCCGGATGCGGCTTCACCTCCTGCACGCGGGCCGAGAACACGCCGTCGGCGAAGCAGCCGACGAAGTCGTATTCGCGCTCCAGGTGGTCGGCGTACAGCGCCGGCATGTTGGACAGGAACAGCAGCCGCCGGCCATCGGCGTGCAGCCGGCGCAGCAGCGCCACGCTGGGCGCGATCGGCTGCAGCTCGCCGGGCACGCCGTCGACCACGCGCTGCACGTCGGCGCGCTCGAGGCCGGTGCGCTGCGCGATGCTGTCGACGATCTCGGGCACGTCGAGCAGGCCGCGGTCGAAGCGCTGCCAGTCGCCGTCATAGCCTTCGAAGATCTCGCGCACCCAGTGCGCGGCGCTGGCTTCGTCGTGCGCCAGATGCGGGACGAGGCGCCGCAGAAGGGTCGGCGGGTGCCAGTTGAACAGCACGCCGCCGAAGTCGAAGACGAGGGTCTTCATGCGCGCAGCCGGGCCAGCAGCCCGGCGGTGGAGGCGTCCAGGCCGCTCGCATCGCCCGAGGCGAGGCGCGGCAGCAGCTCGTTGGCGAGCGCCTTGCCGAGCTCGACGCCCCACTGGTCGAAGCTGTCGATGCCCCACACGGCGCCGGCCGTGAAGACGCGGTGCTCGTACATCGCGATCAGCGCGCCGAGCGAGCGCGGCGTCAGCTCGTCGAGCACGAAGGTGGTGCTCGGCCGGTTGCCGGGGAAGGTGCGATGCTGAGCAAGCACCTCGGGTGCGATGTCGGCCGCGGCGGTGGGCGAGCGCTCGCCGAGCGCGGCTTCGCTCGTCTTGCCGAGCATCAGCGCGCGACTCTGCGCCAGGCAGTTGGCGAGCAGCTTGGCGTGCAGATCGGCATAGGGGTGCGCCGGGCGCTTGACGGCGATGAACTCCAGCGGCACCACGTCGGTGCCCTGGTGCAGCATCTGGAAGTAGGCATGCTGGCCGTTGGTGCCGGGCTCGCCCCACACCACCGGGCTGGTGCCG
>JAGWTJ010000061.1 GCA_028869005.1 Burkholderiales bacterium | reverse complement strand
CAGCCGGCCGGCCGCGGCAGCCAGCCGGCACACGGCGCGCCGTGCCGGACCGGTGGGGCGCGCGGCTTCGCGGCCGGCGTCGGCCAGCGCGATCTGCGTGCGCACGCTGGCGCGCAGTGCGTCGCCGGCCCGGTGGCGCGTGGCATGCGCGCGGATCAGCGCCGAGAGTTCTTCGTCGTCGCTTGTCATGTCTTGCCCCCGACACCGGTGGACGACAGGGTCACGCGCAGCCGCTCGCGCGCGCGCGCCAGGCGCGACATCACGGTGCCGATCGGGATCGACAGCACGCGCGCGATCTGCGCGTAGTCCAGCTCCTCGAGCTCGCGCAGCACGATCACCTCGCGCAGCGCCGGCGACAACGCTCGGATCGCGGCGTCGACGCGCGCGCCCTGCTCGCGCCGCTCCAGCGCCGCGACCGGGTCGCCGCGGGCGTCGGGTTCGGCGATCCGCTCGAGCTCCAGGCCGACATCGTCGAGCGCGAACTGCTCGGGCGCATCGCGCCGGCGCCCCGCCATCGTGAAGCAGGTGTTGCGCACGATGCCGAGCAGCCAGGGCTTGGCATCGTCGCCGCGCAGCGAGCCGAGGTAGCGCAGTGCGCGCAGCGCCGCCTCCTGCACCGCGTCCTCGGCGGCGCGCTCGTCGCGCAGCAGCCAGCGCGCCAGGTTGTACGCCGCGTCCAGGTGCGGCAACAGGCGGGCTTCGAACTCGCTGCGCGCGTTCATCGAGGCCATGGTAGGCGCCGCGAGCGTCGCCTGTGCCTTGCCAGCCACCGCGACACGTCTCGGCACGGGGCTGGATGGGTGCCGCCCACGTTCTCAGCGCACGACGACCGTGCCGCGCATCATCGGATGGATGGCGCAGAAGTACGGGTAGGTGCCCGGCTTGTCGAACACCATCGCGAAGGTGTCGTCGGTGTCCAGCGCCGGCGACGGCTTGAACGCGCCGTCGGTGCTGACGACCAGATGCGCCTCGTCGTCGCGGTTGGTCCACACCACGCGCGCGCCGGCGTTCACGCTGATCTGCGCCGGCACGAAGGCGAAGTTGCGGATGTCGACGGCCGCGGTCGCGCCGGACGACTCGGCGGCCCGGGCCATCGGCGTCGTGGCCGACATCGGCGGCATCGATGCCATCGGTGGCGCCTGCGCGGCCGCTGCATCGGCCGCAGCAGCCGCGTGCCGCGCCGCCTGCGCCGCCGCGCGTGCGCCCGCAGGCCCCAGCAGCGCCAGCGTGGCCGCTGCCAGCGCACGATGCAGCAGCGTGCGCCGGTCGACGGCGGCGCCGCGGCGCGAGGAGGCGGACGCCTTCATGCCATCGGCTCGTCGGTCAGCGCAATGGCGTCGCGGCCCTGCACATGCCGCACCCGGCGGATGCCGAGCGTGGCCTGCAGCTTGCCGCCGGGGATGTCTTTCAGCGGACCGGGCCCGCTGCCGACACCGGGCGCCGGCTGCGGATACGCGGTCGAGCGTGCGGTGTAGAAGGTCACCCGGCCCTCCACCTTCTGCTGGATCTGGTGGATGTGACCGTTGAGCACCGTGACCGAGCCGAAACGCCGCATGGTCGCCAGCGCCTCGTCGGCACCCTCGGTGCCCCAGCCCCAGGCCGGATACAGCGACCACATCGGCATGTGCGCGAACACCACCAGCGGAGTCTCGGCCGAGCGGCCCGCCAGGTCGTTCTTCAGCCAAGCCAACTGATCGGCACCGAGGTAGCCCAGTCCGCTGCCCTGCAGGTTGAGCACGTTGACGAGCGCGACGAAATGCGCGCCGCCGTAGTCGAAGCTGTACCAGCCGCCGTCCGTCTGCTTCTGCCCGAAGCGCTCGAAGAAGGCCGCGCCGTTATCTCCGATCACGTCGTGCTCGCCGGGCACGTAGAGCACCTGCGGCGCGCGCAGGCCCTGCATCAGGCCGGCGGCGGTGTCGAACTCGTCGGGGCGCGACAGGTGCGTGAGGTCGCCGGTGTGCACGACGAAGTCCGGCTGCGTGGCCTGCGCGTTGATGCGGTCGAGCGCGGCCTTCATCGTGCCGGCCACGTCCATGTTGGGCTCGTGGCGAAAGCCGATGTGCGAATCGCTCACCTGCACGAAGCTGAAGCTCGCGTCCTTGGCCGACGTGCTCATCTGCGCCGCGCTCGTCATGGCGTGCGCTTCGAGCACGCCGGCCTTCATCAGCCACAGCGTGCCGGCGCCGGCGGCCATGCACTGGAGCGCGCGGCGGCGACTCGGCGCCGCGCTTCGGTGGTCGGTCTGGGACATGATGGGCTCCTTGGGCAAGGCGTCTGCCGGACGCACCGGATGGCGTCGTCCTGTCCATGCCATACCGGCGCACGGACGCCGTTATTCCCTGCGGCGGACACATGGGCAGGCGCGCGCGCGCGCAGCGCGCCGGCACAATGCCCGCTCACTGCCCATTGCGCAGACCCTTGCGCCGTCCCGTGCGCCGCAGCCGAGCCGACACCGATGTCCTGGGATCACCCGCACCCCTTCACGCTGCCGGTCGTGCCGCGTGCCGAGGACATCGACGGCCTGAACCACACCAACAACGCCGTCTACGTGCAGTGGTGCGAGCGGGCGGGATGGGCGCACTCGGAAGCGCTCGGCCTGGCGCTCGCCGACTACCGGCGCCTGGACCGCGCGATGGTGATTCGCCGCGCCGAGTACGACTACCTGCGGCCGGCCGCGCTCGGCGACGAGCTCGTGCTCGGCACCTGGCTCGTCGCCGGCGACGGCCGCCTGACGCTGCGCCGCGAGTTCCAGCTCGTGCGCGCGCACGACGGCGCCGCGCTGATGCGCGGCCGCTGGGATCTCGTGTGCGTCGAGCTGGCCAGCGGTCGGCCGCGGCGCATGCCGCAGGAGTTCCTGAGCGCGTACATGGCGGCGCGGGTCGAAGCGCCGCCGGCGTGACGGCCGCGGCGCGGCGCCGGGGTCGCCCGACGCCGCCCGTCACTCGGCGCGGGGCGGCGCGGCGTCGGCGCGGTCGGCGTGTTCTGCCCGGTCGCTCGGGTCGGCCTCGCCCGTCTCGGGCTCCTCGGCATGGCGGCCCAGGTAGAGCGCCTGCGCGACGATGAAGGCGAACATCAGCCCGGTGCCGCCGAACAGCTTGAAGCTGACCCAGGTG
Source organism: Burkholderiales bacterium (assembly GCA_028869005.1). Classification (GTDB taxonomy): domain Bacteria; phylum Pseudomonadota; class Gammaproteobacteria; order Burkholderiales; family Burkholderiaceae_C; genus Rubrivivax. The sequence continues at coordinate 11,842 of JAGWTJ010000061.1, read as the reverse complement.
TCGGTGCTGAAGCGATACGCCACCCACAGGTTGAGCAACCCCATCGCGGCGAAGAACGCCACCCAGGCGATGTTCAGCCGCCGCCACACGGGCGCCGGCAAGCGCATCTGCGCACCGAGCAGCGTCTGCAGCAGGTTGCGTCCGGCCAGCAGCGGCGCCAGCGCCAGCACCGTGCCCATCACCCAGTACAGCACCGTCGGCTTCCACTTGATGAAGGTCTCGTTCTGGAACCAGATCGTCAGGCTGCCGAGCACGACCACCAGCACGAGCGACACCCACAGCATGTTGTCGACCTTGCGCCGCCGCGCCTTCAGCCACAGCACCTGCGCCAGCGTGGCGGCGATGACGACGAGCGTGGCCAGCATCACCGGCGCCTGCGTGGCGCCGACCTGGCCGCCGGCGACGAGGAAGCCGAAGTGCTGGCTCGCGAAGTCGGCCGCCCACGCCTTGTGGCCCTCGGCGACCTTGAAGGTCACGAAGAACAGCAGGATCGGCAGGAAGTCGAACAGCAGCTTCACGGCGCGCGATGGTAGCCGGGTCGTCGCCGGGCAGGCGGCGACCTGGCGCCGTTCACGCGTCGTCGGGGCTCGGGCCCATCGCCGCTGTTGCGCCCCGCATCACTTCACATACGCCGTCTCGCCATGCGCCGTGATGTCGAGCCCCTCGCGCTCGGACTCCTCGCTGACGCGCAGGCCGATCACCCGATCGACGATCTTGTAGGCGACCAGCGCGACCACGCCCGACCAGACGATGGTGAGGACGACCGCCTTCAGCTGCACCCAGACCTGGGCGGCGATCGAGTAGTTCTCGGGCTTGACGAGCTCCATCGTGACCCAGTTGCCGGGATAGCTCGGACCGCCCAGCGCCGGCGAATTGAACACGCCGGTCAGCAGGGCGCCGACGATGCCGCCGACGCCGTGCACGCCGAACACGTCGAGCGAATCGTCCGCACCGATGAGCCGCTTGAGCCCGTTGACGCCCCACAGGCAGGCGAAGCCGGCGACGAAGCCGATGACGATGGCGCCCATCAGCCCCACATTGCCGCAGGCCGGGGTGATGGCCACCAGGCCGGCGACGGCTCCCGAGGCGGCTCCGAGCATCGAGGCCTTGCCCTTGGTCAACGCTTCGCCCAGGCACCAGGCCAGCACCGCAGCCGCGGTGGCCGAGAAGGTGTTCATGAAGGCCAGCACGGCCGTGCCGTTGGCTTCCAGCGCGGAGCCGGCATTGAAGCCGAACCAGCCGACCCACAGCAGCGAGGCGCCGACCATGGTCAGCGTCAACGAATGCGGCGTGAAGGCCTCGCGGCCATAGCCCACGCGCTTGCCGATCACCAGCGCGCCGACCAGGCCGGCCACGGCGGCGTTGATGTGCACCACCGTGCCGCCGGCGAAGTCGAGCGCGCCCCATTGCCAGAGCAGGCCGGCCTTGGCGCTGGCCGCTGCCGCCGCCTCCTTCGACGTGAAGGCATCGGGCCCGGGGAAGTACCAGACCATGTGCGCGATCGGCACATAGCTGAAGGTGAACCACAGCACCATGAACAGCAGCACGGCCGAGAATCTGGCGCGCTCGGCGAAGGCGCCGACGATCAGGCCGCAGGTGATGGCCGCGAAGGTCGCCTGGAAGGCCACGTACAGCAGTTCGGGCAGCACCACGCCCTTGCTGAAGGTGCCGGTGTTCGTGAACTCGCCCTTGAGGGGGTCGAACAGCCCCGTCAGGAAGACACGATCGAAGCCGCCGATCAAGGCGTTGCCTTCGGTGAAGGCGAGGCTGTAGCCATACAGGCACCAGAGCACGACGATCAGCGAGAAGGTCACGAAGACCTGCATCAGCACCGACAGCATGTTCTTGCTGCGCACGAGGCCGCCGTAGAACAGCGCCAGGCCCGGAACGGACATCATGATCACGAAGGCCGTGGCCACCATCATCCAGGCGACATCGCCCTTGTTCGGCACGGGCGCGGCGGCGGCGGCAGCGCTGCCCGCGCAGCCCGACGCGGCCAGGCCCAGCAACAGGGAGGCAAAGAGTTTTCTCATCATGTCGATCTCGTTGAAGTTGGCTCGGACTACAGCGCGTCCTTGCCGGTATCGCCGGTGCGGATGCGGATGACCTGCTCGAGGCCGGCGACGAAAATCTTGCCGTCGCCGATCTTGCCGGTGCGCGCCGAGGTCTCGATGGCTTCGATCACGCGCTCGACGGCGTCGTCGTCCACCGCCGCCTCGATCTTCACCTTGGGCAGGAAATCGACCACGTACTCCGCGCCGCGGTACAGCTCGGTGTGGCCCTTCTGCCGACCGAAGCCCTTGACCTCGGTCACCGTCACGCCCTGCACGCCGACCGCGCTCAGCGCCTCGCGCACTTCGTCGAGCTTGAAGGGCTTCACCACCGCCGTCACCATCTTCATGGTTGTCTCCCTGCGCATCAGAAGCTGGCCTTGAGGCCGACCACCAGAGCGGTGCGGCCCAGGAACCTGCCGTCGGGCGCGACGTAGATCGCCTTGCTGGCGTCGGTGCCGATCGCCGCGGCACTGGCCGACAGGCCACCGCCGAAGTCCTTGGCCAGCGTCAGCGCGTAGTCGGTGTAGCTCGCCGCACCCAGGTGCCGGACTTCCTGGCGGCCCACGTGCGGCGTCAGGCTCCAGCCTTGTCCCAAGTCGAAGGCAGCGCTCAGGTCCAGGTAGCCGCTGCCCTTGGTGTCGGCGTTGCCGAACAGATCGGTCAGCGCGACCGAGTACTTGGCGCTGACCACGCCGACGACGAGCGCACCGTAGAGCTCGAAGGTGTTGGCGTCCGAGCCGCCACTCACGCGGCCGAACCGGTTGTTCGGATAGACGTAGGCCAGGCCGCCGACATCGAAGCCGAGGCCCGGCGTCAACTCACCCTTGTAGCCGCCGTAGAGGTCCCATTCGAGCGGCGTGCTGCCGGTGTCGACGCCGTTGAGGGTGCCCGCGTCCTTGATCCACCGGATGGTCGACAGCCAGGTGCCGACGTACAGGCCGCTGGCCGCACCATAGTCGGCGCCCCCTTGCAACGCCGGATCGAAGCGCGACTGCGCGATGCCTCGATAGCGGTACTCGCTGATCGCTCCCACGTTGAAGCTCAGCGCCGGGCCGGCCGGCGCAGCCCCCGCCGCCGGCGCCTCATCGGCCCGGGCGACGAAGACGGTGGCCGAGAGGACGGTCGCTGCCAGGCATAGGCGGGGCACGGACAAGAACGATTCCCTCATGGTGGCTCCCTGGGTTGATGCGCAAGGTCAAGCTCCTCTTAGCAGCTTCCGTGCCACTGGGAGCCGTCGCCCCTCCGACCCTCCTGCAGGGCTGGCGTCCGCGGGAGAGCGCATCGCCCGCCCGCGCGCCGCGCGCGGGCAGCGCCGTCGTGGATGGCGCGATCGCGGGGCAGGGACGCACGGACATGGTGCAAGCGGCGGTGCGGACCTGCCGCAGCGGCGGCACAGCGGCACAGCGGCCGCGTGACCGGGTCGGCGCGGCAACACTGACCCTGCTTTCGCCCGCACTTGTGCAGATCCTGCGATGCCGCCTACCGTTAGCCTCCCTGCAACCCGGCAGCCATGCCTGGTCAGAGGAAGTTGCATGAACAGGGGCCTGCCCCCGTCGCTGCTTCGGACCTTCCGCCGACTCCGCCTCGTGTCCGCGGGGCTGTCGGTCGCGCTCCTGGTCTCGTGCGGCGGCGGCAGCCCTGACGAGCCCACGAACTACCGTTCGGTGGCCATGGCCGGCGAGCTGATCGACTATTCGCTCGACACCGAGAACCTCAGCTACTCCTACACCATCACCGAGAGCCAGTTCGGGCTTGCCGGCACCACCGCCATCGGCACGGTCATCGGCTTCGACTCAGGCGGGCAGAGGGGTGTCATCGTCGACCTGAAGGACGCGCGCGCCGGCGGGCTCGGCAACGGCATCCTCCTGGGCGGCCAGCAGGCGACGATGATGTCGGCGACGACCGACGGCCCCTGGATCGCCGCGCTGAGCTCGGGGCCGTGGGTCGTGTTCACGGCCAGTGGCGGCAGCATCGCCATCTCGCAATATGACGGTGCGCCGGTGGACCTCAGCGTGACCTTCACTGCCAACGCTCCTTGGGCCGGCATGGCCACGACCGCGTGGGGCGAGTCAGGCTTCATGGCCGAGTCCGGTTTCTGCGTGCTCCAGACCCCGGCCGGCGACCTCGAACTCGGCGTGCAGCTGCCCTGACGGCACGCGGCGCGCATCACTCCAGATCGCGCGCCAGGCGCACTCCGCTGAACTGCCAGCGCGCCTCGGCCGGGAAGAAGTTGCGATAGCTGGCGCGGATGTGGTCGCGCGGCGTTGCGCACGAGCCGCCACGCAGCACGTACTGATCGATCATGAACTTGCCGTTGTATTCGCCGGCCGCGCCGGGCCAGGGACGAAAGCCCGGATAGCCCCGGTACGACGACGCGGTCCACTCCCAGGCGTCGCCGAAGAGCTGCAGCAGGCGATCGTCCGGAGCCAGGCGCGGCGGCGTGGGATGCAGTGCGTCGCTGTCGACGAAGTTGCCCTCGGCAATGGCGGCGGCGACGCTGCCGCCGGCTGCGTGGGGCGGCGACTGCGCCGCGTGCTCCCACTCGGCTTCGTCCGGCAGCCGGATCGGCTCGCCGCTGGCGGCAGCGCGCCAGCGCGCGTAGGCGTCGGCTTCGTACAGGCTCACGTGCACGACCGGCAGCCGCGCGTCGAGGGCCTCCTCGCCGTGCAGCGTGAAGTGGGTCCAGCGGCTCGCGCCGCGGCCGTTGCCACTCGTCTTGCGACGCCAGTACAGCGGCGCCTCGATGCGCTGCTGCCGCACCCAATCCCAGCCGGCCGCCAGCCACCAGCGCGGCTCCGCGTAGCCGCCGTCGTCGACGAACTCCAGCCACTCGCCTTGCGTGACGAGCCGGTTGCCCAGCGCGTACGGCCGCAGATGCACCGGGTGTCGCGGCGTCTCGTTGTCGAAGGCGAAGCCCTGGCCGTCGTGGCCGATCTCGACCAGCCCGCCGGCGAAGTCGAGCCAGCGATGCGGCACCGAGGCCGCCCGTGCCGGCTCCGCTGCCGGACGGTAGGCCGGGGCCATTGGGTTGCATGACAGCAGGTGCTTGAGATCGGTGAGGATCAGCTCCTGGTGCTGCTGCTCGTGCTGCAGGCCGAGTTCGATGAGCTCGGCGAGATCCCGCCGCTGCGCCTCGTCACGCATCCGCCGCCCCTGCGCCGAGGCCTTCGACAACAGCGCCACCATGCGCTCGTCGACGGCGGCGCGGTAGGCCTTCACCTCGGCCAGTCCCGGGCGCGTGACGAGGCCACGCTGCGGCCTCGGGAACTGCTCGCCGATGCCGTTGTAGTAGCTGTTGAAGAGGATCCTGAAAGCCGGGTGGAATGGCCGAAAGCCCGCCTCGAAGCGCTCGAGCACGAAGGTCTCGAAGAACCAGGTCACGTGCGCCAGGTGCCACTTCGTGGGGCTGGCATCGGCCATCGACTGCACCTGCGCATCGGCCTCCGACAGCGGCGCCGCCAGCGCCAGCGACTGGGCCCGCACGCGAAGGTAGCGATCGATGGCGGTCGGCCCGCCGGCCGCAGCGCGCGATGCAGTGCGCGCCGCCGCGTCACGCCGCGGTCCCGCCGGCTGCCGAGGCAAGACACGAGTCATCGCGGCATCTCCTTCTGGCGCGCCGCGCGCTGCAGCAGCTGCGCCACCACCGCCACCGCGATCACCTCGGGCTCCTTGCCTTCGATGCCGGCGATGCCGATCGGACAGGTGATGCGCGACAGGGTGTCGGCGGCGATGCCGCGTGCCTCGAAGCGATGCGTGAAGCGCGCGCGCTTGGTCTTCGAGCCGATCAGGCCGAGATAGCCGAAGTCGCCGCGCTCGAGGATGGCTTCGGTGATGCGCAGGTCGAGGTCGTGGCTGTGCGTGAGCACGAGGTAGTTCGCGCCGGCCGGTGCGGCGCCGACCTCGGCTTCGACCGGCTCGACGCACACGCGCTCGATGTGCGGCGCCGACGGCGCGCTCGGGAATTCGCCTTCGCGCTCGTCGATCCACTGCACGCGGCAGTCGATGCCTTCGAGCAGGCGCACGATGGCGCGGCCAACATGGCCGGCGCCGTACAGCTGCAGCACGAAGCGCGGCTCGACTGCCGGCCACGCAGCGAGCGCCGGCCGCGTCAGGCGCTCGCTGCGCAGCGTCAGTGCGCCGCCGCAGCATTGGCCCAGGCTCGGGCCGAGCGCGATGGCGTCGTCGCGCGGCTCGCACTCGCCGACGGCCAGGCGCCGGCGTGCCGCGGCGATGGCCTGCAGCTCGAGCTGGCCGCCGCCGATGGTGCCGGCCACGTCGTCGGCAGCGACCAGCATGTGCGTGCCGGCGTCGCGCGGCACCGAGCCGCGCGCGGCGAGCACCTGCACCTGCATCGCCGCGCGGCCCGCGACGAGCCAGCGCTCGGCCGCATGCCGCAGCGCGGCGCCGTTCATCCTGCTGCGCCCTGCACCGCGGTGATGGCGTCGAGGATGGCTTCGCTGGTGGCCGGCGCGCGCAGCGGCGGGTCGACGCGGTGCTCGGCCACCGCCGAGATGGCGTCGCGGATCGCCAGCAGCACCGAGAACGGCAGCAGCAGCGGCGGCTCGCCGACCGCCTTGCTGCGGTGGATGGTGTCGGCGACGCTGCGGTTGTCGTACAGGCGCACGTCGAACACCGGCGGGCAGTCGTTGGCGGTCGGGATCTTGTAGGTCGACGGCGCGTGCGTCATGAGCTTGCCGCTTTGCGGATGCCACCACAGCTCCTCGGTCGTCAGCCAGCCCATGCCCTGGATGAAGGCGCCTTCGATCTGGCCGATGTCGATGGCCGGGTTGAGCGAGCGGCCGACGTCGTGCAGCACGTGCGCGGCCAGCAGCTTGCACTCGCCGGTCAGCGTGTCGACGACGACCTCGGACACCGCGGCGCCGTAGGCGAAGTAGAAGAAAGGGTGGCCGGTCATCGTCTCGCGATCCCACGACAGGCCGGGCGTGGCGTAGAAGCCGTCGCTCCACAACTGCACGCGCGCCTCGTAGGCGGCGGCGACGAGCGCGACGAAGCTCTCGCGCGCGGCGCCGGCGCTCACCTGGTCGTTGGCGAAGCGCACGTCGGCCACCGCGACGCCGTGGCGCCCTGCGAACAGCGCGGCCAGTCGCTCGCGGATCCGGCGCGCGGCGTCCTCGGCCGCCTTGCCGTTCAGGTCGGCGCCGGTGGACGCCGCGGTGGCCGAGGTGTTGGCGACCTTGCTGGTGTCGGTGGCGGTGCAGCGCACGCGCTCGAAACCGATGCCCAGCGCGTGCGCCACCACCTGCGCGACCTTGGTGTTCAGGCCCTGGCCCATCTCGGTGCCGCCGTGGTTGACGAGCGCGCTGCCGTCGGCGTAGACATGCACCAGCGCACCGGCCTGGTTGAAGTGCTTGACGTTGAACGAGATGCCGAACTTGACCGGCGTCAGCGCGATGCCGCGCTTGAGCAACGGGCTCGCCGCGTTCCAGCGCTCGATCTCGGCACGTCGCGCGGCGTAGCCGGCGTCGTCGGCCAGGCGCGCGACGAGCGCCTCGATCACGTTGTCCTCCACCGTCTGGCCGTACGGCGTGACGTTGCGCTCGCCGATGCCGTAGAAGTTGGCGCGTCGCACCGCGAGCGTATCGAGCCCGAGCCGGCGCGCGATGCTGTCGACGATGAACTCGATGGCCAGCGCGCCCTGCGGGCCGCCGAAGCCGCGAAATGCCGTGTTGCTCTGCGTGTTGGTGCGCGCGCTGTAGCCGTGCATGGCCACGTGGGGCAGCCAGTAGGCGTTGTCGAAGTGGCAGATCGCGCGCGTCATCACCGGCGGCGTGAGGTCGGTCGAGAAGCCGGCGTTGGCGATCAGCGTGATCTCGACGCCGAGGATGCGGCCGGCGTCGTCGAAGCCCGCCGCCCAGTCGAACTCGAAGCCGTGGCGCCGGCCGGTGATCATGAAGTCGTCGTCGCGATCGAGGCGCAGCTTGATGGGGCGGTTCAGCCGCCGCGCGGCGACCGCGGCGACGCAGGCGAAGGGCGCCGACTGCGACTCCTTGCCGCCGAAGCCGCCGCCCATGCGCCGGCACTCGACGAGCACGTGGTGCGCCTGCACGCCCAGCGCATGCGCCACCGCGTGCTGCATCTCGCTCGGGTGCTGCGTCGAGCAGTGCACGCGCATGCCGTCGTCCTCGAGCGGCACGGCGTACGAGATCTGGCCTTCGAGATAGAACTGCTCCTGGCCGCCGACGCTGAGCGAGCCGGACAGGCGGTGCGGCGCGGCGGCGATCGCCGCGGCCGCGTCGCCGCGCGACAGGTGCATCGGCGGCACCACATACTGCCCCCGCGCATGGGCCTCGCGTGCGGTCAGGACCGCCGGCAGCGGCTCGATGGCGAGCACGTCCTTGGCGCGCGCTGCGGCGCGGCGCGCCAGGTCGCGATCGGTGGCGACGATGGCGAACACCGGCTGGCCGAGATATTGCACGCTGCCGCTGGCGCGGCCCTGCGCGTCAAAGGCCAGTTCGGCGAGGATCGGATCGTCGTGCTGGATCGGTCCGCAATCGTTGACGCCGGGGATGTCGGCCGCCGTCAGCACCGCGACCACGCCGGGCAGCGCGCGCAAGCCCGCCAGGTCGATGCCGGTGATGCGGCCGTGCGCCAGCGGCGACAGGCCGAGCGCGATGTGCAGCGTGCCGTCGAGCTCGGGCAGGTCGTCGATGTACGCGGCCTCGCCGCTGACGTGCAGGTGCGCCGACTCGTGTGCGCGGCCGATGCCCACGCGCTCGCCGTCGGCTCGGCGTCGCGCCTCGGCGTCGAGGTCGAAGCGGCGCGCAAGCTGCGCGCGATGGTCGGCAAAGGGCGCCGGCTCGGCCGGCGAGCGCAGCAGGGCTTCCAGGGCGTCGATACGTCGGTTCATCGTGCGATCTCCTCAGGGCCCGGCCAAGCGCGTTTGCGGGGTTGGCCCACGGCTTTTCAGGCGGCGGCCGCCGCGCGCGGCAGCACGCTCCATACCGTGGTGCGCGCGGGCGCGAGGCCGGCCTCGGTGCGCGTCTCGTGCCAGAGCTTGAGCAGCAGGTTGCGCGCCACCTTGGCGCGGTAGGCGGCGCTGGCCCGCATGTCGGTAAGCGGAGTGAAGTCCTCGGCCAGCGCCGTCATCGCGGCGCGCACGTTGGCTTCGCTCCACGGCCGACCGACGAGCGCGGCTTCGGCGCGCGCGGCGCGCTTGACGATGGCCGCCATGCCGCCGTAGACGAGCCGCAGCGAGCGCACGACGCCGTCGTCGAGCTCGAGCGCGAAGGCGGCGCACACCGCCGAGATGTCGCAGTCATAGCGCTTGGCGATTTTCCAGCAGCGCACCAAAGTGCCGGCGCGCGGCAGCGGCACGCGCAGCGCCTGCACGAATTCGCCCGCCTCCAGGCGGTTCTTCATGTAGTCGACGTAGAAGTCGGCCAGCGCCAGCGTGCGCTCGCGCTGTCCCTGGCGCAGCACGATCTGCGCATCGAGCGCGATCAGCACCGGCGCGCCGTCGCCGATCGGCGAGCCGTTGGCGACGTTGCCGCCGAGCGTGCCGGCGTGGCGCACCGGCGGGCCGGCAAAACGCAGCCAGACCTCGGCCAGCTCGGGCACGCGCGCCGCCAGCGCCGCCCAGGCGTCCTCGAGCGGGGCGCCGGCACCGATCACGAGCTCGCCCGGGGCCGACTCGATGCGCTTGAGCGCGTCGACGTCGCCCACGTACAGGATGTCGCCCAGATCGCGCAGTCCCTTGTTCGTCCATAGGCCGACGTCGGTGGCGCCGGCGACGAGGCGCGCTTCGGGGCGCGCCTGGCGCAGCGCCGCCAGCGCCTCGAGCGTGCGCGGCGCGTCGAAGCGGCGCAGCGCGCCGAAGGCCGGGTCGTGCGCGGCGTAGGCCAGCGGCGCCTCCTGCGCCAGCGTGCGCAGCGCCGCGACGATAGTCGCCGTATCCAGCCGCACCGGCGGCAGCTCGAACATGCGCTGGCCGGCGTCGACGATGGGCCGGTAGCCGGTGCAGCGGCACAGGTTGCCGGCCAGGTCGTCGGCAAGCTGCTGGCGCGTCGGCTGTGTGCCGGCCTCGGCGTGGCGCTCGTAGGTGGCCGTCATCGTCATCGCGAAGCCCGGCGTGCAGAAGCCGCATTGCGAGCCGTGACACTCCACCAGCGCCTGCTGCACCGGGTGCAGCGCGCCGCCGGCGATCGCCTTCAGGTCCTCGACCGTGAGCAGCGCCTTGCCGTCGAGCGTGGGCAGGAAGCGCACGCAGGCGTTGACCGGCCGCAGGCTCAGGCCGCCGACGACGGTGGCACGCGCGCTCGCCGTGCCGACGGCGTCGGCGTGTTCGGCCAGCTCGCCGACGACCACGGTGCAGGCGCCGCAGTCGCCCTCGTTGCAGCCTTCCTTGGTGCCGACGCAGCGCGCATGCTCGCGCAGCCAGCCGAGCACGGTGGTGGTCGGCGCGAGGCCGTCGACCTCGACCACGGCGCCGCGGTGGAAGAAGCGGATCGGGCGCGTCGCAGGGGGCGCCGCAGCGCGGCGAGGGGTGGTGGAGACTGGCTTGGGCATGGGCGGAAGGTACTGCGGACGCGGCGCAATGCGAATACCATGTTTCGCATATCCGATATCAGGATCGACTTATGGCGCGGGACGATGGATTCGCCAACATCGAGCTTCAACTCGTCAAGGTCCTGCACACCGTGATCGCCGAACGAAGCGTCTCGCGCGCCGCGCTCAAGCTGCGGTCGACGCAGCCGGCGGTGAGCGCGCAGCTCAAGCGCCTGCGCCAACTCACTGGCGACCCGTTGCTGGTGCGCGCCGGCAATGCGATGGAGCCGACCGAGGCCGCGCTCGCGCTGCTGCCGGCGGCGGCGCAGGTGCTGCAGGGCGCGCACCATCTGTTCGGCGGCCATGTCGCGGCGCGGAGTTTCGAGCCGGCCACGGCGCGCAACGTCTTTCGCATCGCGGCCAGCGACTTCCTCGACCCGCTCTTCCTGCCCGAGCTGGTGGCGCGGCTGCGCAGCGAAGCGCCCGATACGCGCATCGAGCTGCAGGCGCTGTCGGGCGAGTACGACTACCGCCGCGCGCTGGCGCGCGGCGAGGTCGACCTGGTGATCGGCAACTGGCTCGAACCGCCGGCCGAGCTGCACCTGGGGCGCCTCGTCGCCGACGAAGTGGTGTGCCTGGTGGCGGCCGACCATCCCGCGCTGCGCCAGCCCCGGCGCTGGACGGTCGAGCGCTACCTGGAGAGCGACCATCTCGCTCCGACGGCGTTCCACGCCGGCGCGCGCGGCATCATCGACGACCATCTCGCGGCGCAGGGGCTGGCGCGGCGCATCGTCGTGCGCACGCCGCACTTCGGCCTCGCGCCGCGCATGGTGGCGCATTCGCACCTGGTGCTGACCACCGGACGCCAGTACTGCTCGCGCTACGTCGACCAGTACGCGGTGCGCATCCTCGCCTGCCCGGTCGACTTTCCTGCGCTCAGCTACTACCAGCTCTGGCACGACCTCACGCACGCCTCGGCCGCCGCGCGCTGGCTGCGCGAGACGGTGCGCTCGGTGGCGGCAGGACTGGCGCGGCATTGAGCCGGTGACGACATGAACCGCGACCGCACGACCAGCGTCCTCGGCAAGGGCCGCAGGAGCGACGTCCGATGAGCCAACGGCTGGCCTTGCGCGGCGACCTGCTCGACTTCAGCGCCGCCCCCGCCTGGGGCGACATCGAGTCGAGCGCGGTGCGCTGGCGAGCCGACCACTGGCTGCTGATCGAGGACGGGCGCATCGTGCGCGTGCAGCCCGAGGCGCCCGACGTCTCGTGGCCGCGCGTCG
>JAGWTJ010000326.1 GCA_028869005.1 Burkholderiales bacterium | reverse complement strand
CATCAGGCGGTCGAGCAGCGAGAACACGCCGCAGATGAACATCTCGCCACGCATCTCGCCGTCGCTTTGCGCGCGGCCGAGTTCCTCCATCAGCAGACCGCGGCGCACCGCGGCGTACATGGTGGGCCTGGCGTTCGGGTCCTTGGTCGCCGAAGCCAGCAGCAGCACGAGCCAGCGCTTGAGGCGCTGGTAGCCGAGCAGCATCAGCGCGTGGCCGAACGAGGTGATCTCCACGCGCAGCCCGAAGGCGGGCGAATTCAGGTAGCGCATGAGCCGGTAGGCCAGCGTCGGGTCGCGCGACAGGATGGTCTCGAGCTTCGCGGCGGGCTGCTCGCGCTCGACGCCGTCGATCAGGTCGAGCACGACTTTCAGGTCCGGCGCCACGCTCTTGCGGCCGGTGGCCTCGGGCGCGTCGTCGTCGAAGGTCCAGCCCAGCACGGCGACGGCGCCGCGTGCGAACGCCGCCTCGAGCTCGGCCGTCGTGCGCACGCCGGACTGCACGCTGGTGACGTTGCGCAATCCGGCCGGGACGGGCTCGCTGCCGCGGCGCTCGTCGGCCAGGTCGACGATCGAGTGGCTGAAGCAGGCGAGGATGTCCGGCGCCAGCGGCTGCAGCGGCCGGCCCTTGATGAGCAGCACGCTGCCGGCCGCGTGCAGCGAGCGGATCGTCTCGCGGTGCGCCGGCTCGCCGGCCATGAAGGCCGGGATCTCGAGCATCAGTTGCGGCCCGGGGGCGGCGTCCATCACGGCCTTCAGCGCCGCCTCGCCGGCGACGGTGAGCGCCGCCGGCGGCCGTGCCCCCGCCGCGCGCTGGCTCAACGCGCCGGGATCGAGCGGACGCAGCGTCAGCTCGAGCCCGCCGCGGTGAGCATCGCCCGGCCAGACCTCGTCGAGCGCGGCCAGCAGTGCGGCGACATCCGGCACCGCATCGGGCCGCTCCGGAAAGACCGTCAACCGCGTTGCCACGACCTCGCGCTTGCGGTCGATCATCGGGCAGTAGCCCAGCACCACCTGGCCCAGCACGGGATGGCTCAGCGCGTTGCGTTCGTCACGGGCGTTCATGGTCTGGCGGACCTTCAGCTCAGATACTGGAACAGCGACATGCGCTGCACCGTCGCGTAGGCCTTCAGCGCGGCATCGTAGCCGGTCTGTTGGGCCTGGAAGTCGGAGATCGCCTGCACCATGTCCACGTCCTCGGCGCTCGAACGCTGCTGCTGCGCATCGACGTTGGCCTGCGACAGACGCTGGTCGATGGCGTCGATGCGGTTGAGCGCTTCGCCAGCGGTGGAGCGGGCGCTGCTCAGGTTGAGTGCCACGGCGTCGATCTGGCGGAGGCCGGTACTGACGGTCTGTGCCACCTGCGCCGGGGTGCGGCCGGGCGTGCCGAGATCGGCGATGGCCTGGTCGAGCACGCCGAACACCGACAGCGTGCCGCCCGGGTTCGAAGGATCCGGCGCCTGCAGCCAGATCTTCTGGCCGTCGACGGCTAGCGGCGAAGGCTCGTTGCCGGCCGTGTTCTGGACGCCGGGGGTGCCGTTGTACTGGACACCGCCGGGCGCGTTGCTGAACGGCGCGTTGTCGGAGCCCTGGCCGCCGAACAGGTAGCGGCCGGTGCCGTCGGTGGTGTTGGACAGCGCGAACAGTTGGTCGCGCAGACTCTGCAACGACTGCGCGAGCTGCGCGCGATCGCTGTCGCTGTACGAGCCGTTGCCGGCCTGCACGACCGCTTCGCGCGCCTGCTGCAGCAGTTCGCCGGCGCTGCCCAGAGTGCTCTCGGTCATCTGCGTCGCGTTGCGGCTGGCGTCGAGTGCGCGCTGCTGCGTCTGCACGCGCGATTGCCAGGCCAGCGCACGCTCGGCCTGCGCGGCGGCCGCCGGATCGTCGCTGGCGCGCTGCACGCGCTTGCCGCTGGTCAGCTGGGTCTGCGAGTCGACGAGTTGCTGCTGGCGCAGCTGCAGGTTGGCAACCACTGCGTCGTAGGCGTTGGCCGTGGTGATGCGCATCGTGGTTTCTCCGAGGAAGAACGTCAGCGGCCTGCCGCCTGCAGCAGCGTATCGAACAAGGTCTGCGCGACCTGCAGCACCTTGGCCGCTGCCTGGTAGCTCTGCTGATACTGGATGAGGCGCGCGGCCTCCTCGTCGAGGTTGACGCCCGACACCGAGGTCTGCGCCTGGTCGGCCTGCGCGGCCGCGGCCGTCGAGATGTCCGAACTGGTCTTCGTCGACTGCACCCGCGTGCCGATCGTCGTCATCGCCTGGGCGTAGGCGTCGGACGGCGTCATGCCGCCGACGATGGCGCGGTCGCGCAGCCCCAGCAGCGCGACCGCGTTGCCGTTGTTGGAAGCCGGCGCGCCGGGCACGGCCTGCGACGCGGCGGCGATGTCGCCGGGGCCGAAGCCGGCGGCCAGCGACACGTTGCTGGCGTTGGCGGGGATCGTCGGCGGCCCGATGTCGAACATGGCGGGACCGGCCCGCCCGTCGGGCGTCAGGCCCAGAGCCTGCTGCTGGTTGACCGCGCGTGCCACGGACTCGGCGAAGTTCTGCACCAGGCTGCGCGCCGTCGCCAGGTCGCTGTTCTGGAACGTCAGCAGCCCGGCGATGTCGCCGCCGCCCAGCGCGTTGGCGTCGACGATGCGCACGCCGGCGCCGTCGGCGATGCCGAGCGCCGAGCGCGACGGATCGCTGGCATCGGGCTGGATCGACAGCTTGTTGGCGGTCGCGCCCAGCACCAGACTCTGGCCGCCGGCGATGAACAGGCCCGCGCTGCCGTCGCTGGCATCGATGCGCGTGATCTGCACGTGCGACGCGAGCTGCGAGATCAGCGTGTCGCGCCGGTCGAGCAGGTCGTTGGGCGGATGGCCGAGCGCACCGGCGGCGGCGATGCGGGAGTTGAGGTCGGCGATGTTCTGCGTCAGGCTGTTCACTTCGTCGACGGCCGCGTTCAGGCTGGACGTGACTCCGGCCTGCTGCGTGTCGAACGCGGCGCCCATCTGCTGGAACTGCGACACCATGTCGGCGGCGCGCGCCAGCATCACCTGGCG
>JAGWTJ010000325.1 GCA_028869005.1 Burkholderiales bacterium | reverse complement strand
CAGCGTGCCGTTGAGCGCGACGTTGTCGAGGAAGTTGCTGCCGCTGTTGAACGCCACCAGCTTGCCGGTGCCGGTGGTGTTGATGGTGCCGCCGCTGAGGGTGCTGCCGAACTGGTTGACGACGCTGTCGGCGCTGACGTTGATCGTGCCGCCGGCGTTGTTGACGTTGTGTCCGGCGCCGACTTGCAGCGCGGCGTTGTTCGGGTTCGGCCCGGCGCCGACGTTGATGACGCCGGTGTTGGTCGTGCTGCCGCCGGCAGCCAGCGTGAGCAGGAAGGCGTCGATGTCGATCCTGCCGGCGTTGACGAGGGAACCGACGGACTGCGCGGTATTGATCGTGACCACGCCGGTCGCACCGATCGTCGCCGTGTCGCCGCTGCCCGGCGTGCTCGCGGGATTGCCGTTGCCGGCCGCGCAGTTCAGCCAGTTGACCAGCGCGTTCCAGTTGCCGGCGGCCACGTTCCAGGTGCAGCTGGCCGCCTCGGCCGAGCCTGCGCCCAGCAGCGCCAGCGCTGCGGCCAGCGCCACCACCCCGGGCCGACCGGGCGTGCGCGACGAGGCTGCGCGGCCGCTGCGCTGGCGGCGATTCTGGATACGGCGGCTTGCGGACATGCTGGCTCTCCCGAAATGGCCCGACCAGTTTCGGAAGCGACCGTTAGGCAATCGCTAGAAAACCGGCCCGTCGATCCCCCCCGAATGCGGGGAGAGGATGCGGCACCTGCCTGAATCGGGGGGCGCCGCGCCGGCGCGGCCCGCGCACCACAATAGGCCATGCCGAGCCTTCCGCTGTACATCGCCCCCGCCCGCTTCGACGACGCCGAAGCCGCACTGGCCCAGGTGCAGGCCATTTACCGCAGCAGCGTCGACCACCTGCGTGACTCGCTGCAGCGCTTCGTCGCCGGCAGCGACGACGGCCAGCACGTGCGCGCCTGCTACCCGTTCGTGCGCGTGCGCACCGACACCGTGGCGCGCGCCGATTCGCGCCTGTCGTACGGGTTCGTGGCCGGTCCGGGCACCTACGAGACGACGCTGACAAGGCCCGACCTGTTCGCCGGCTACTACCTCGAGCAGTTCCGCCTGCTGCTGAAAAACCACGGCGTGCCGATCGAGGTCGGCACCAGTACGCAGCCGATCCCGGTGCACTTCTCGCTGGCCGAGAACGACTACCTCGAAGGCTCGATCGGGCCCGAACGGCGCCTGCTGATGCGCGATCTGTTCGACCTGCCCGACCTGGCGTCGATGGACGACGGCATCGCCAACGGCACGCACGAGCCGCCCGCCGGCGAGCCGCGGCCGCTGGCCCTGTTCACGGCGGCGCGCGTGGACTACTCGCTGCACCGGCTGCGTCACTACTGCGGCAGCGCACCCGAGCACTTCCAGAACTTCGTGCTGTTCACGAACTACCAGTTCTACATCGACGAGTTCGTCAAGCTCGGCCACGCGCTGATGTCCGACGCGCAGGCGCCCTACGACGCTTTCGTCGAGCCGGGCAACGTCGTCACGCCGCGCGGCGGCGCCAGCAGCGGCACGCCGCCGCCGCGGCTGCCGCAGATGCCGGCCTACCACCTGGTGCGCCCGGGGGCGAGCGGCATCACGATGGTCAACATCGGCGTCGGCCCGGCCAACGCCAAGACCATCACCGACCACGTCGCCGTGCTGCGACCGCACTGCTGGCTGATGCTGGGCCACTGCGCCGGCCTCAGCGACAGCCAGCAGCTGGGCGACTACGTGCTGGCGCACGCCTACATGCGCGAGGACCACGTGCTCGACGAGGAACTGCCGCTGTCCGTGCCGATCCCCGTGCTGGCCGAGGTGCAGCTGGCGCTCGAGCAGGCGGTGGCCGATGTCACGCAGCTCGCCGGCTACGAGCTCAAGCGCATCCTGCGCACCGGGACCGTGGCTTCGACCGACAACCGCAACTGGGAGCTGCTGCCCGAGCCCGGGCCGGCACGCCGCTTCAGCCAGAGCCGCGCAGTGGCGCTCGACATGGAGAGCGCGGCCATCGCCGCCAACGGTTTTCGCTTCCGCGTGCCCTACGGCACGCTGCTGTGCGTGAGCGACAAGCCGCTGCACGGCGAGATCAAGCTGCCGGGCATGGCCAACACCTTCTACCGCGAGCGCGTCGACCAGCACCTGCGCATCGGCATGCGCGCCGTCGAACTGTTGCGCCGCGAGCGGCCCGGCGCGCTGCACAGCCGCAAGCTGCGCAGCTTCGTCGAAGTGGCGTTCCAGTAGCGCGCACGGCGCGCGACGCCGGCAAGCTTTCTTTGCGAAGACGCAACGCACCCGCGGCGGCGCCCCGGTAAAAGACCGAATGTGAAGACAAGGCCCTGCGCGCTCGCACTGATCACGGTGCTGGCGACACTGCTCGCGGGCTGTGCCGGCGCACCCGTCGCGCCGCCGCGGCTCGACGACCGGGTGCTGCCGGCGAGCTGGAACGCCAGCACGCTGCAGGCGGCGCGGGCCGCAGCCGATGCGCCGCGCTTCGCGGACATCGACGATCCGCTGCTGCCCGCGCTGGTGCGCCAGGCGCTGGAGGCCAATCTCGACATCGCCAGCGCGCGCGCCACGCTGCAGCGCGCCCGCGCCCTGGCCGACGTGGCCGCCGCCGGCCAGGCACCGCAGGTGGTGACGAGCGCCGGCATCGGCCGCAGCCGCAGTCTGGGCGTAGCCGCCAACTCGCTGAACGCCGGCGTCGACGCGAGCTGGGATCCGGACCTGTTCGGCGCCGCCGCCGCCGCCACGGCGGCTGCACGCAGCGACGCCGAGGCCAGTGCGGCCGCGCTCGACGCCACGCGCCTGGCGATGGCCGGCGACACCGCCATCGCCTATCTCGTCTGGCAGCGCACGCGCAGCCAGCTCGCCATCGCCCGCGACAGTCTGTCCAGCCTGCAGCAGGCGCAGGAACTGGCGCTCTGGCGCGGGGCGGCCGGCCTGGCCAGTGCCTTGGACGCCGAGCAGGCCGCCGCCAGCGTGGCGCAGGCGGCGGCGCAGGTGCCGGCGCTCGAGGCCACGCTGGCGCAGAGCGAGCACCGGCTGG
>JAGWTJ010000060.1 GCA_028869005.1 Burkholderiales bacterium | reverse complement strand
GCGCCCGGCGGCCCAGGTGCTCATGACGACGAAGATCGCGCTGCCCAGCAGCAGCGGGAACCAGCCGCCGTCGAAGAACTTGATCGAGCAGCCGCTCACCAGCAGCGCGTCGAGCGCGAAGAAGCCGCTGGTGGCCAGCACGGCCAGCGGCGCCGGCAGCCGCCAGCCGTAGCGCACGACGAAGAAGGTGAGCAGCGTCGTCACCATCATCGTCAGCGTCACCGCGATGCCGTAGGCGCCGGCCAGCGCGGACGAACTGCCGAAGCCGAGCGTGGCCGCCACCACGCCGGCCAGCAGCACCCAGTTGACCGCCGGCAGGTAGATCTGCCCGGCTTCGCTCGCCGAGGTGAAGCGCACCATCATGCGCGGCAGGAAGCCCAGCTGCATGGCCTGGCGCGACATCGAGTACGCGCCCGAGATCACGGCCTGCGACGCGATGATCGCCGCCAGCGTCGCCAGCAGCACCGCGGGCAGCAGGAGCGCTTCGGAGAACAGGCGGAAGAACGGGTTCTCGAGCGCTCTCGGCTCGGCGATCAGCAGCGCGCCCTGGCCCATGTAGTTGAGCGCGAGCGACGGCAGCACGAGGCCGCTCCAGGCGATGCGGATCGGGCGTGCGCCGAAGTGGCCCATGTCGGCATAGAGCGCCTCGGCACCGGTGAGCGCCAGCACGACCGCGCCGACCACGGCGAACAGGTGCCAGCCGCGCGTGGCGAGGAAATGCCAGGCCTGGCGTGGATCGAGCGCGGCGAGGATCGCCGGCTCGCGCAGCACCTGCACGGCCCCGCTGGCCGCCAGCGTCAGGAACCACAACACGAGCACGGGGCCGAACAGGCGCCCGACGAGCGCGGTGCCCAGGCGCTGCACGGCGAACAGCGCGACCAGGACGAGCAGCGTCAGCGGCAGCACCGCCGGCTTGAGCGCCGGCGTGAGCACTTCCAGGCCCTCGATGGCGCCGAGCACCGAGATCGCCGGCGTGATGACGCTGTCGCCGTAGAACAGCGTCGCGCCCGCGACGCCGATCAGCACCAGCGCGCCCGCCAGCCGCGGCCGATCGGAGACCGCGCGGCGCG
The DNA here is from genome assembly GCA_028869005.1 of Burkholderiales bacterium. Taxonomy (GTDB): domain Bacteria; phylum Pseudomonadota; class Gammaproteobacteria; order Burkholderiales; family Burkholderiaceae_C; genus Rubrivivax. Next base: position 13,933 of record JAGWTJ010000060.1, on the reverse strand, counting down.
CCAGCGCAGCGAGCGCGAGCACGCCGCCCTCGCCGCGATTGTTCGCGCGCAGGATCAGCACCACATACTTGAGCGTCACCACCAGCATCAGCGCCCACAGCACGACCGAGACCGCGCCGACGATCTGCGGCCGCGCCAGCGCGACGCCGGTGCCGGGTAGGAACACCTCGCGCATCGTGTACAGCGGGCTGGTGCCGATGTCGCCGTAGACGACGCCGACGGCGCCGAGCGTCAGCGCAGCCAGGCCGTGACGGTTCTCGGCGCCGGGCGCCGGCTGCGCTGCAGGGCTGGCGCCGGACACCGCATCGGTGGCCGGCAAGGCGGGTGCGGAATCGGTCATGTCAGGGTCCGGTCGATGCAACTGGCGGCACGGCGCGCGTGCGGCGCTCAGGACGATGCGGGCGCACGCGCATCCGCCTCGTGCGCATCGTCACTGCCCGGCTCGGCGAGCCGGTAACCGACGCCGGGCTCGGTGAGCAGCAGCCGCGGCTCGGCCGGGTCGGCCTCGAGCTTGGCGCGCAACTGTCCCATGTACAGGCGCAGGTAATGCGTGTGGCCGACGAACTCCGCGCCCCACACGTCGGCCAGCAGCTGGCGGTGCGTGACGACGCGCCCGGCATGGCGCACGAGGCAGGCCAGCAGCCTGAACTCGGTCGGCGTCAGACGCAGCGCGCGGCCGCCGAGCGCGACGCGGTGGTCCTCGAGATCGACCTCGAGCGCGCCCTGCACGTAGCGCCGCACCGGCGGCGCGACATGCGTGCCGCGGTGGCGCAAGGCCACGCGCATGCGCGCCAGCAGCTCGCCGACGCCGAACGGCTTGACCAGGTAGTCGTCGGCACCCAGGTCGAGCAGCCGGATCTTGCCGCTCTCGCCCTCGCGCGCCGAGATCACGATGAGCGGCACGCCGCGCTCGCGGCGCAACGCCTGCAGCGGCGCCAGCAGCTCCTGGCCGTCGCCGTCGGGCAGCCCGAGATCGAGCAGCACGAGATCGATGGCACGACCCTGCGCCGGCGCGTGTGCCACGAGCGCCCTCGCCTCGGCCACGCTGGCCGCACCGAGCACGACGTAGCCCTCGACCTCGAGGGCGCTGCGCAAGGTGCCGCGCAGTTCGCGGTCGTCCTCGACGAGCAGCACGACCAGGCTCACGGCGCGGTCCCGCCTTCTGGCAGCTCGGTCGGCGGCGGCGGTGCCAGGGCGACCGGCAGCGCGCACTCGAAGCTCGAACCGCCGCGGCGCCGCGCACGCACGGTGAGCGTGCCGCCATGCGCCTGGGCGATCGCCCGGCACACGGCGAGGCCGACGCCGGCGCCGCGTCGCACCTCGGCAAGAGGCACTTCCACCGACCCGCCGGCCGCGCTGGCGGCAACGGCTGCACCCGCGACGCGCGCTGCACCGCCGGCACCGGATGCGCCTTCGCCGCGCTGGAACGCTTCGAAGATGCGCTCGCGCCAAGCCGGCGGCACGCCCGGGCCGCGGTCGCGCACCGCCAACACGACGCGGTCGCCGGCGCGGCTGACCACCAGCTCCACCGGCGCGTCCTCATCGCTGTACTTGAGTGCGTTGTCGATCAGGTTCTCGAGCATCTGCGCGAGCAGCAGCGCATCGCAGTGCAGCAGCGGCAGCACGGGCTCGAGCCGCGCCGTCACGCGGCGGGCGGGGTCGCGCCGGCGCACGCGCCGCAGCACCGTGCCCACGATCTCCTCGGCCGACTCCCAGTCCAGCCGCAGCGCGCGCGCCGGATCGCCCAGGCGCGCCAGCTGCAGCGTGTTCTCGGTCATGCGGCCGAGCGCGTCGGCCTCGTCGACGATGGTCGTCGCCAGCCGCGCGCGCTGCGCCGGCGCGAGCCGCTCGCCTTGCTGGCGCAGCGAGGACGCGGCACTCATGATGGCGGCCAGCGGCGTGCGGTAGTCGTGCGACACGGCGGCCAGCAGCGTGCCGCGGATCTCCTCGATGCGAGCGCGCTCGCGCGCCTGGGCTGCCTGGCGCAGCGACTGCGAGCGCTCGAGCGCCAGGCCCATCTGGTCGCACAGCGCTTGCGCCTGGCGCCGCAGCGCCTCGGCGTCGGGCGGCAGGCGCTCGATCACTATCACCGCCGCGCCGAAGCTGGCGCTGCGTCCACGCATCGGCAGGTACCAGGCCGGCTGGTCCTCGTGGTGTCCGGTGCCCGGGCCGAAGGCCTGCGAATGGCGCAGGCACAGCCACAGCCCCGTGCGCAGGTCGGCGTCGACCATGCCGACCACGAACGCCGCGTCGTCGTCGTCGGTCGCCGGCAGCCCCTGGTTCAGCACGAGCAGCGCGGTCGGTGCCGTCGCCAGCACCTCGAGTGATTCGCGCAGCCGCGACGCGCAGGCCTGCGGCTCGCCGGCGTCGCGCAGGGCGTCTCCCAGCTCGCGCAACTGCGTGGCGTGCAGCGCGTGGCGGCTGGCGCGCGCGGCGATCTGGCGCTGGCGCGCCATCAGTCCAGCCACCGTGGCACTGACCAGCAGCATCGTCGCCAGCAACAGCGCGTGCTGATGCAGATCGATCGCAAAGCTGCCGCGCGGCGGCACGAAAGCCCAGTTGAAGCCGAGCACGGACAGCGCACTGGCCGCCATCGAGATCAGCGGCGGCCACCACAGGCTGGCCAGCGTCGATCCGAGCACCAGCAGCATGCCGAGGTTGGCCAGATCGAGCCGGCCGTCGAGTGCCAGCATCGCCGCCCAGGCGAGCAGCCACGCCAGTGCACCCCACGCATAGGCGGCGCGGCTGGTGGTCGGGGCGCCGGGGACGCCGGCGCCGTCCGGTGATGCGGCCATGACGGACATGACGGACACCGTAGCACGACCGGCATAAGGATCGCGCATGGAGCGCAGTGCGCACCTTGTGGATTGTTGCGCCGGTCCCATCTACGCTCGCAGGGTCACTGCGGGAGGTGGCGCGAAGATGGGTACTGCGGTTCGTCCTGCCGCGCTCGCCGGGCGCTTCTATCCGGGCCAGGCGTACGCGCTCGCGCGCGAGATCGACGCCTACGTCGAGGCGGCGCAACCGGTGCGGCGCGCGCTCGACGGCCTCGCGCCCAAGATGCTGCTCGTGCCGCACGCCGGCTACGTCTATTCGGGTCCCGTGGCCGGCAGTGCCTACGCCTGCCTGGCACCGCTGCGCGGTCGTGTGCGGCGCGTCGTTCTGCTCGGGCCGGCGCACCGCGTGGCGGTGCGCGGCCTGGCGGCGCCGCAGGCGGGCGCGTTCGAGACACCGCTCGGCCGCGTCACGATCGACGCGCAGGCGCTGGCCCTGCTGGACGATCTGCCGCAGGTCGGCGTCAGCGACCTCGCACACGCCGAGGAGCATTCGCTCGAAGTGCAGCTGCCGTTCCTGCAACGCGCGCTCGGCGCCTTCGACCTCGTGCCGCTGGCCGTGGGCGGCGCCACGCCCGACGAGGTGGCCGCGGTGCTCGAACGGCTGTGGGGCGGCGACGAGACGCTCGTCGTCATCAGTTCCGACCTCTCGCACTACCTGCCGTACGCCGAGGCGCGGCGGCGTGACGAGGCGACCGTCGCGCGCGTGCTGGCGCTCGATCCGGCGCTCGACCACGACGAAGCCTGCGGCGCGACGCCGCTGGCCGGCGCGTTGCTGGCCGCGCGGCGGCACGGCCTGGCGGCACGCCGGCTCGATCTGCGCAACTCGGGCGACACCGCGGGCGACCGCCAGCGCGTCGTCGGCTACGCGGCGGTGGCCTTTGTGGCGAACGCCCCGCACGCGCGCGACCTGCCGGAGCCGGCCGTCGCCGAGCCGACCACGGCCACCGCGGCCAGCACCAGCACCACCGGCCCCGTTGCCGATGCCGCACTCGGCCGCGCGCTGCTCGCCCGCGCCCGAAATGCCATCGCCGACGCGCTCGGCCTCACTCCCGGCGTGGAACCGCCGCACCCCGAGTTGCGCGCGCCCGGCGCCACCTTCGTGACGCTGCGCCACCGCGGCGCGCTGCGCGGCTGCATCGGTGCGCTCGCTGCCGAGCGCACCCTCGACGAGGACGTGCGCAGGCACGCGCGGGCGGCGGCCTTCGACGATCCGCGCTTCGCGCCGATCACGCAGGCCGAATTCGCCGCGCTCGAGATCGAAGTCTCGCTGCTCGACGCGGCCGAGGCGCTGGCCGTCACGAGCGAGGCCGAAGCCCAATCGCTGCTGCGCCGCGGCCGCGACGGCGTCATCCTCGAGTGGCGCGGCCGACGCGCGACCTTCCTGCCGCAGGTCTGGGAGCAATTGCCGCAACCGGCGCAGTTCCTCGCCGCGCTCAAGCGCAAGGCCGGCTTGGCGGCCGATTTCTGGGCGGCGGACCTGCGCCTCTCGCGCTACGGCGTGCGCAAATTCAGCGAGCCGGCCGACGCCGCGAGCGCCTGATGCGCGACACCGCCGTCGCCGACGAGCAGCACCCGGCGCGCTGGTGGCACCGGCTCGACGACGGCCGCATCCAGTGCGACCTGTGCCCGCGCGACTGTCGTCTGCACGACGGCCAGCGCGGCCTGTGCTTCGTGCGCCAGCGCGCAGGCGACAGGATGGTGCTCACCACCTACGGACGCAGCTCGGGCTTCGCCGTCGACCCGATCGAGAAGAAGCCGCTCAACCACTTCCACCCCGGCTCGACCGTGTTCTCGTTCGGCACCGCCGGCTGCAACCTGGCGTGCAAGTTCTGCCAGAACTGGGACATCTCCAAGAGCCGCGCGATGGATCGCCTGATGGATCGCGCCTCGCCCGAGCGCATCGCCGCGGCCGCGCACGACGCCGGCTGCACGAGCGTGGCCTTCACCTACAACGACCCGGTCATCTTCGCCGAGTACGCGATGGGCACGGCCGACGCCTGCCATGCTCGCGGCCTGCAGACGGTGGCGGTGACCGCCGGCTACATGCACGCCGCGCCGCGGCGCGAGTTCTACGCCAGGATGGACGCCGCCAACGTCGACCTGAAGGCGTTCAGCGACGAGTTCTATTTCAGGCACACCGGAGCGCATCTGGCGCCGGTGCTCGAGACGCTCGAGGCGATCGTGCACGACACCGGCTGCTGGCTCGAAGTGACGACGCTGCTGATCCCGGGCCTGAACGACGGCAACACCGAACTCGAGGCCATGTCGCGCTGGCTGGCCACGCATCTGGGGCCCGAGGCGCCGCTGCACTTCACCGCCTTCCACCCCGACTACCGCATGACCGACGTCGCGGCGACGCCGCTGGCCACGCTGCGCCGCGCGCGTGCCATCGCGCTCGACCAGGGCCTCCGCCACGTCTACACCGGCAACGTGCACGACCCGCAGGGCGGCACCACCTTGTGCACGCATTGCGAGCGCGCCCTCGTCGAGCGCGACCAGTATCGGCTGCTGCGCTACGAGCTCGACGCCGCCGGCGCCTGCCGGCACTGCGGCACGCCTCTGGCCGGCCGCTTCGGCGGCGCGGCGCCGCCGCTCGGGCGGCGTCACCCGCCGATGCGCGTGCGCGTGGCCTGATCGCGCGCCGGGATCGAGCTGTCTCGCAAGTGTCGTGCTACGCTGCCGCGCTTCACGCACGCCGCAGGGACGCACCATGAGCCTGTTCGAAACGATGAAGGGAGTGCCGGTCCCGAAGACCGAGGCGGAGCGCAACGAGCTCGTCGTCACCGAGGTCGCCAACGGCTTCTGGGACTATCACCTGTCGCGTCGCGCCAGCATCATGCGGTCGCTGTGCGGCAAGTCGACGCTGCCCACGGCCATTCCGCTTTCGGCCTGGGGCGCCAAGATGGAAGAAAACCTGCCGAAGGCGCCCAGCTACTGTCCGGCCTGCGCGCGGCTGGCCTGGCCGGATCGCGAAGGCGGCCCGGGGCTCGTGCGCTGGCAGAAGAGCTGATCGCGAGGGCTGCAGCCGATGCGGCAAGCCGCGCAGGGTCAGGTCAGCCTGGCGTGACGGCCCGCTGCCGCTCGTGCCGCAAGCGCTCGGGCCCTTGGGCAGGCAGCGCGACCGGATGCGACGGGTGCGGCTCCACGTCGATGGATGACTGCTCGATCGCCAGCGCCGGCGACAACGGTCTGGCGAACAGGTAACCCTGGACTTCGTCGCAGCCCAGCCGGATGAGGCGGTGGTACTGGTGCTCGGTCTCGACCCCCTCGGCCAGCACCTTCAGCCCCAGCCCGTGCCCGAGCGAGATCACCGCCCGGCAGACTTCGCGCCCGCTGTCGGTGTCGATGGCGGCCACGAAGCTGCGGTCGAGCTTGAGCAGGTCGAGCTCGAGCGTCTGCAACCGGGTCATCGAGCTGTAGCCGGTGCCGAAGTCGTCGATCGCAATGCCGACCCCGAGCGCGCGCAACTGCCGCAGGACATCGCGAGCCACGAGCGGATCGTCGGCGAGCGCGGTCTCCGTGAGCTCCAATTGCAAGCACGATGCCGGCACGCCCGACGCGTGCAGCGCCTCGCGCACCGTGGGCACCCATGCAGCGTCGTGCAGCTGTATCGCCGAGACGTTCACCGCCACCTGATGCCAGACGCCGCGCGACGCGTGCCACTCGCGCACCTGCCGCAGTGCGGTGCGCAGGACCCAGCGCCCGATCTCGACGATCAGCGCACTGTGCTCGGCGATCGGGATGAACGTGCCGGGCGGTACCGCGCCCCGGGTCGGGTGGTCCCAGCGCGCCAGCGCCTCGAAGCCGCTGAGCGTGCCTTGCCGGGCGTCGAACTTGGGTTGGTAGACCAGGTGCAGCGCATTCGTCTCGAGCGCACGCTCCAGATCGCGCGCGAGCATCGCCTTGTCCAGCGCCTGCTGCGCCAACGCGGGCGCGTACAGCACCACGCGGTGACGGCCTTCGTCCTTGGCGTGGTACATGGCCGTGTCGGCGTACATGAGCAGATCGTCCACGCTCGATGCCTGCGTGGGGTAGACCGCCACGCCCACGGACGCGCGCGGCCGGAATTGCGAACCCATGATGGCGGTGGGCTCGTGCAGCCTGTCGAGCATGCGTAGCGCGAGTTCGCGCAGGGACGCATCGTCTGCCGGCCTGGGCACGATGACCATGAATTCGTCGCCCCCAAGCCGGAACACCAGCCCGCGGCCGTCGAAGAACTCCCGCAGCCGCGCAGCGATGCTCTTGAGCAGCGTGTCGCCTTCGACGTGGCCGGCGCTGTCGTTGACCGCCTTGAAATCGTCGACGTCGATGTACAGCAATGCCAGCCGCTCGCCCTGTCGGCTGGCACGCTCGAACTGCTTTTTCAGCAGCGCGTTCGCGCTGCGCCGGTTGGGCAGGCCGGTCAGCTCGTCGATGGCCGCGAGCTGACGCAGATAGGCCTCCTGGCGTGCGAACTTGCGGATCGCGTAGGCGAACAGGAACGACAGCACGCCGAGCAGCAGCGCCAGCACGCCGATGATGACGAAGGTGGCCCACACGCGGGCCCTGGAATCGACCAGCGCGGCTTCGACCGTCAGCCCCGCGGCGGCGCGCATGCCCGGCGGGCGCTCATGCCTCCACGCCGTCAGCCAGTCCTGCGATTCGAAGTCCAGCGGCGCGCGCATCGCCTCCTCGGCGGTCTCGAAGCGCCGGCCCTGCGGCATGCCGTAGGCGAGCGTGCCGGTGCGGCTGCGTACCAGGTCGAGCCGGCCGGCGCCGTCGGCAAACTCGATATGCAGCCAGCCGCCGTAGGGGCCGAGGCCCGCCAGGGTCGGTCCGAGAAACTGTGGCAGGTCGACGCAGAAGACGGCCGAGGAGACGGCGCCTGGGCCGTCGATGCGCAGTTCCAGTGGCAGGCATGTGCTGCCATCGGCCATGGGCAAGGGCTGGCCCCAGCGCAGGCGCTGGGCTCGAGGGTCGGGGCCGGGCTGTCCTGGCGGGCCGGCCGGTCGGGGTGCCGACGGCGATGCGGCCACGATGCGGCCGTCGCGATCGAGCAGTGCGGCCAGCCGCACCGGCCCCCGGTCGCCGAACTGACCGCTCAGGTAACGCTCCAGGATCCGCACGTCGCCGCTGAGGCGCTGCAGTTCGCCCGCGTGCGCCGCCGCGCCCTCCAGTTGCTGCTGCAGTTGCGCCATGTCGTGCAGCGCGGCATGGGCGGAACCGCCGGCGCTGTCCAATGCGCGCGCGTAGTCGGCCTCGCGGCCCGCGTTCACCCGCCATTGCGCCAGCATGAGTCCCGTGACGAGGAAGGCCAGCCAGGTGATGAACACCCCCAGCGGCCCCCACCTGAACAGGGCCGGAGTCTCGAGGAACGATTCCCGCTCCAGGATGGCTTCCGAGGCAAGCGACGACATGATTCAGGCGTGAACGCCGAAGCTGCAGACCAGGCAGCGGGGCATGCGTCATATCGGAACGCGGGTCCCCCTTCTTGAGGGTCGCGGGGTGCGGTCGATCGCCGCAGCGCTACTTGACCAGCCGCTTCAGGCCCTCGGCGTCGAACTCTTCACGCCGGTGCGCGTCCTGCGGCACGCAGTCGTCGGCGGGCAGCTCGCGCGCACGCGCCGAGAGCTTCTCGATCGCCTGCCACAGCAGCGCGATCTGGTGCTCGTGCGACTCGGCGTTGCCGATCAAGCCCTTCATCGCGAGCGAGACCGGATCGTCGCCCTGCGTCACCGCATAGGCCGAAAAACCCATCTTCGCCGCCGCTGCCTCGCGCCTGGCGTCGGAGTCGCCCTCGATGATGCGCGAGGGATTGCCGACCGCCGTGGCGCCGGCCGGCACCGGCCGTACCACGACGGCGCCCGAGCCGATGCGCGCGCCGTCGCCGACGACGAAGCCGCCCAGCACCTGCGCACTGGCGCCGACGATCACGCCGCGGCCGAGCGTGGGGTGGCGCTTGGTGCCCCTGCCGAGCCTCGTGCCGCCCAGCGTGACGCCCTGGTAGATCGTGCAGTCGTCGCCGATTTCGGCGGTCTCGCCGATGACCACGCCCATGCCGTGGTCGATGAAGACGCGCCGTCCGATCGTCGCCCCGGGGTGGATCTCGATGCCGGTGATCCAGCGCGCGAAATGCGAGACGAAGCGCCCCAGCCATCGCAGCCCCGCGTGCCAGCAGCCATGCGCCCAGCGGTGCAGCACGAGCGCGTGCAGGCCCGGATAGCAAGTGAGCACCTCCCACGCCGTGCGCGCGGCCGGGTCGCGCTCACGGATGCAGGCGATGTCTTCGCGCAGGCGGTCGAACATGACGGTCAGTGTAGCGGCGCGCTTGCGGTGCGGGCTTGATCCATCTCGTCGTCGATGGATCGCGGCGCCGCGCCGCGGGCGCCCTCAGCGTGCTCGCCTGGCCGCGTCGCTCGCGGCACGTGCGATGCCGCGCAGGATGTGCACCTCCTCGTCGGTCAACTGCGCGCGATTGAGCAGCTGCTGCAGCCGCGGCACCAGCTTCTTGGGCGCGGCCGGGTCGAGAAAGCCGATCTCCACGAGCACGCGCTGCCAGTGTTCGAGCGCGCCCTGCACGGCCACGGCGTCGGCGCGCTGCGGCGGCGACGTGCGCGGCGTGACCTCGAAGCCGCCGAGCGCGAGCCGCCATTCGTAGGCGACGAGCTGCACCGCCTGCGCCAGGTTGAGCGAGCCGTAGGCCGGGTGGGTGGGAATCGTGAGGCAGGCGTGGCAGCGGTAGACGTCGTCGTTCACCAGCCCTGTGCGCTCGGGCCCGAAGACGAAGGCCAGGCGCTGGCCTGCGGCGGCCAGCGTCGGCAGGTGCGCGCGCGGCTCGTAGGTGGGCGGCCCGAAGTCGCGCGGCGTCATGGCCGTCGCGCAGGCCCAGGTGGTACCGGCCAGCGCATCGGTCAGCGTGTCGACGACGCGCGCGCCGTCCAGCACGTCGAGCGCACCGCTGGCGAAGGCGCGCGCCTCGGGTCGCGTCAGCACGTCGGCATGACGCGGCGCCACCAGCACGAGGGCGCGAAAGCCCATCACCTTGAGCGCCCGCGCCGCAGCGCCGACGTTGCCGGCATGGCTCGGCTGCACGAGCACGAAGCGCGTCGGATCGGTCACGGCCGCTAAGATCGAGCCCTTTGCATGCGTTGCATTGTGGTCCGCCGCGCGGGTCGCGGCGCCGCACAGTTCCGGTCCCCGCCCATCGCCGCGTCGCCCCATGTCGCAGAACCTCCACCCCATGCTCAACATCGCCGTCAAGGCGGCCCGCGCGGCGGGGGCGATCATCAACCGCGCGGCGCTCGACCTCGACGCCATCAAGGTCGGCAGCAAAGGCCCGAACGACTTCGTCAGCGAGGTCGACCGCGCCGCCGAGCAGGCCATCATCGAGACGCTGCTCGAGGCCTACCCCGACCACGGCATCCTGGCCGAAGAATCGGGCCGTGCGCACGGCCGCGCCGACAGCGACTTCACGTGGATCATCGATCCGCTGGACGGCACGACGAACTTCCTGCACGGCCTGCCGGTGTACGCGGTGAGCATTGCGCTGGCGCACCGCGGCGTCGTGCAGCAGGGCGTGGTCTACGACCCGACGCGCAACGACCTCTTCTACGCCAGCCGCGGCCGCGGCGCCTACCTCAACGACCGGCGGCTGCGCGTGTCCAAGCGCACGCGACTGGCCGACGCGCTGGTCGGCACCGGGTTTCCGTTTCGCCGCGGCGACAACTTCAAGCGCTACGTCCAGATGTTCGAACTCGTCATGCAGCGCTGCGCCGGTGTGCGCCGCCCGGGCGCGGCAGCGCTGGATCTGTGCTACGTCGCCGCCGGCTACTACGACGGCTTCTTCGAGACCGGCCTCGCACCCTGGGACATCGCGGCCGGCTCGCTGATGATCACCGAGGCCGGCGGGCTGATCGGCAACTTCACCGGCGAGGCCGACTACATCCAGCAGCGCGAGGTCGTGGCCGGAACGCCGAAGGTGTACGGTCAACTCGTGAAGCTGCTCGCGCCTTTCACCCGCGTCATCGCAGCCGGGACCGAAGCGACAGCGTCCGAGCACGAGCCACCCGAGGCGGCGCCGCAGGTGGCAGGCACCGAACCGTCGCCACCCGCCGACAAGGCCGCTGCCCCTCCCCGGCGCCCGCTGCGCGTGCCCAGAAGCGGGCCCCGCTCCTGAGTGCCGAGCCGGCGCAAGCGCCGTCGCCACAAAAAGTCCCCTGTCCACCGACCCATCCCAACCCGCCGAGGAGTCCCCCCATGACGTCGCGCCGATCGATCTTCCTGGCGAGCATCGCCGTGGCCGCCGCCCTGGCCGGCACGGCCGGCCCGACGCTCGCACAGACGCCAACCGCGCTGCGGGTGGCCACCGACGCGACCTTCCCGCCGATGGAGTTCGTCCAGAACGACGTGCGCACCGGCTTCGACATCGACATCATGAACGCACTGGCCAAGGCCATGGGCCGCAGCGTCGAGTGGACCGACATCGACTTCAAGGGGCTGATCCCGGGCCTCATCGCCAAGCGCTTCGACGTGGCGATGTCGGCGATCTACATCACGCCCGAGCGCGCCAAGGTGGTCGACTTCACCGAGCCGTACTTCGCCGGCGGCCTGGTCGCGCTGGTCAAGGCCGACTCGCCGATCAAGACGCTGGCCGACCTGAACGGCAAGAAGGTGTCGGTGCAGGTCGGCACCAAGTCGGTCACCTTCCTGCGCGACAACTATCCGCAGGTGACGCGCGTCGAGGTCGAGAAGAACCAGGAGATGTTCGACCTGGTCGGCATCGGCCGCGCCGACGCCGCCGTGACCGGCAAGCCCGCCGCGTATCAGCTGGCCAGGACGCGCCCCGGCTTTCGCGTGCTCGACCAGCAGATCACCACCGAGGCCTACGGCATCGCGGTGCGCAAGGACGAGCCGCAGTTGACCGCCGCGCTCAACGGCGCGCTGGCCAAGATCAAGGCCGACGGCACGTACGCGGCGATCGAGAAGAAGTGGTTCGCGGCCTCCAAGTGAGGCTGCGTCCGGCGCGTGGCCGGCGACAGCCGCGCCGGACCGGCTGAGGCCGCATCGTGCAACTGGATTTCTCGCCGGCGCTCGCCGGCTGGAACGACATCGCGCACGGCGCGCTGGTCACCGTCGAGGTCACCGCGGCCTCGCTCGGTCTGAGCTGCCTGCTCGGGCTGCTGATCGGCATCGGTCGCCTCACGCCGCGGCGCCGTCTCGTGTACGGCTTGTGCACCGCGTATCTCACGTTCTTTCGCGGCACGCCGCTGCTGGTGCAGCTGTTCCTGCTGTTCTTCGGGCTGCCGGAGTTCGGCATCCTGCTGCCCGCCTTCGTCTGCGGCATGCTGGGCTTGGGCATGTATTCGGCCGCCTACGTCTCCGAAATCGTGCGCGGTGCGATCCAGTCGGTCGACCGCGGGCAGACCGAGGCGGCTCGCTCGCTGGGCATGTCGTCGGCGCAGGCGATGCGCGCCATCATCCTGCCGCAGGCGGTGGTGCGCATGATCCCGCCGCTGGGCAACGAGTTCATCGCGCTCATCAAGAACTCGGCCCTGGTGTCGCTGCTGACGATCGACGACCTGATGCACGAGGGCCAGAAGATCATCAGCGTGTCCTACCGCTCGCTCGAGGTGTATCTGGTGATCGCGCTCGTGTACCTCGTGCTGACGCAGGCGACCCACTACGCGCTGCATCGCGCCGAGCTGCGCCTGCGCGCCGGAGGCATGGTGCAGTGAACGGCGCACCCGAGCCGATCATCCGCATCCGCGGCCTGACCAAATCGTTCGGCTCGCACGTCGTGCTGACCGGCATCGACTTCGACATCCAGCCGCAGCAGGTCGTGGTCGTGATCGGCCCGAGCGGCTCGGGCAAGAGCACCTTCCTGCGCTGCTGCAACGGCCTCGAGCACGCCGAAGGCGGCACCATCGACATCTGCGGGCGCCGGCTGGTCGACCAGGGCACGATGCTCGGCGAGCGCGCGCTCAACGCGCTGCGCACCGAGGTCGGCATGGTGTTCCAGTCGTTCAACCTGTTTCCGCACCTGACGGTGCTGCACAACATCACGGTCGGCCCGCGCATGCTGCGCGCGCAGTCCAAGGACGACGCCGAGGCGGCGGCGCTGGCGCTGCTGGACAAGGTCGGACTGGCCGAGAAGGCGCACGCGATGCCGGCCAGCCTGTCGGGCGGGCAGAAGCAGCGCGTGGCGATCGCGCGCGCGCTGGCGATGGAGCCCGACATCATGCTGTTCGACGAGCCCACCTCGGCGCTCGATCCGGAGCTGGTCGGCGAGGTGCTCAGGGTCATGCGCGACCTGGCCGCCGAGGGCCGCACGATGATCGTCGTGACGCACGAGATGGGCTTTGCGCGCGAGGTGTCCAACCATTGCCTGTTCCTCCATCAAGGCAAGGTGGAAGAGGAAGGCAACCCCAAGGAGATGTTGCTGCGCCCGCAATGCGAGCGGCTGCAGCAGTTCCTCAGCGGCGGCCTGAAGTAGCGGTGCGCCCGTCTGCTGCACGGCTGCTGTGGCACGGACGCGGCGCCATGCCGCGCCGGTCCAGGTGGCGGGCCGCCATCATGATGACGGCCGTGACGATCGGGCTGCCACGCCGGCGCGAGGTGTAGAGATGGCACTCGACTCCCATCTGTCGCTGGGCTTCACGACGCCACAGGACGCCTGGAGCTGGCTGGTGCTGCTGTCGATGGCCGTCAAGGTGGGCAGCACCGGGGCGCTGCTGGGGCTGAAGGCCGGGTGCGATTGGCCCTGGGTGCAACGCCAAGAGCAACCGCTGTGGTGGGCCACCAAGCTCAGCGCGCTGACGCTCTGCGCGGGCGCGACCGGGCTGTGCTGGCAGGCCGGCGACCGCGAGACCGCCGTGCTCTTCGCTGTGCTGCTGTCGGCGGCGCTGTTGCTGGTCGCCGCCCGCGTGCGGCACCGCCTCAGCCGGCAGGTTGCAGCAGCCCCCGGTCCTTGAGCATCGGCTCGACCACCGGATCGCGCCCGCGGAAGGCACGGAAGGCCGCACCCGGCTCCGCGCTGTTGCCGGCCGACAGGATGCACTCTCGCAGCCGCGCCGCCACGGCCAGGTCGAACACATTGCCGGCCTCGACGAAGGCGTCGA
>JAGWTJ010000059.1 GCA_028869005.1 Burkholderiales bacterium | reverse complement strand
GCCAGTTGTGCCAGGCGCGGCGCCGCAGCGGCCAGCGAGAAGCGCAACACGCCGGGCAGCAGGATCGCGTTGGCCAGCCCGTGCGGCACGTGATAGCGGCCGCCCAGCTGATGCGCCAGCGCGTGCACGTTGCCGACGTTGGCGCGCGTGAAGGCCAAGCCGGCCCAGGTGCTGGCCAGCGCCATCTTCTCGCGCGCCTCAAGGTCGGCACCGTCGCGGCAGGCGCGCGGCAACTGCTGCCAGATGGTGGCCACGGCGGCGCGCGCCAGGCGGTCGGTGTGCAGCGTCGCCCAGCCGCTGAGGTAGGACTCGATGGCGTGCGTGAGCGCGTCCATGCCGGTGGCGGCGGTGATGTCGCTCGGCAGTCCGACCATCACCCGCGGGTCGAGCGCGGCCATGTCGGGCACGATGCGGGTGTCGGCGACGACGTACTTCCTGCCCTCGTCGGGGTCGGAGATGACGGCGGCCACCGTCACTTCGCTGCCTGTGCCGGCGGTCGTCGGCACGGCATAGATCGGCACCGGGCCATGGCGTCCGCGGAAGTAGCCGGCGAGTTCGCGCGGGCGCTTGCGGTTGGCGGCCGCCAGCCCGATCACCTTGGCGGTGTCGATGACGCTGCCGCCGCCGAAGGCGACGATGCCGTCGCAGGCCTCGGCCCGAAAGAGCGCCAGGCCCTGCTCGACCACCGGAATCGGCGCGTCGGGCAACACGGCGTCGAAGACGACACAGTCGACGCGCGCCGCGCGCAGGGCATCGAGCAGCGGCGCCGCCAGCGCCAGCCGCATGACGGTGGCGTCGGTGACCAGCAACAGCCGGCGGTGCGCGAAGCCCGCGATCGCCTCGCCCAACCGCGCCGCCGAGCCGGCGCCCACCAGCAACAGCGGCTGCGGAATCGGCACGCGCCGCGTGACGACGCCGGCCGCGCGCTTGAGCACCGGCATCGAGGCCGCGCCGATCGAACGCGCCATGTCACCGATCAATTCGCTGGACATCGCCTTCCTCCATCATCGAATCCGCCTTCCCACTTTGCCCGTTTCCCGCCATGAAGAACGTGATCGGCGTCAGCCTGGGCTCACACCGCCAGGACTTCGAGTTCGAGACTTCCTTTCTCGGCCAGGCCATGCACGTGCGGCGCCTGGGCACCGACGGCAGCGGCGCGGCGGCGACCCGGCTGCTGCGCCAGTGGGACCGCAAGGCCGACGCGATCGGCCTGGGCCTCGTCAAGGACAGCGAACGCGCGGGCCGCGGCAGCCGCGACCGCGCCGAGGCCACCGGCCTGGCGGCGACGGTGCGCCATGCGCCGCTCACCACCGGCGCGCGGCTGGCCGACATCTTCCTCGAATGGGCGGTGCGCCACGCGCAGGCCGAGCTCGGCCACTACTTCGACAACGCACGCGTGCTGTTCTTCAGCGGTCTGGCGCAGCACCGCGTGGCGACCGCGATGGCCGAGTTCACGCCCAACCTGCGCTTCGCCGACCCGCTCATGCAGATGGGTGTGCCCAAGCTGCTCGGCTCGCTCGATGCGCTCGGCCTGTACGCGAGCGGCATGCACTACGTCAACGAATGGCTGCCGCCGCGCCTGGTGCCGGCGCCGCTGATGCGACAGTGGTCGCGGCTGGCGCTGCGGCGCGCGCTGGCGCATGCGCACGTGGTGGTGGCGCCGGCGCACGAACTCGACGCGTTCGGCCTCGAGGAGCTCGCCGGCAAGACCATCGTCACCACCACCGTCAACGCCGAACGCCTGGCGCACCTGAAGGACGCCGGCGTGCATCTGGTGATCGACGCCGCGCCGCTGGTGCAGGGCCACGCAGTCGACCCGGCGCTGCTCGACGCGATGATCATGGCCGCCACCGGCAAGGCCGGCGACGAACTGCTCGACGACGACTACCTCGACGCGCTCACCGGCGAGGGCCTGGCGCCGCAACTGCTGTACCCGAACGGCTTCAAGCGCGTCAACCGCTTCGCCTTCGTCATCCACCCGCTGTCGCAGGAGTACTTCAAGCAGGTCAAGCCGGTGGAGATCCTCTCGCGCGTCTCGCCGCCGGCAGTGGCGCGACCGATGATGGACTCGCTCGAGAAGGTGCTGGCCTGGGCACCGCCGTTCGTCTATTCGCGCGTCGAGGGCATCCGCAGTCCGACCGGCGTCGAAGCCGAAGGCTGGCTCATCAGCGTCGGCGGCACGCCGCGCGAGATCATGAACCACGCGCCCGAGTTCACCTACAAGCGGCTGCTCGCCGCCGCCGAGATGGCGCGCCGGCTGGGCGCGCAGATCATGGGCCTGGGCGCCTTCACCAAGGTCGTCGGCGACGCCGGCGCCACCGTGGCGCGGCGTGCGCCGCTGCCCATCACCACCGGCAACAGCTACAGCGCCTCGGGCGCGCTGTGGGCGGCGCACGACGCGCTGCTGCGCATGCAGCTGCTGCCGCGTCCCCAGGGCAAGGAGCGCGCGCGCTTCAAGGCGATGGTGGTGGGCGCCACGGGCTCGATCGGCTCGGCCTGCGCGCGGCTGCTGGCGCGGGCCGCCGAGGAGGTCTACCTGGTGAGCCCCGAGACGGCCAAGCTGCTCGCGCTCGAGGCGTCGATCCTGCGCGAGGCGCCCGGCGCCAAGGTGTTCCTCGCGGCGCGCGCCGACAAGGACATCGCGCAGATGGACATGATCGTCACCGCCACCTCGGGCGCCGGCAAGAAGGTGCTTGACATCATGAAGGTCAAGCCCGGCTGCGTGATCACCGACGTCGCGCGCCCGCTCGACCTGCCGCCCGAGGACGTGGCGCGGCGCCCGGACGTGCTGGTCATCGAGTCGGGCGAGATCCAGCTGCCCGGCGAGGTGAAGATGAAGAACATCGGCCTGCCGCACGGCGTGGCCTACGCCTGCCTGGCCGAGACCATCGTGCTCGCGCTCGAGGGACGCTTCGAGAACTTCACCGTCGGCCGCCACATCGAGTGGGAGAAGGTGCGCGAGATCTACCAGCTGGGCCTCAAGCACGGCATGAAGCTGGCGGCCATCTCGGGCGTGAACGGCGTGTTCAGCGACGAGGACATCGCCCGCGTGCGTGCGCTGGCGCTGGAGGCGCGGGCGGCGCAGGCCAGCCCCAAGGGCGCGGCTCGAGGCGCCCGGCGCACCGGGAGCGTCAAGAGAGCCAGAAGCGCCAAGAGCGCCGCCTGACCCCGGCGCCGGCACAGCGCACCAGCGCGCTGCCGATCGGCGCGTCCCACACGGGGACGCACCTTGCGTGCAGTCAACGCGCGGCAGCGCGCCGCGCGGGACACTGTTCCGATCCGCACCGCAGGGAGTCTCCGATGGCCAACGCGCCGCTGTTCGTCGACCACATCGAGGCCGCGGTCGACCATGTGCTCGACACCGTCGCCGGCGACATCGTGCTCGGCATTCCGCTGGGCATCGGCAAGCCCAACCCCTTCGTCAACGCGCTGTACCGGCGCATCAAGGGCAACCCGGCGCGGCGGCTGCGCATCGTCACCGCGCTGTCGCTCGAGCGGCCGGTCGGCAAGACCGAGCTCGAGCAGAACTTCCTCGGCCCGCTGGTCGAGCGCGTGTTCAAGGACTACCCCGACCTCGAGTACGTGAAGGACCTGCGCGCGCAGGCGCTGCCGCCCAACGTCGAGGTCCGCGAGTTCTTCATGAAGACCGGCGACTACCTCGGCAACCCGGCGGCGCAGCAGGGCTACATCTCGACCAACTACACCTTCGTCGCGCGCGACATGGACGTGCAGGGCATGAACGTCATCGCGCAGGCGGTGGGCGCGCGCGGCGAAGGCCCCACGCTGCGCCTGTCGCTGTCGAGCAACCCCGACATCGTGCTCGAGGTGCTCGAGCGCTACGCCAAGCAGGGCAAGCCGCTGCTGAAGATCGCCGTCATCAACAAGCAGATGCCGTTCATGCCCAACGGCGCCGAGGTCAGCCCGGCGATCTACGACCTGGTCGTCACCGACCCGGCGGCCACGCACACGCTGTTCGGGCCGCCGAACAACAAGGTCTCGACGGCCGAGTACGCGATCGGCCTGCACGCGGCCAGCCTGGTCACCGACGGCGGCACGCTGCAGATCGGCATCGGCGCGCTCGGCGACGCCATCGCGCAGGCGCTGATCGTGCGCGACCGCCATGGCGAGGATTTCCGCCGCATCCTCGAGTCGCTCACGCCCGACGGCCTCGAGGGCCGCGAACTCGGCCGCTTCGACCAGGGCCTGTACGGCTGCTCGGAGATGTTCGTCAACGGCTTCCTGCGCCTGATCGAGGCCGGCATCATCCGGCGCGAGGTGTTCGACGATGTCGAGCTGCAGCAGCTCATCAACGACGGCCGCATCCCGGCCGAATCGGTGACGCCCGAGACGCTGCGCGTGCTGCTCGAGCGCGGCCGCATACACGCGCCGCTGACGGCCGACGATCTGGCCTTCCTGCAGCGCTTCGGCATTCTGCGCGCCGAGGTCACGCTCGGCGCCGAAGGGCTGGCGCTGGGCACCCAGCGCTGCAGCGCCGACCTGCGCGACGCGGCGGCCTTCGAGCTTGTGAGCCGCTACATGCTGGGCACCCGCCTGGTGGGCGGCAAGTTCATGACCGGCGGCTTCTTCATCGGCCCGCAGGACTTCTACGAGCGGTTGCGCACGATGCCGGCGCAGGACCTGGCCAAGATCGACATGACGAGCGTGGCCTTCATCAACCAGCTCTACGGCCAGGGCAACCTCAAGCGCGCGCAGCGCCGGCGCGCGCGCTTCATGAACACGGCGATGATGGTGACGGCGCTCGGCGCCGCGGTGAGCGACGCGCTCGACAGCGGCCAGGTGGTGAGCGGCGTCGGCGGCCAGTACAACTTCGTCGCCATGGCGCACGCGCTGCCCGATGCGCGCCTGGTGATGATGCTGCGCGCCACGCACGACAACCAGGCCGGGCTGCGCAGCAGCATCGTCTGGAGCTACGGCAACATCACGATCCCGCGCCACCTGCGCGACATCGTCGTCACCGAGTACGGCGTGGCCGACCTGCGCGGTCAGCCCGACCGCGAGGTCATCCAGCGCCTGGTGGCGGTGACGGACGCACGCTTCCAGGACGAACTGGTGCGCCAGGCCAAGGCCAACGGCAAGCTGCCGGCCGACTACGAGGTGCCCGCGCGCTATCGGCAGAATCTGCCGCAGGTGCTCGAGGACAAGCTGCGGCCGTGGATGCAGTCCGGGCTGCTGCCCGACTTCCCGTTCGGCACCGAGCTCACCGAAGACGAACTGCACATCGTGCGCGCGCTCAAGAAGCTCAAGCACGCCTCGCACCATCCGGCCGAGCTGGTCAGCATGGCCGTGCGCAGCCTGTGGGACGCCAAGGAAGCGCCGGCGGCCTATCTCGAACGTCTGGGTCTGGCCGAGGCACGCAGCCTCAAGGACCTGCTCATGCGGCGGCTGCTGGCCAACAACCTGTAGCCGCAAGCGGATGTCAGATTGCCGGCCGTGGTGTCGGGGCCGCCGCCTGACCGGCTTCGTCGTCGCGCGCCTCGCCGTCCTCGCCATCCTCGCGATTGGCGCGCGGCGGCCGCACCACGGTGACCGGCACCGGGCTGGCCGCGAGCACCGCGCGCACCACCGGCCCGAGGCCGCTCGCGTCGGGCGAGTCGCCGCGCCCGCGCGCGCCCATCACGATGGCGTCGCAGCCGTAGTTCTCCGCCAGGTCGACGATCAGGTGCTCGGGCAGCCCGGCCGCCACCTCGGTCTCGTAGCCGACGCCGGCGGCGTCGAGCAGCGCTTCGGCCTCGTGCAGCAGGTCGACGCCGGCGTCGCGCTTGACGTCGGCGATGCGCTCGGCGTCGCGCGCCACCACCACCTCGTACAGCGAGGCCGGCGGCTGCACGTTGACCAGCACGAAGCTCGAACCGGGCATGCCCGCCGCCAGCCGCAGCGCGTGACGCACGGCGGCCAATGCATGCGGCGAGCCGTCGACCGGCAGCAGGAACTTCAGCGGCGTACTCATCGGCATCTCCACGGTGGCGGCGCCGACATCATAGGAGTAGACGCACATGCCCAGCGCCGCCCCGGGGCACGCGACTAGACTGCAGCGCAGCGCTCGACGCTGAAGTCACATCGTGAGCATCCGCCATCTCGACGACCTGTTCGAACCCGCCTCGGTGGCGGTGATCGGCGCGTCGACGCGCGCCGGCAGCGTCGGCGCGACGGTGTGGCGCAACCTCAAGCAGGGCCACTTCGCCGGTGCGCGCTGGCCGGTGAACCTGCACCATCGCCAGGTCGACGGCGACGTCGCCTATGCCACCGTCGCCGAGTTGCCGGCGGCGCCGGCGCTGGCCGTGATCTGCACGCCGCCGGCCACCGTGCCCGCTCTCGTCGCCGAACTCGGCGCGCGCGGCACGCGTGCGACGGTGGTGCTGACCGCGGGCTTCACGCCCGAGCAGAAGCAGGCCATGCTCGATGCCGCGCGGCCGCACCTGCTGCGCATCCTCGGCCCGAACGGCCTCGGCCTGCTGTCGCCGCCGGTCGGCCTCAATGCGAGCTTCGCGCACGCCGACATCGGCGAAGGCGGCCTGGCGCTGGTGTCGCAGAGCGGCGCGCTGGTGGCCGCCATGCTCGACTGGGCGCGCGGCCGCGGCATCGGCTTCTCGCGCGTGGTCTCGCTCGGCGAGCACGCCGACGTCGACTTCGGCGACATGCTCGACTGGCTGGCCAGCGACGCCAAGACGCGCGCCATCCTGATGTACGCCGAGTCGCTCAGCGCACCGCGCAAGTTCATGAGCGCGGCGCGCGCCGCGGCACGCAACAAGCCGGTGCTGATGGTCAAGGCCGGCCGCTCGTCGGCCGGTCAGCGCGCCGCCGCCTCGCACACCGGCGCACTGGCCGGCAGCGACCTCGTCATCGAAGCTGCGGTGCGCCGCGCCGGCATGCTGCGCGTGGACACGCTGCAGGATCTGTTCATCGCCGCCGAGACGCTCGCCTACTTCAAGGGGCCGCTGCACGGCAGCGAGCACACGACGCAGCCGCGCCTGGCGATCGTCACCAACGGCGGCGGCGCCGGCGTGCTCGCCGCCGACGAGGCGGCCGCGCGCGGCGTCGAGCTGGCGCCGCTGGCGCCGGCGACGATCGAGGCCCTGTCGACCAAGCTGCCGGCCCACTGGTCGCGCGCCAATCCGATCGACATCATCGGCGACGCGCCCGTCGAGCGCTACGTACACACGCTGGCCACGCTGCTCGACGCCGACGGCGCGAACACGGTGCTGTTCATGCACGCACCCACCGCCATCGTGCCGGCGCTCGACATCGCGCGCGCACTGGTGCCCGTGGCCCAGGCGCACCCGGGGCGGCTGGTCAGTTGCTGGCTCGGCGATGCCGCCGTGGCCGAGGCGCGCGCGCTGTTCCACGAGGCCGGCATCCCGACCTACGAGACGCCCGAGGAGGCGGTGCACGCGCTGGCCATGCTGTGCAGCTACCGGCGCCACCAGGACATGCTGATCGAGGCGCCGCCGACACCGGCCCACGGCGCCGCGACGCCGCCGTCGGTGGACGCGGCGGCCGTGCGCAAGCTCGTCGACGACGCCCTCGCCGCCGCCCCCGATGCGGCCAGCGCCTGGCTCGGCGAACCCGAGTCCAAGGCGCTGCTCGCCGCCTGCGGCATCCCGGTCGTGCCCACCCGCATCGTCGCGCCGCAGCCCGAGGCGGCAGCGGCAGCCGCGTCGGCACTCGGCTTTCCGGTGGTGCTCAAGATCCTGTCGCCGCAGATCACGCACAAGAGCGATGTCGGCGGCGTCGCGCTCGACCTGGAGAGCGCCGCCGACGTGAGCGCGGCCGCGCTCGCCATGCTCGGACGCATCGCGGCGCGCCGGCCCGACGCGACGATCGACGGCTTCACGCTGCAGCCGATGGTGCGCCGGCCGCAGGCCATCGAACTGATCGTCGGCACGCATGTCGACGCGCTGTTCGGCCCGGTGCTGCTGTTCGGTGCCGGCGGCACGCAAGTCGAGGTGGTGGCCGACCGCGCGCTGGCGCTGCCGCCGCTCAACGAACCCCTGGCGCGCGCGCTCGTCTCGCGGACGCGGGTGGCGCGGCTGCTCGCCGGCTGGCGCGACGTGCCGCCGGCCGATCTGCCGGCGCTGTACGCAGTGCTGATCGCGCTGGCGCAACTGCTCGCCGACGAGCCGCGCATCGCCGAGCTCGACATCAACCCGCTGCTGGCCGACGCACAGGGCGTGATGGCACTGGACGCGCGCGTGCGCGTCAGCGCCGCCGCGCCCGGCGGCGCCGCACACTTCGCGATCCGACCCTATCCGGCCGAGCTGGTCGAGTCCTTCATCTGGGACGGCGCGGCCCAGGCGCGCACCGTGACGATGCGCCCGATCCGGCCCGAGGACGAGGCGCAGCACCTGGCCTTCCTCGCGCGACTCGATCCCGAGGACATCCGCATGCGCATCTTCTATTCGCGACGCAGCATCGAGCGCAGCGAGCTGGCGCGCCTGACGCAGATCGACTACGCGCGCGAGATGGCCTTCATCGCCACCGCCGCCAGCGCCGACGGCCACGGCGAGGAGACACTCGGCGTGGTGCGCGCGCAGGCCGACCCGAACAACGTCGAGGCCGAGTTCGGCATCCTCGTGCGCAGCGACTTGAAAGGCAGCGGCCTGGGGCACAGGCTGCTGGCCAAGATGATCGAGTACCTGCGCAGCCGCGGCACGCAGCGCCTGGTGGCCACCATCCTGCGCGAGAACCGCCGCATGCTCGAACTGGCCACGGCGCTCGGCATGGAGCCGCTCGCCGTGCAGCCCGACCCGGAGACGGTGCGCCTCGAAATGGCGCTGGGCTGACGAGCGGGTCGAATCCGGCGGCGCATCGGCGTGCGTCGACACGTCCCGGACGCTCGCCGAGGCGGCGTCCGGCCGTCACGCGTCACGCTCAGGCGAGCTTGTTCTTCAGGAACGAGACGAGAAAGGGCGTTGCCGCCGCGGCCAGCGTGGCCGCGGTGGAGCCGTCGACGCCGGCGCGCGAGGCCATCGATTCGGCCACGCGGCCGGCCAGCATGCCTTCACCGCCGTCGACCAGCGACTTCATGAAGCCGTCGCCGCGCACCAGGCCGGAGGCGAAGGCCGCGAAGAAGTTGCGCCCGCCGTGATGCTCGTCGGCCTGCGCCGTCGCGGCGTCGACCGCATGCCCCAGCATCTGCTGTGCGCTGGCGTCGTCGACACCCTGCGCACGCAGCGCGTCCATGGCCTGCTCGCCATGACCCGACGCAAGAAACTCCGAGAGCAGTTGCTGGGCATCCATCCGCATCTCCTTCGCCGGCAGCGGCGACGCGGCATTCTGGCACCGGCGGGCGCGCCGTGCTGCGCAGGCTGCCCCTGGCGCCGCACGGACACCTTATGCTGCGCGCATGACGATCGATGCCGATGCGCGCCCCTGGCTCGACGACGCGCACGCCCCGCTGCGCATGCTGCTCGATCCGCGCGGGCGCATCGCGCGGCGTGCCTGGTGGCTGTGGAGCGTTGCCGTGCCGCTCATGCTGGCGCTGCTGCTGCACGCGCTGCTCGACATCGCGCGCGTGCAGGCCGCCAGCGCCGAACGGCTGGTGAGCCTTGTGCTGGCGTGGCCGCTGCTCGCGGTCAACGCCAAGCGCCTGCACGATCGCGGCCGCAGCGGCGCCTGGGCGCTCGCGCTGCTGGTGCCGGTGCTCGGCTGGCTGTGGCTGATGGCGGTCAACGGCTCGCTGCGCGGCACGGCGGGCGCCAACCGCTACGGGCCGCCGCCGAGCGGCTGAACGTTTCCCGGCGCTGCTCAATAGCGCCCGGTCATGCCTGCCACGCGCAGGTAGATGTTGGCCGCCCAGGCCACCGACGCTCGCTGCAGCCAGCCGCGCCAGCCCGGGCGCAGCGCTTCGCCCCGCACCTCGACCGAGTCGGCGAGCGCGTGCTCGAAGTGGGCGCGCAGCGCGTGCGCGAACTCGGCGTCGTCGACGATGACGTTGGCTTCCAGGTTGAGCAGCAGCGACAGCGGATCGATGTTGGAGCTGCCGACGGTGGCCCAGCCGTCGTCGACCACCGCCACCTTGGCATGCAGGAATGCCGCCTCGTACTCGAAGATGCGCACGCCGTGGCCGCGCAGCTCGTCGTACAGCGCGCGCGCGGCGAGCGCCGCGATGCGGTAGTCGACCTTGCCCTGCAGCAGCAGCCGCACGCGCACGCCGCGGTGCGCGGCGTGGCGCAGGACGCGGCGAAAGACGCGCCCCGGGTAGAAGTAGGGCACGGCGATGTCGACCGATGCGCGCGCACCGCGGATCGCCTCGACGTAGCTGCGCTCGATGGCGCGGCGCTGACGCAGGTTGTCGCGCACGACGAAGGCGGCGCGCACCGGCTGCGCGTCGGCGCCGCCGGGCAGTCGGGCCGCACCGCGCAACTGCCGCAGCAGCGCCACCGTCTCGTCCACCGGGCGCCGGGCGTGCGCCACCCGCCGCACGCCCTCGCGCCAGCCGTGCAACAGGTGGGCACGCGCCCACATCGCGCGCGCCGTGGCGTGCACGGCGAGCGCGAGCGGGCCGCGGCACTCGACGGCGTAGTCCAGCCGCGGCCGCTCGCTCCAGCCGTGGTGCAGGTCGAGCCGGTCGTCGATGAGGTTGATGCCGCCGACGAAGGCCACCTGGTCGTCGCACACGCACAGTTTCTGGTGCAGGCGGCGCAACTGGCCGGGCTGCAGCCAGGCGTACCAGCGCTCGATCGGACGGAACACCTCGAGCGCCACGCCCGCCGGCACCAGCCGTTCGCGCAGCACCGGCAGCGTGGCCTTGGCGCCGAAGCCGTCGACCACCACGTGCACCGCCACGCCGCGGCGCGCGGCGGCCGCCAGCGCGTCCATCAGCGCCAGCGCGCTGGCGTCGTCGTGGAAGATGTAGGTGGCCAGCCAGATCTCGTCGCGTGCGGCGGCCATGGCCTCGCGCATGCGCGGAAACAGCGCATCGCCACCCTCGAGCAGCTCGACCCGGTTGCCGCCGACGAAACGCGGTGCGGGCACCGTGATCCAGCGGCGGACGATCTGCGGGTCGAGCGAGGGCATCGGTCGCAGGCCCGGTGCCGACGCTCAGACCGGTGCGAGTTCGGCGACCAGCGGCAAGTGGTCGCTCATGCGGGCCCAGGCCGCTCCGCGCGGCACCAGCGTCGAGCGGCACTCGAGGCCGCGCAGGTAGAAGCGGTCGAGCGCGAACACCGGCGCGAGCGATGGGAAGGTGGCGGTGCCGGGATGCCGCCGGCCCGGCGCGGCGGCACGCACCAGGCCGAGCTCGGTCATCGGACCGTCGAGCCGCTCGCCCCAGTCGTTGAAGTCGCCCGCCACGACCAGCCGCGCGCCGCGCGGGATCTCGCGCTCGAGGAAGTCCGCCAGCCGCTGCACCTGGCGTACGCGGCCGCGGTGTCCGAGGCCGAAGTGCACCACGACGGCATGCACGGTCTCACCGTTCCACGCCACCGGCACGTGCAGCAGGCCGCGCTGTTCGAAGCGGTGATCGCTCACGTCCTGGTGGCCGATGGCGCCGATCGGCCAGCGCGACAGCAGCGCGTTGCCGTGCTCGCCGTGGCGCGTCACCGCGTTGGTGCGGTAGGCCGCCTCGTAGCCCATCGGCGCCAGGAACTGCGCCTGCCCGGCGGCCGGCCAGCCGAAGTTCGTGCGCGCGAAGCGCCGCGCCTCGCGCGCGTGGTACAGGCTGACTTCCTGCAGGAACACGAGGTCGGCGTCCAGCGCCTCGACCGCCAGACCCAGGTTGTGGATCTCCAGCCGCTTGCGCAGGCCCACCATGCCGCGCACGCCCTTGTGGATGTTGTAGGTGGCCACGCGCAACGCGCCGAACCCCGTGTGCAGCGGGGTCGGCGCGCTCACGGCGCTCCTGAGTGCGCCGGCGCGGGGGCTGGCGTGGCGGGCCATCATCTTGCCTAGCGCGTTCATATGGGGGCAAAGCGCGGCAACTGAAGGATCGCCTCGGCATTGCTCGGCGAGAAACAACTATCGGCGGCCTCGCGCCACGGCAGCCAGCGGTAGGCGAGGTGCTCGCGCGGACTCAGCACCACCGGCACGCGCGCCGGCAACGTGAGCCCGTAGACATGCTCGGTGTTGTGCGTCACGCCGGGCGCGTAGCGGTGGCGCCAGACCGGGTAGATCTCGTAGACGTTGGTCAGGTGCCAGTCGGACAGCCGCGCGCCGACGGCCTCCAGCACGATGCCCGTCTCCTCGCAGACCTCACGCCGGCAGGTCTCGTCGAGCGGCTCGTCGGTGCGCGCCATCGAGCCGGTGACGCTCTGCCAGTATCCGGGGTGGTCGGCGCGCTCGATCAGCAGCACGTCGAGTGCCCTGGTGTGGATCACCACCAGCACCGACTCGGGAATCTTGTAGTGCCGCTTGTCGTGCCGTTTGTCGGCCGTCATCACTGCTCCCGCAGGCGTCGCACTGCGCGTCGCGCCCGCATCGTCGCCGAAGGCGCCGAAAGCGTCAGTCTGCCCTGGGCGGATTGCGCAGCCGGATGTGCAGCTCGCGCAACTGCGCCTCGTCGACGCTGCTCGGCGCGCCGGTGAGCAGGCATTGTGCGCGCTGCGTCTTCGGGAAGGCGATCACGTCGCGGATGCTCTCGGCGCCCGCCATCAGCGTGGCGATGCGGTCCAGCCCGAAGGCCAGGCCGCCGTGCGGCGGCGCGCCGTACTGCAGCGCGTCGAGCAGGAAGCCGAACTTCTGGCGCTGCTGCTCGGGCGTGATGGCGAGTGCGGCGAACACCTTGGCCTGCACCTCGGCACGGTGGATGCGCACCGAGCCGCCGCCGATCTCCCAGCCGTTGAGCACCATGTCGTAGGCCTTGGACAGGCAGCGGCCGGGGTCGCTCGCCATGTACTCCTCGTGGCCGTCCTTGGGGCTGGTGAACGGGTGGTGCGTCGCGTTCCAGCGGCCGGCCTCGTCGTCGTACTCGAACATCGGGAAGTCGACCACCCACAGCGGCGCCCAGCCGTCCTCGAACAGGCCGTGGGCGCGGCCGAACTCGCTGTGGCCGATCTTGGTGCGCAGCGCACCCAGCGCGTCGTTGACGACCTTGGCCCTGGCGTCGGCGCCGAAGAACACGATGTCGCCGTTGCGCGCGCCGGTGCGCGCGAGGAGGGCGGCGAGCGCCGCGTCGTGCAGGTTCTTGACGATCGGCGACTGCAGCCCGTCGCGCCCCTTGGCGGCGTCGTTGATCTTGATCCACGCCAGGCCGCGCGCGCCGTAGATCTTGACGAACTCGCCGTAGCCGTCGATGTCGCCGCGGCTCAGTTCGCCGCCGCCCGGCACGCGCAGCGCCGCGACGCGGCCGCCGGCGGCATGGGCCGGGCCGGAGAAGACCTTGAAGTCGACGTCCTTCATCACGTCGGTGAGCTCGGTGAACTCGAGCTTGACGCGCAGGTCGGGCTTGTCCGAGCCGTAGCGGTGCATCGCCTCGGCGTAGGTCAGCTCGCGATAGGCCGGCAGTTCGACGCCCAGCGCGTTGCGGAAGACCTGGCGCACCATGGCCTCGGTGATGGCGCGGATCTCGCGCTCGGCCAGGAAGCTGGTCTCGATGTCGATCTGCGTGAACTCGGGCTGGCGGTCGGCGCGCAGGTCCTCGTCGCGGAAGCACTTGACGATCTGGTAGTAGCGGTCGAAGCCGGCGACCATCAGCAGTTGCTTGAACAGTTGCGGGCTTTGCGGCAGCGCGAAGAACTGCCCGTCGTGCACGCGGCTGGGCACCAGGTAGTCGCGCGCGCCCTCGGGCGTGCTGCGCGTGAGCATCGGCGTCTCGATGTCGATGAAGCCCTCGGCGTCGAGGAACTTGCGCACCTCCATCGCCACCTTGTAGCGCAGGCGCATGTTGGCCTGCATCTGCGGCCGGCGCAGGTCGAGCACGCGGTGCGTCAGGCGCACCGTCTCGGACAGGTTCTCGTCGTCGAGCTGGAACGGCGGCGTCACGCTCGGGTTGAGCACCTCGAGCTCGTGCGCCAGCACTTCGACCTTGCCGCTCGTGAGGTTGGCGTTGTCGGTACCGGCCGGCCGCGGCCGCACCCGGCCCACGATCTTCAGGCAGAACTCGTTGCGCACGCCTTCGGCGACGGCGAACGGCGCGGCGCGGTCGGGATCGCAGACGATCTGCACCAGGCCCTCGCGGTCACGCAGGTCGATGAAGATCACGCCGCCGTGGTCGCGGCGGCGATGCGCCCAGCCCATCAGCGTGACGTCCTGGCCCAGCAGCGCTTCGCTGACCAGGCCGCAGTAGGAGGTTCTCATCGTTGGCTCGTTTGCGGAATTGAATTGCATTCTGATCGGGAACGCCGGCATCGGTCGCCTCGCAAGCTTCGCAGCCTGCCACGCCATGCCGGCCGCGGGACCGGTCGGCCCGGTCAGTTTCGTGACGCTGCGGCCGTTGGCGCCGCAGCAGCGGCCGACGGATTCGTGCCCGGCGCCACCACGCCCATCGAGATGACGTACTTGAGCGCCTCGTCGACGCTCATCGTCAGTGCGATCACGTCGGCACGCGGCATCATCAGGAAGAAGCCCGAGGTCGGGTTGGGCGTGGTCGGCACGTACACGCTGACGTAGTCGCCGGCGAGCCGGGTCGCGACCTCGCCGCCGGGGCGGCCGGTGACGAAGGCGATGGTCCACGAGCCCTGGCGCGGATACTGCACCAGCACCGCCTCGCGAAAGGCGTTGCCGGTGCTCGAGAACAGCGTGTCCGAGACCTGCTTGACCGAGTTGTAGATGCTCTTGACGATGGGGATCTTGCCGATCACCCGATCCCATTGCCGCAGCCACCACTGGCCGAACATGTTGGCGGCGAAGACGCCGGTCAGCAGCAGCAGCGCGGCGACCACGACGACGCCCAGGCCGGGCACCGCACGCAGCCGCTCGACGGCGGCGAACCAGGACGCCGGCAGCACCGTCTGCGCCGCCGACAGCAACGAGGCGAACACGCCGTCGAAGGTGCCTACCAGCCACGACAGCACCCAGATCGTGATCGCCAGCGGCAACCACACGAGCAGACCGGCGACGATGTATTTTCTCAAGACGAACCCTCGTGG
>JAGWTJ010000324.1 GCA_028869005.1 Burkholderiales bacterium | reverse complement strand
CGCCCTGGGTGGCGTTCTGGAAGATCACGGTGCCGCTGTCCAAGGCCGGCATCATCGCCGGCGCGATGCTCGTCTTCATCCCCTGCGTCGGCGAGTACGTGATCCCCGAACTGCTGGGCGGACCGGAGACGCTGATGATCGGCCGCGTGCTGTGGGACGAGTTCTTCAGCAACAACGACTGGCCGCTGGCGTCGAGCATCGCGGTCGTGATGGTGCTGCTCATCATCGTGCCGCTGGCCATCTTCTCCAAGTACCAGGCCCAGGCGCGGGAGCGCGTGCGATGAGGCTGGCCGTGCCCGCTGCCTTCTACCGCTGGTTCGGCCGCGGCTGGCTCGCGCTCGGCTATCTGTTCCTGTATGTGCCGATCGTGGCGCTGGTGGTGTTCTCGTTCAACGACTCGCCGGTGCCCAATCTGTGGCGCGGCTTCACGCTGAAGTGGTACGTGGCGCTGGCGCACGACGACGAGATGCTCTCGGGCCTCGCCCTGAGCCTGCGCATCGCCTTCCTCACCGCCTGCGGCTCGGTGCTGCTGGGCACGCTGGCCGCCTTCGCGCTCGTCAAGTACAAGCGCTTCTTCGGACGTACGCTGTTCTCGGGCATGGTCAACGCGCCGCTCGTGATGCCCGAGGTGATGGTGGGCCTGTCGCTGCTGCTGATGCTGGTGGCGGTGCAGCGCGCGCTCGGCTTTCCGGACCGCGGCCTGGCGACGATCTGGCTCGGCCATCTGCTGCTCGGCATGGCCTACGCCACGGTGGTGATCCAGTCGCGCCTGGCGGCGATGCCGCCGCAGCTCGAGGAAGCGGCGATGGACCTCGGCGCGCGGCCGCACCAGGTGTTCTGGCTGGTGACGCTGCCGATGATC
This sequence comes from Burkholderiales bacterium, assembly GCA_028869005.1. GTDB lineage: Bacteria > Pseudomonadota > Gammaproteobacteria > Burkholderiales > Burkholderiaceae_C > Rubrivivax. The sequence goes on along the minus strand of JAGWTJ010000324.1, from coordinate 2,193 downwards.
TCGCAGAGCCTGGTCTCGGCCTGGCTGCTGACGTTCACGATCTCGCTCGACGACGTCGTGATCTCGGCCTTCCTGAGCGGCCCGGGCTCGACGACGATGCCGCTGGTCATCTTCTCGCGTGCCCGGCTCGGTCTGGACCCGAGCGTCAACGCCATCGCCACCGTCATCATCGCGCTGGTCGCCATCGGCGTGGCCGGCGCGAGCTGGTGGATCGCGCAGCGCGAGCGGCAGCGCCAGCGCGACATGGCCGCCGCCGTGCGCGGCGGCTGACTCGGCGTGGTGGAACCAACCGCTGCCCTGCGCGGCCACCTGCGCGTGCCCTGGCTGGCCTACGCCGCGCTCGCGTCCAGCATGGCGCTGGTCGGCAGCTATGTCGGGATGTCGCGTGTGCTGGTGGCGGCGTTCCCGGTCTTCCTGCTCGCCTGGCTGCGTTTCGGCATGGCCGCGCTGGCCATGGCGCACTGGGTGCCGCGCGCCGCCGACGAGCCGCCGCTCACGCGCCACGATCGCGTGCTGCTGTTCTGGGAGAGCTTTCTCGGCAACTTCCTGTTCTCGGTCTTCATGCTGTACGGTGTGAAGGCGACTTCGGCGCTGGCAGCCGGCCTCGTGATGGCGGCCATCCCTGCGGCGGTGGCGCTGCTCGCGCGCATCTTCCTCGCCGAGCCGATCACGCCGCGCATGGCGATCGCCGTCGCCTGCGCCGTCGCCGCCGTCGCGCTGCTGGCGCTGGCCAGGAGCCCGGCGGGCCGCGCCGACGCGCCCTGGTGGGGCTATCTGCTGCTCGTCGGCGCCGTCTTGTGCGAGGCGAGCTACGTGGTCATCGGCAAGCGGCTCACCGGGCGCGTCTCGCCGCGGCGCATCAGCGCGCTGATCAACCTGTGGGGGCTCGCCCTCGTCACTCCGTTCGGCCTGTGGCAGGCGCTGGCCTTCGACTTCGGCGCAGTGCCGCTCGCCATCTGGGCGCTGCTCGTCTTCTACGCGCTGGCCGCGAGCATGGCCTGCGTGTGGCTGTGGATGCAGGGCCTGCGCCATGTACCGGCGCCGCGCGCCGGTGTCTTCACGGTGATGCTGCCGCTCAGCGCGGCGGTGGTCGGGGTGATCTTCCTCGGCGAGCCGCTGGCCGCGGCGCATGCCGTGGCCTTCGCGCTCGCGCTGGCCGGACTGCTGCTGGCGACCTGGCCGGCGCGCTCGCTGCGCTAAGCGCCGCGCTGTCGACCGCGGGCTGGCCGTAGCGCTCGAAGCGCTCGATCACCTCGGCCATCTGCGCCGCCGAAAGCAGCGGCGGCCCGGCCACCGCGAGCGCCTTCAGGTAGACCTCGCACAGCGACTCGATCTCGATCGCCACCTTCACCGCCTGCGCCAGCGTGCGGCCGGCGGCGACGAGACCATGGTGCGCAAGCAGACAGGCATCGCGCTCGCCGAGCGCGTCGGCCACGCACTGCGACAGCGCCTCGCTGCCGAACAGCCGGTACGGCACGCAGGGCACCGAGTCACCGCCTGCCACCGCCACCATGTAATGGAAGGGCGGCAGCGGCCGCTCGAGGCAGGCCAGCGCTGTGGCGTTCACCGAATGCGTGTGGACGACCGCGCCGACATCGGGACGCGCCGCGTAGACGGCGCGATGGAATGGCCATTCCGACGACGGCTGCCAACGGCCGCGCACGCTGCCGTCCCAGCCTAGCCACACCAGATCGTCGGCGCCGGTGTCGTCGGCGCCCATGCCGGTCGGCGTGATCCACATGCCGTCGCCGTCGCGCACGCTGAGGTTGCCGGTGCTGCCGCGGTTGAGACCGAGCGCGTCGAGCCGGCGCAGCGCGGCGACGGCCGCCTCGCGCAGCACGGCACTGCCGCTCATATCGCCTCCGCGGCGCCGGCCGCCTTCGCCGCGAGCTGGCGCAACGCCTCGGCCGACGCGGCCACGACGCCATGCTCGGTGACGAGGCCGCTGACGAGCCGCGCCGGCGTCACGTCGAACGCCGGGTTGGCGGCGGCGGCGCCCGGCGGGACGATGCACACCTCGCGCAGCCGGCCCGTCTCGTCGCGGCCGGCGACGTGCGTCAGTTCGCGCGCCGCCCTTTCCTCGATCGGGATCTCGGCGCCCGTGGGCATGTGCGGATCGAAGGTCGAGGTCGGCATCGCGACGTAGAACGGCACACCGTTGTCGTGCGCGGCCAGCGCCTTGAGGTAGGTGCC
>JAGWTJ010000323.1 GCA_028869005.1 Burkholderiales bacterium | reverse complement strand
CTGCACACCGGCGACCTCGTCGAAGGCGAGGTGCGCGTGCCCAAGGACGGCGAGCGCTACTTCGCGCTCGTCAAGGTCGATCGCGTGAACGGTCTCACCCCCGAGGAGAACCGCCACAAGATCATGTTCGAGAACCTGACGCCGCTGTTCCCCAAGGAGCAGTTCAAGCTCGAACGCGACATCAAGAGCGACGAGAACATCACCTGCCGCATCATCGATCTGGTGGCGCCGATCGGCAAAGGCCAGCGCGCACTGCTGGTGGCGCAGCCCAAGACCGGCAAGACGGTGATGATGCAGCAGCTGGCGCATGCGCTCGTCGCCAACCACCCCGAGATCCACCTCATCGTGCTGCTCGTCGATGAGCGCCCCGAGGAAGTGACCGAGATGCTACGCACCGTGCGCGGCGAGGTCATCAGCTCCACGTTCGACGAGCCCGCGGCGCGCCACGTGCAGGTGGCCGAGATGGTGATCGAGCGCGCCAAGCGCCTCGTCGAGCTGAAGAAGGATGTGGTGATCCTGCTCGACTCGATCACCCGCCTGGCCCGCGCCTACAACAACGTGCTGCCCTCGTCGGGCAAGGTGCTCACCGGCGGCGTCGACGCCAACGCGCTGCAGCGGCCCAAGCGCTTCTTCGGCGCGGCGCGCAACACCGAGGAAGGCGGCACGCTGACCATCATCGGCACCGCGCTCATCGATACCGGCTCCAAGATGGACGAGGTCATCTACGAGGAGTTCAAGGGCACCGGCAACTGCGAGATCCACCTGGATCGCCGCATGGCCGAAAAGCGCGTCTACCCGTCGATCCTGATCAACAAGAGCGGCACGCGGCGCGAGGAACTGCTCTTGAAGCCCGAGATCCTGCAGAAGACCTGGATCCTGAGGAAGCTGCTGTATCCGATGGACGAGATCGAGTCGATGGAGTTCGTGCTCGAGAAGATGAAGGCGACCAAGGGCAACCTCGACTTCTTCGACCTCATGCGCAGAGGCGGCTGAGGCGGGCGCATCCGCTAGAATCCGTTGTTTTTCCTCCACCGGAAAGTGCGTCCGCTTCATGCTTGGAGCGGCGTGGCTCCCGACACCAACCCCGAGGCGTCCCCATGAAAGAAGGCATCCACCCCGGCTACCGCGAAGTCTGCTTCCAGGACCTCGCCAACGGCTTCAAGTTCGTCACCCGCTCGTGCGTGCAGTCGCGCGAGACGATCAAGATGGACGACGGCCGCGAGCTGCCGCTGGTCAAGCTGGAGGTGACGAGCGAGACGCATCCGTTCTACACCGGCACGCAAAAGAGCGTGGACAGCCTCGGCGGCCGGGTCGAGAAGTTCCGCAACAAGTTCGCCCGCGTGGGCCTGAAGAAGTGAGGCAGCGGCGCGCGGCGCCGCGACCTCGAACAGGCAGCCGAGGCTGCCTTCGTTGAACAGGCAGCCGAGGCTGCCTTCGTTGAAAAGGCAGCCGCGGCTGCCTTTTTTGTTGCCCCCATGCCCCCGTGATCAGGACCCCGTGAACCGGCCCAGTCCCGCCCTCGTCTCGCAATCGGCCGCGCGCCGCCTGCCGCGCGTGCCGCTGCTGCTGCTGTGCGCCGCCTACGTGCTGCCGGGCCTGTTCGGGCGCGACCCGTGGCGCAACGCCGACCTCGCTGCGTTCGGCCAGATGCTGGCGCTGGCCGAAGGCCGCACGTCGTGGTGGCATCCGACGCTGGGCGGCGTGGCCGGCGACACGGCGCTGCTGCCGCATTGGCTCGGCGCCGCGTTCATCAGGCTGCTCGCGCCGCCGCTGGACCCGGCATTCGCCGCGCGCGTGCCGTTCGCGCTGCTGCTGGCGGCCACGCTGGCCTTCGTCTGGTACAGCGCCTTCCACCTGGCACGCACCGAGGCGGCGCAACCGGTGGCGTTCGCCTTCGGCGGCGAGGCGGGGCCGGTGGCCTACGCGCGCGCCGTCGCCGACGGCGCGCTGCTCGCGCTGATGGCCACGCTCGGTCTGCTGCAACTCGGCCACGAGACGACACCCGAGCTCATGCAGCTGGCGGCGGTGTCGATGTACCTGTACGGCGTGGCGGCGGCGCCGTACCGCGCGCTGCGCTCGCGCCTGGCCGTCCTGGCCGCGCTGCCGCTGCTGGCCGACAGCGGCGCACCGGCGATGGCGTTGGCCATGGGGATCGGCGGTGCGGTCGTCTGCATGCTCTCGCGCCAGCCGACGGTGCGCCGCTTCGCACCCTGGCCGGTGGCGGCGACGGCTGCCGCGGCGGCGCTGGCACTCGCGCTGGGCACCTGGCGCTGGCGCATCGACCTGCCTGCGACCGCTGATCTGCCGACCATCGCGCGCCAATGGGCCTGGTTCATGTGGCCGGCCTGGTTCCTCGCGCTGTGGACGCTGTGGCGCTGGCGCACGCACCTGTCGTTCCGGCATTTGTCGGTGCCGCTGGTCACGGTCGCCGTGGCGCTGGCGGCGAACCTGGCCATGGACGGATCGGATCGCGCACTGCTGCTCGGCCTGCCCGGTCTGGCCGTGCTGTCGGCGTTCGCGCTGCCGACGATGAAGCGCAGCGCCTCGGCAGCCATCGACTGGTTCTCGATGCTGTTCTTCACGCTCGGGGCGACGACGATCTGGATCGTCTACCTGTCGCTGCACACCGGCGTGCCGGCGCAGCCCGCGGCCAACGTGGCACGCCTGGCGCCGGGCTTCGTACCGCAATTCTCCTGGCTCGGTGTGACCGCCGCCGCCGCCGGCAGCGCGGCCTGGGTGTGGCTCGTGCGCTGGCGCACCGGCCGCCACCGCGAGGCGCTGTGGAAGAGCCTGGTGCTGCCCGCCGGCGGCGTGGCGCTGTGCTGGCTGCTGCTGATGACGCTGTGGCTGCCGCTGCTGGACTACGGCCGCAGCAACCGCCCGCTGGCCGAACGCCTGGTTCGGCATGTGCCGGCGGGCCGCTGCATCGCCGCGCCGCAGGCACCGCTGTCGCTGGTCGCGGCGCTGGAATTCCACGGCCGCCGCCGTGTCGACGCCACGCCGCAGGCGGCGAGAGGCGCCTGCCCGGTGCTGATGCTGGTGCTGCCGCTGCGCGGACCGGACGTGGCGCG
>JAGWTJ010000322.1 GCA_028869005.1 Burkholderiales bacterium | reverse complement strand
AGCCTGAAGGTGCTGCGCGACGACGAGATGCTCTACGACCGCGACCAGGCCTTCGGCGGCTCGCAGCTCACGCAGCTCATCTCGCGCCAGTACGGCTTCTCGTTCGAGGAGGCCGAGGGCAAGAAGCTCTCGGGCGACCTGCCCGAAGACTACGAGGCCGCCATCCTCAACCCCTTCGTCGACAGCCTGTCGCAGGAGATCGGGCGCGCGCTGCAGTACTTCTTCACCAGCACGCCGCATCACAAGGTGCACTACGTGATGCTGGCCGGCGGCACGGCGACGCTGCCGGGCCTCAAGGACCGCGTCACCGACCTCACCGGCTTCGCATCGAGCGTGGTCAATCCCTTCGACCACATGCAGCTCGGCTCGAGCGTGCGCGAGACCCGCGTGCGGCGCGAGGCGGCGTCGTACCTCACGGCCTGCGGGCTGGCGATGCGGAGGTTCCTGCAGTGATCCTGATCAACCTGCTGCCGCACCGCGAGGAAAAGCGCCGCCAGCGCAAGCGCGCGTTCTTCGCCGGGGTCGTGGCGGCCGCGGTGGTGGGCGCGGCGGTCGTCGGCCTGTGGTTCTCGATCGTCCAGCAGATGACGTCGAACCAGCAGTCGCGCAACGAGTTCCTCAAGGCCGAGATCGCGCGCCTGGACCTGCAGATCAAGGACATCGCCAGCCTGCGCGGCGAGATCGATGCGCTCAAGGCGCGGCAGAAGGCGGTGGAGGACCTGCAGACCGACCGCAACCTACCGGTGCACCTGCTGTCCGACCTCGTGGCGCAGACGCCCGAAGGGATCTATCTGACCTCGATCCGCCAGAACGGGCAGGTCGTCGCCATCACCGGCGTGGCGCAGACCAACGAACGCGTCTCCGAGTTCCTGCGCAACACGGCCTACAACTCCACCTGGCTCGACAAGCCCGAACTCGTGGAGATCAAGGCCAGCACGCAGCAGATGGCCAACCGCGAGCAGCGGCGCCTGTTCGACTTCTCGATGCGCGTGACGCTCAAGCGGCCGCAGGCCGGCGCGGCAACGGCAGCGGCCGGCGGCGCGAGCGCACCGCTTGCCAAGTCTTCGTGAGGGCGCCATGGCCAGCAAGTCATCGACCCTCGGTTTCGAAGTCAGCAGCCTGTTCGAGCAGGCGGCGGGCCAGTTCCGCAATCTGAATACGCGTGAGCCCGGCCAGTGGCCTGCGCTGCCGAAGATGGCGGCCTGGCTCGGCGTCACGCTGGCCGTCGTGGTGGGCGGCTGGTTCGGGCTGCTGTCGGGTGCGCAGGACGAGCTCGACAGCGCCCGTGCGCGCGAGCCGCAGCTCAAGGCCGACTACCGCAGCCGCCTGGCGCAGGCCGTCAACCTCACCGAGCTGCGCAAGCAAAAGCTGCAGGTGCAGGAGTACGTGACCCAGCTCGAGAAGCAGTTGCCCGGCAAGGCGGAGATGGACGCGCTGCTGTCGGACATCAACCAGGCGGGCCTCGGCCGCGGCCTGCAGTTCGACCTGTTCCGGCCCGGCCAGGTCCAGGTCAAGGACTATTACGCCGAGTTGCCGATCACGATCCGGGTCGGCGGCCGCTACCACGACATCGGCGCCTTCGCGGCCGACATCGCCAACCTCTCGCGCATCGTGACGCTGCACAACCTGACCATCGCCCCGGTCGCGTCCAAGGACTCGCCGGGCCTGCTGACGATGGATGCCGTCGCGCACACCTATCGCTACCTCGACGCCGCCGAGGTCGCGGCGCAGAAGCAGGCCAAGGATGCCGCCAAGGCGGGGGTGCGCAAGTGAGCCCGCGCCCGACCCCGCGCACGCTCGCCGCCGCGCTGGCCGCGACGTTGCTGCTCGCGGCCTGCGGCGCCGAGCACGACGACCTGATGCAGTGGATGGAGCAGCAGCGGCGCGAGCTCAAGCCCAACGTCACGCCGCTCACGCCGCCCAAGCGGTTCGACCCGGCGCCTTACACCCTGTCGCAGATGGTCGACCCGTTCAGCGTCCAGAAGCTGACCGTCGCCCTCAAGCAAGAGGCGCGGCAGCCGAATTCACTGCTGGCGAGCGAACTCAATCGGCGCAAGGAACCGTTGGAAGCCTATCCGCTGGACAGCATGAGCATGGTCGGCAGCATCACCAAGCACGGCACGCCTTACGCGCTCGTGCGCGCCGACAACCTGCTGTACCAGGTGAAGGTGGGTGACTACCTGGGACAGAACTACGGCCGGGTCACGCGCATCGGCGAGACCGAGGTCACGCTGCGCGAGATCGTGCAGGACGCGGCCGGCGAATGGATCGAGCGGCCTGCCACGTTGCAGCTGCAGGAGAGGGCGCGATGACAAGCACGCGAGAGGAGTCCCGCACCATGACGTTCCCCAGCCGCCGCGTGCGCGCCGCGCGTGCCGCCATCGCCGCGCTGGCCGTCGCCATGCTCGCGTCGCCGCTCGCGGCCTGGGCGCAGAACGCGATCCAGTCGATCACCAGCGTGCAGCAGGCCGGCGGCGAGGTCGTGCGCGTCGAGCTGGCCGAGCCGCTGGCCACCGTGCCCAACGGCTTTGCCATCCAGCAGCCGCCGCGCATCGCGATCGACCTGCCGGGCGTGGGCAACGCGCTGGGCCGCAACAACGTCGAGATCAACCAGGGCAGCCTGCGCTCGGTGAGCATCGCGCAGGCGGGCGACCGCACGCGGCTCGTGCTCAACCTCAAGCAGCCCTCGGGCTATCGCGCGCAGCTGCAGGGCAAGGCGCTGCTGCTGATGCTCGACTCCGGCGCCGCGGTGGCAGCCGCCGCGACGCCGGCCGCGCCCGCGGCCGCAGCCGCAGCCGATCAGGGCGTGCACTTCGCGCCGGCCCAGAACGCCGCGCCGCAGGCCTTGCGCGACATCGACTTCCGCCGCGGCGCCGATGGCGCCGGCCGCGTGATCGTCTCGCTGCCGAGCACGCAGGTCGGCGTCGACATCCGCCAGCAGGGTCAGTCGCTGGTGGTCGAGTTCCTGCGTTCGACGCTGCCCGACACGCTGCGCAGACGGCTGGACGTCACCGATTTCGGCACGCCGGTCAAGAGCGTGGCCAGCGTGCAAAGCGGCGACCGCGTGCGCATGGTGG
>JAGWTJ010000321.1 GCA_028869005.1 Burkholderiales bacterium | reverse complement strand
GCAGCCCACCGCAGGGCCGCTTCGTCGCGTGCACGCCTGCATCCGATGCAGGACCAGATCAGCCGCAGCCGAACACCGGCCTGACCGCCGAGGCGCGCGCCGGCGCGTCGCCCGTGCGTGGCTGCACGAGCGCGGTGCACGGCGTGCCTGGCTCGCGCGGTCTCGGGCGAGACGACCGCTGACCCGCCGCGGCCGTGCCCGGCCTCGCCATGCGTCCGAACCGGGACGCATGGCCCCCGACCACTCTTGTTGGCTGTGCGTTCACGATGTCCCTGCAGACTCCGTACTACCTCATCGACAGGGCCGCGCTGCTCGTCAATCTGCGCCAGGCCGCGCGACTGCGTGCGCTGTCGGGCGCGAAGATCCTGCTCGCGCTCAAGTGTTTCGCCACCTGGCCGGTGTTCGACCTGATGCGCGAATACCTCGACGGCACGACCTCGTCGTCGCTCTACGAGCTGCAGCTCGGACGCGAGAAGTTCGGCGGCGAGACGCATGCCTACAGCGTGGCCTGGGCCGACCGCGAGATCGACGCGGCGGTGGCCAACGCCGACAAGATCATCTTCAACTCGGTGTCGCAGTTGCAGCGCCTGGGCGCGCGCGCCGCCGCCATCCCGCGCGGGCTGCGACTGAACCCGGGCGTCAGCGCGTCGAACTACGACCTGGCCGATCCGGCGCGGCCGTTCAGCCGGCTCGGCGAGGCCGATGTCGCGCGCGTCGAGGAAGTGATCGCGCAGCTCGACGGCTTCATGATCCACAACAACTGCGACAACCGCGACTTCGCGCGCTTCGACCGGCTGCTCGGCCAGGTCGAGGAGCGCTGGGCACCACTGCTGGCGCGCGTCGACTGGGTGAGCCTGGGGGGCGGCATCCACTTCACGGCGCCGGGCTACCCGCTCGAGGCGCTGGGCGCGCGGCTCGCGCGCTTTGCCGAGCGCCACGGCGTGCAGGTCTTCCTCGAGCCCGGCGAGGCGCTGGTGCACGACAGCGCGACGCTCGAGGTGACCGTGCTCGACACGCTGCACAACGGCAAGGCGCTGGCGGTGGTCGATGCCGCCACCGAGGCGCACATGCCCGACCTGCTGATCTACGGCCTGCAGGCGCGCATCGAGCCCGATCGCGGTGCGCACCGCTACATGGTGTGCGGGCGGACCTGCCTGGCCGGCGACGTGTTCGGCGAGTACGACTTTCCCGAGCCGCTCGTGCCCGGCTCGCGCCTGTCGCTGCGCGACGCGGCCGGCTACACGATGGTCAAGAAGAACTGGTTCAACGGCGTCGGCATGCCCGCCATCGCCGTCAAGGAGCCCGATGGCCGCGTGCACGTGGTGCGCGAGTTCGGCTATCGGGACTACGTCGGCAGCCTCGGCTGAGCGCGGCCGCGCCGCGCGCATCGACCACTGCGAAGGGAGCATCGAGCCATGAAGAGAAACGTCCTCGTCATCGGAGCCGGCGGCGTGGCCCACGTGGTGGCGCACAAATGCGCGCAGCACAACGCCGTGCTGGGCGAGATCCACATCGCGTCGCGCACGCTTGCCAAGTGCCAGGCGATCGTCGAATCGGTGCTCGCCAGGCGCAGCCTGCAGCAGCTCGGCGTGGTGCAGGCGCACGCGCTGGATGCCATGGACGTGCGGGCGACGGCGGCGCTGATCCGCGCCACCGGTGCGCGCATCGTGATCCAGGCCGGCACCTCGTTCCTCAACATGTCGGTGCTCAGCGCCTGCATCGCCACCGGTGCGGCCTACATCGACACCGCCATCCACGAGGACGCGGACAAGGTCTGCGAGACGCCGCCCTGGTACGCCAACCACGAGTGGAAGCGGCGCGACGAGTGCGCGGCGGCCGGCGTCACCGCGGTGCTCGGCATCGGCTTCGACCCGGGCGTCGTCAACGCCTATGCGCGGCTGGCGCAGGACGAGTGGTTCGACCGCATCGACTCGATCGACATCATCGACACCAACGCCGGCTCGCACGGCCGCTGGTTCGCCACCAACTTCGACCCCGAGATCAACTTCCGCGAGTTCACCGGCACCGTCTGGTCGTGGCAGGACCGGCAGTGGGTGGCCAACAAGATGTTCGAGCGGCGCCAGGAATGGGAGCTGCCGGCGGTGGGGCGGCAGACCACCTACCTCACCGGCCACGACGAGCTGCATTCGCTCTCCAGCCTGCTCGACGTGCCGACGATCCGCTTCTGGATGGGTTTCTCCGACCACTACATCAACGTCTTCACCGTGCTGAACAAGCTCGGGCTGCTGTCGGCGCAGCCGCTGCGGCTGCCCGACGGGCAGGAGGTGGTGCCGCTGCGCGTGGTGAAGGCGCTGCTGCCCGACCCGGCCTCGCTCGCGCCGACCTACGAAGGCCTGACCTGCATCGGCGACAAGGTGCGTGGCGTGAAGGACGGACGGCCGCGCGAGGTCTTCGTCTACAACGTCTGCGACCACGCCGCGTGCTGGCGCGAAGTCGGCAGCCAAGCCATCTCGTACACCGCGGGCGTGCCGGCGGTGGCGGCGGCGCTGCTGATCGCGCGCGGCACCTGGGACCTGCGGCGCATGGTCAACGTCGAGGAACTGCCGCCGCGACCGCTGCTCGCGCTGCTCGATCGCATGGGCCTGCCCACGCGCATCCGGGACGCGCACGGCGATCGCCCGTTGGCGCAGGGGCTGCACGGCGTGCCGGCAGAGCCGGTCACGCGGCCGGCGGCGTCGGCACGCTTCGCTCCGGCCATGACGTGAAAGGCGCGACCCGGCGGCCGCCGCCGCAGATCGTGGCTCAGGCCCACGGATGGCCGGTGCGGATCGACCAGTCCTGCAGATCCTGCCGGTGCTGCACGGCCAGCGCCTGGGCGACCGTCTCGTGGCCGCTGCGCGTGAGCGACGCCTGCCGCCTGAGGAGGGCGGCCTGCGCGCGCTCCATGGCCGAGGCCTCGGCGAGCGTCAGGCGCCCGCGCTGCAGGCCGTCGGCGATCCAGCGCTCCTGCTGCGCGGCGCGCGTCTCGGCGACGCGGGTGTGCATGCGCGCCATCGCCGACGCGCTCGACGCGCTCTCGTGCCGGTGGTGCATGCGGCGCGCAGGGTGCACGACGTG
>JAGWTJ010000058.1 GCA_028869005.1 Burkholderiales bacterium | reverse complement strand
CACAACATCGAGAGCTACCTGTCGCCGGCCTACCACCCGCTGTGCGACGGCATCGCGCTCGAAGGCCTGCGCATCGGCGCGCGTGCGCTCACCGCCGCGGTGGCCGAGCCGGGCAACCTGGCGGCGCGTGCCGACATGATGATGTGCTCGATGATGGGCGCCATCGCTTTCCAGAAGGACCTCGGTTCGGTGCACGCCTGCGCGCACGCGCTCGGCGCGGTGTGCGACATGCACCATGGCCTGGCCAACGCGCTGATGATCGACACCGTGCTCGCCTGGAACCGCGAGGCGGTGCCGGCGAAGTTCGACGAGCTCGCGCACGCCGCCGGCATCGGCGGCGGCGGCGCCGCGTTCATCGGCTGGTTGAAGGATCTCAAGCGGCGCATCGGCATCGACGGCGGACTGGCCGACCGCGGCGTGACCCAGGACATGCTGCCGCGCCTGGTCGCGCTCGCCGCCAAGGACTTCACCGGCGGCACCAATCCACGCCCCGCCACCGAGGCCGACTACGAGCGCCTGTTCCTGCAGGCGATGTGACGCCATGAGCCATCCCCTGCCGCTGCTGATAGGCGTCTCGGCACGCATCTACTACCCCGGCTCGCACGGGCCGCTGCCGGGCGTGTTCACGAAGACGCTGCACTACCTCGAGCAAAGCGTCGCGCACTGGGTGCTGTCGGGCGACGCGATGGCGGTGATGGTGCCTGCCGTCACGCGCGACAGCCTCGTGCTGCGCAGCGACCTCGAGCTGCGCCACTACGCCGCCGCGCTCGACGGCCTCGTGCTGCAAGGCGGCAACGACGTCGCCCCCGAGTGCTACGGCGAGCAGCCGCTGGCCCCCGAATGGGCCGGCGACGCGGTGCGCGACCGCTACGAGATCGAACTCATCGACGCCTTCGTGCAGGCCGGCAAGCCGGTGTTCGGCGTGTGCCGCGGCATGCAGCTCATCAACGTCATGTTCGGCGGCAGCCTGTGGCAGGACACGGCGTCCCAGGTGCCGGGCACGCGCGAGCACCGCGTGCTCGGCAAGTACGAGCACAACTACCACGACATCGCCATCGAACCCGGCACGCGCCTGGCGCAGCTCTATCCCGGCGTCACGCGCGCCACCACCAACAGCATCCACCACCAGAGCGTCAAGGCGCTGGCTCCGGGCTTCACGGTCGAGGCGCGCTGCCCGGACGACGGCGTGATCGAGGCCATTCGCCGCGACGGCCCCGGCTACGTCGCCGCCGTGCAGTGGCACCCGGAGTTCCACGAGGCCGGCAGCCCCGACAACTTCGACGACAGCGCGCTGCTGCAGGATTTCCTCGCCGCCTGCCGCACCGTGAAAGCGACCCGATGAGCGCACTCGAGATCTTCGATCCCGCCACCGGCGAACGCATCGCGCAGGTCAGCGCCGACGACGGCGCCTCGGTGGCCGCCAAGGCCGCCGCCGCGCGCGCGGCGCAAGCCGCCTGGGCCGAGGTGACCATGGCCGAGCGTCTGGCCATCGTGCGGCGTTACCGCGCCGCCATCGTCGACCAGCTCGACGATCTGGCGACCACGCTCACGCGCGAGGTCGGCAAGCCCATTGCGCAGGCCAGGAACGAACTGAACGGACTGCTGCCGCGGCTGGACTTCTTCGTCGAGCAGGCCGCGCGCGCGCTCGCCGACGAGCCCGTGTTCGAAGGCGGCGGCATGCGCGAGCAGCTCAGCCACGTGCCGCTCGGCGTGGTGGCCAACATCTCGGCCTGGAACTACCCCTGGTTCGTCGGCAACAACGTCATCGTGCCGGCGCTGCTGGCAGGCAACGCCGTGCTGTACAAGCCGAGCGAGTACGCCACGCTGTCGGGCCTGGCCTGCACGCGGCTGCTGCACGAGGCCGGCGTGCCGGCCGACGTGCTGCGGTGTCTGGTCGGCGGCGCCGAGGTCGGCTCGGCGCTGCTCGCGCAGGACATCGACGGCCTGTTCTTCACCGGCAGCCACGCCACCGGACAGCGCATTGCGCAGACACTGGCGACGCGCCTCGTCAAGCTGCAGCTCGAGCTCGGCGGCAAGGATCCGACCTACGTGCGCGCCGACGCCGACGCCAAGGCGGCCGCCGAATCGCTGGCCGACGGCGCCATGTACAACACCGGACAAAGCTGCTGCTCGGTCGAGCGCATCTACGTGCACGAGCGCATCCACGACGCCTTCGTCGCCCACTTCCTGGCTGCCGTGGCCGGCATGCGGCGCGGCGATCCGATGGATGCCAGCACCTACGTCGGCGCCATCACGCGCGCGCCGCAACTGGCCGTGCTCGAGGCGCAGGTGGCCGACGCGCTGGCCAAGGGCGCGACGCTGCGCGCGGGCGGCAAACGCGGCGCGGGCCCGGGAAACTGGTTCGAGCCGACCGTGCTCACCGAAGTCGACCATCGCATGGAGCTGATGCGCGAGGAGAGTTTCGGGCCGCTCATCGGCATCCAGAAGGTGCGCGACGACGACGAGGCGGTGGCGCTGATGAACGACACGCGCTACGGCCTCACCGCCGGCGTCTACACCCAGGACGAGGCGGCCGCGCGGGCGCTGCTGGCGCGCGTGCACGCCGGCACCGTCTACTGGAACTGCTGCGACCGCGTCAGCCCGCGCCTGCCGTGGAGCGGCGTCGGCGACTCGGGCATCGGCCTGACGCTCGGCGTGGCCGGGCTGCAGACCTTCACGCGGCCCAAGGCCTGGCATCTGCGTTCGCCGTGACGGCCGCGCCGCCCAACCCGCTCAAACCGCGCCTGACGCTGTTCGACCTCGACCACACGCTGCTCGAAGGCGACAGCGACGTCCTGTGGTGCGAGTTCCTGATGCAGCGCGGCGTGCTCGAGCGCGCCGCCTTCGCGCCGCGCAACGCGGCGATGGAGCGCGACTACCGCGCCGGCACGGTGAGCACGCAGGCATTCAGCGGCTTCTACGTCTCGACGCTGGCCGGCCGCACGGCCGACGAGTGGGAGCCGCTGCGCCGCGCCTTCCTGCACGACGTGGTGGCGCCGCGCATCGGCAGAGCGGCGCGCGAACTGGTCGCGGCACGCCGGCGCGACAGTGCGATCGTCGTGCTCACGACCGCCACCAACCGCGTCATCACCGAACTCACGGCCGAGCACCTGGGCATCGGGCACCTCATCGCCACCGAGTGCGAGCGCGACACCGCCGGCCGCTTCACCGGCCGCGCCAGCGGCACGCTGAACATGCGAGAGGGCAAGGTGGCACGGCTGCATGAGTGGCTCGCCGAGCGCGGCGAGTTGCTGGCCGACTACGACAGCTGGGCCTACAGCGACTCGATGAACGACCTGCCGCTGCTCGAAGCCGCCGACCACGCGGTGGTGGTGCATGCCGACGAGCGCCTGGCGCGACTCGCCACCGAGCGCGGATGGCCATCGCTGCGCCTGCACGGACCGGACGTCGACGAATGAGCACGCAGCGTGAGCCGCCCGCGCCGAGCCAGAGCGAAGGCGACGTCAACCACTCGCCGGAGCGCCGGCGCTGGCAGGCCGGGCATCTGGACGACGCCACGCGCGCACTGCTGGCGCGCGACAGCGCCGCCTTCCTGCACCAGTCGGTGTCCACGCCCTGCCTGAGCGCGATCCGCAAGGCCGAGGGCATCTGGATCGAAGACAGCGCCGGCCGCCGCTACATGGACTTCCACGGCAACAACGTGCACCACGTGGGCTACGCCCACCCGCACGTGGTGGCCGCGATCAAGGCCCAGCTCGACGCACTCAGCTTCGCGCCGCGGCGCTTTGCCAGCGAGACCGCGGTGCGGCTGGCCGAGGCGCTGGGCGAGCGATTTCGTGCCCTCACCGGCCAGCACGGCCGCGTGCTCTTCACCACCGGCGGCAGCGACGCGATCGAGGTCGCGCTCAAGCTCGCTCGCATCGCCACCGGCCGCTTCAAGACGCTCAGCTTCTGGGACAGCTTCCACGGCGCCGGCTTCGGCGCCGCGAGCGTCGGTGGCGAGTCGTTGTTTCGCAGCGGCGCCGCGGTCGGCCCGCTCTTGCCCGGCACCGAGCACGTGGCGCCCTTCGGCTGCTACCGCTGCCCCTACGGCCACGCCGTCGACGCCGACGGCGCACCCGACCTCGCGCGCTGCCGTCTGGCCTGCGCGGCGATGGTCAAGTACGTGCTGGAGCGCGAAGGCGACGTCGCCGCCGTCGTCGCCGAGCCCGCGCGCGCCGTGCCCTACCTGCCGCCGCCCGGCTACTGGCAGACCGTGCGCGAGGCGTGCCATGCACACGGCGCGCTGCTCGTCTTCGACGAGATCCCGACCGGCCTGGGCAAGACCGGGCGCTTCTTCGCCGCCGAGCACGACGGCGCGGCGCCCGACATCATCGTGCTCGGCAAGGCGCTCGGCGGCGGCATCCTGCCGATCGCCGCCTGCGTCGCGCGGGCCGAGCTCGATGTCGCCGGCGCCTACGCCTTCGGCCACTACACGCACGAGAAGAACCCGGTCACGGCGGCGGCGGCGCTGGCCACGCTCGAGGTCATCGAGCGCGAAGACCTGGTGGCCCACGCCGCGCGCGTCGGCGCGCACGCGCTGGCACGGCTGCACGACATGAAGCGCCGCCACGCGCTGGTCGGCGACGTGCGCGGCCGCGGCCTGCTGCTCGGGCTGGACCTCGTCGCCGACCGCGACACCAAAGCGCCGGCCGCCGCGGCCGCCGAGCGCGTGCTCTACCGAGCGCTTTCGCGCGGCCTGTCATTCAAGACGACGATGGGCAACGTGCTGACGCTGACGCCGCCGCTGGTGACGACGATCGCGCAGATGGATGCGGCGCTCGAGATTCTCGACATCTGCCTCGCCGAGGAGACCGCGCACGCGGCACCATAGGCGCCGCCTCGATCGGCGACGCGCTCAGGGCGGCGCGCACGCGCCGTGTGTCTGCCTGAACTCCTTGGGCGACACGGCGCCGGCCGTGGCATGCAGGCCGCGCCCGAGCGCCCTGGCCTGCCGCTCCTGCTTGACGAGCGGGCCGTTGTCCCACCTGGTGCGCACGCTCCAGGCATGGCCCTCGACGACCATGGCCTGGCCGAGGTCCCGGCCATCGACCGTGACGCTGGCCACCGCGCGGCCGTAGCGGTCGGTCGCGTAGGTCCGCAACTCGACGTTCTTGCCGAGCGCCATCTCCTCGAGAGCCTGGCGCGCCTCCACACCCCAGGGCTGGCACGACTCGGGGGCGTCGATATCGCGCAAGCGCACGCGCATCGGTGCCTGACCCGCCACCTGCACGTCGAGCGTGTCGCCGTCGATCACCTTGGTGACGACCCCCGCGATCGGCGCGCGCGGCGGTGGCGCCGCGCGCGAGGGGCAGGCGGCCAGCGCCAACGCGGCCGGCACGGCGATGCGAAGCACGAGCAAGGACATGGGCGCGCAAGCTCCTAGCGCTTGCGCACGCGCTCGATCTCGGCGCTGACGTCGCGGAACAGCTCGGGGCCGACCTCCTTGGAGAACTCGTCCCACACCGGCTTGACCCGGTCGCGCATGCGCGCCACTTCGGCCGGCGTGACCTCGTTGACCTGCATGCCGCCGGCGGCGAGCGCCGCCTGCGCCGAGCGCGCCTGATCGCGCGCCACCTGGCGCTGGTAGCCGCGTGCCTCGACCGCGGCGTCGACCAGGATCTTGCGGTCGCCTTCCGAGAGCTTGTCCCAGAACTTCTTGGACACCAGCGGCACGAACGCGCCGTAGGCGTGTCGGGTGAGCGAGAGGTACTTCTGCACCTCGCCGAGCTTGAGCGCGGCGATCACCGCCGTCGGCGTGCCCTGGCCGTCGACGGTGCGCGTCTCGAGCGCGGTGTAGAGCTCGGGCACCGCCAGCGGCACCGGCACGGCGCCGAGCGCGCGGATCGTCTCCTGCGAGATCTTGGCCTGGATGGCGCGGAACTTCAGGCCCTGGAAGTCCTCGACGCGGGCGATCGCTCGCTTGCTGTTGGTGGCGTTGAAGAAACCGTTCTCCCAGTACGCCAGGCCGACCAGGCCCTTGGCCGGCAACGTGTCGAGCAGCCGCTTGCCGATCGGTCCGTCGAGCACCGCGTCGGCCTCCTGCTCGGTGGCGAAGAGGAACGGGAAGTCGAGGATTTCCATCTCCCTGACCATGCCGGTCAGCGTGGTCGTCTGCGGCACCGTGAACTCGATCGTTCCGCCCTGCAGCGCCGAGGTGACCTGCACGTCGTTGCCGAGCGCGCCGCCGTAGAACGCCTTGATCTTGATGTTGCCCTGGCTCTTCTGTTCGACGAGCTGCACGAAGCGCGCCACGCCCTGGCCCTGGTGCGTCTTCTCGGGCAGCGTGACGGCGAACTTGGCCGTGATCTCGGCCCATGCGGCACCCGACAGCGTGGCCGCAGCGGCGAGCACGAGCAGGCTGCGAACGAACTTCGTCTTCATGAGGTCTCCTCGCGAGCTATAGATGACTAACGCCACCACCCGGCCGGCACCTGGACCAGGGGCGGGAACAGAACGAGCGCCGCCAGCACCAGCGCTTCGGCGAGCAGGAACGGCAGCACGCCGCGCGCAGCCTGCGCGAAGCTGATCTTGCCCACCGAGCTGACGACGTTGAGCACCACGCCCACCGGCGGCGTGATCATGCCGATCGAGCAGTTCATGATGAAGACCACGCCCAGGTAGACCGGGTCGACGCCGGCCTGCGTCGCGATCGGCAGGAACACCGGCGTGAAGATGAGCACGATGGGGATGAAGTCCAGCACCATGCCGGCGAAGAAGATCGCCACCATCATCGCCGCCACCAGCAGCATCTGGCTGCCGGCGAAGGCCGTCATCCACTGACCGACCTGACCCGGGATGTCGGCCACCGCGATCATGTACGAGGCGACCATCGCGAACGCCGCCAGGATCAGCACCACCGCCGTGGTGCGCGCCGTCACCAGCAGGCTCTGGTAGATGGTCGCCGGCGTCAGTTCGCGGTAGATCACCGCGCCGACGAACAGCGCGTAGGCCGCGGCCACCACCGCCGCCTCGGTCGGCGTGAAGACGCCGAAGCGCAGGCCGCCGACGATGATCACCGGCATCAGCAGCGCCCAGAAGCCGCGGCCGAACAGGGCGAGCCGCTCGCGCGCCGACTTGCGCGGCGCCACCGCCGTGCGCTCGCGGCGCGACACGAACCACCAGGCGACGACCAGCGACACGCCCATGTAGATGCCGGGCGCGATGCCGGCCAGGAACAGGCGCGTGATCGACACGTTGGCGACCACGCCGAACAGCAGAAAGCCGATGGAAGGCGGGATCACCGGCGCGATGATGCCGCCGGCGGCG
The DNA here is from genome assembly GCA_028869005.1 of Burkholderiales bacterium. Lineage (GTDB taxonomy): Bacteria > Pseudomonadota > Gammaproteobacteria > Burkholderiales > Burkholderiaceae_C > Rubrivivax. Next base: position 8,044 of record JAGWTJ010000058.1, on the reverse strand, counting down.
ATGAGGCCGCAGGCGCGCTCGGGGTTGTAGCCGGCGGCGCGCATCATCGGCATCAGGATCGCCGCCAGCGCCGCGGTGTCGGCCACCGCCGAGCCTGACAGGCTGGCCAGCAGCACGGCGGCGACGATGGCCACGTAGCCGAGGCCGCCGCGCAGGTGGCCGACGAAGGCGCCGACGAGTTCGACGATGCGCCGCGACAGGCCGCCCGCGTTCATCAGCTCGCCGGCGAGGATGAAGAACGGCACCGCCATCAGCACGAAGTTGTCGGCGCCGCCGATCGCGTTCTGCACGATGATCTGCGAGTCGAACTGGCCGAGCTGCAGCATCACGCCGATGCCGGCGAACAGCAGCGCGAAGGCGATCGGCATGCCCAGCGCGATGGTGCCGAGCAGGATCACGAGGAATACGGCGGCGGTCACGGCTCGCCTTTCGCGTCGCGCGCGCGCCGCTGCGCGTCGAGTTCGGCCACCTCCTGCTCGACGCGGCTTTGCAGGTTCTGCGTCAGCACGAGTTCGGCGTCGGAGGGGCGGCCGGTCAGCACGTCGCGCACGTTGAGCGCGATGCTGATCGCCAGCCCGACGCCGAACACCACCGCCACCGCGTACAGCCAGGCATAGGGGATGTCGAGCACCGGGTAGCGGTTGCCCAGGTTGATCTTCGTCTGCTCCCAGCCGCCGATGACGAAGAACACGCAGGCCACGAGCATCGCCGCCGCGTTGGCGACGATGACCGCCTTGCGCACGCCCGCCGGCAGCTTCTGCAGCAGCGTGTCGAAACCCAGATGCGCGTGCTGGCGCGACGCGAGGATCGCGCCGAGGAAGATCAGCCAGACGAAGAGCAGCCGCGACAGCTCCTCTGAGACCGCCAAGCCCGAGTCGAACGCATAGCGCAACACGACGTTGCCGAACACCAGCACCGCCATCGTCGCCAGGCAGGCGACGATCACGCCCTCGAGGGCGCGCGTCAGACGGCGCTCGAACTTGCCGGACACGCAGCGCGTCCCGCGCCGCTCAGGCGCTGAACTCCTGCTCGTGCATCCAGGCCGCGTGCTTGGGCGCCTTCTTCGTGCGCGCCCACTCGTCGAGCATCTCCCACTTGACGTCGTCGAGGCGGCGCTTCATGTCCGGCGTCGCGGTGTTGAACGCCAGCTCGAGCCGGTGCCCGCTGGGGTCGCGGAAGTAGATCGACTTGAAGATGGTGTGCTCGGTGGGGCCCACGACCTCGATGCCGTCGGCCTCCATGCGCGCCTTGACGTCGGTCAGGCGCTGCATCGAGTCGACCTCGAAGGCCAGGTGCTGCGTCCAGGTCGGCGTGTTCGGGTCGCGCCCCATCGGCGGCTTGGTCGGCAGCTCGAAGAAGGCGAGCACGTTGCCGCCGCCGGCGTCCATGAAGATGTGCATGTAGGGGTCGGGCTCCTTGGTCGAGGGCACGCGGTCCTCGGCGATGGCGAGCACGAAGTCCATGTCGAGGTACTTGCGGTACCACTCGACGGTCTCCTTGGCATCGTTGCAGCGGTAGGCGACGTGGTGGATCTTGGCGATGAAACCCATGAGCGCTCCGATCTGGCGGGGGTGGACGAAGACGGACGGCGGCGATCGGGCGCGATTACAGCCCCACAACACCTATCATGCAAGCAGCATTTTTTCATCCATTCATCGGCCGAACTCATGAATGTGACCTTGCGCCAGCTGCGCGCCTTCGTCGCCGTCGCGCACACCGGAAGCTTCACGCAGGCCGCCGCCGGCCTGCACGTCACGCAGTCGGCGCTGAGCGGCCTCGTGCGCGAACTCGAGCGCGCGCTCGGCCTGCGCCTGATCGACCGCAGCACGCGTCGCATCCAGCTCTCGGACGTCGGGCGCGATCTGCTGCCGCTGGTCGACAAGATCCTCGCCGACCTCGACGGCGTGCTGACCGAGGTCGTGAACCTGAAGTCGCTCAAGACCGGCACCGTGCGCGTCGCGGCGCCGCAGCTCATGTCGTGCACGCTGCTGCCCGAGGTCATCGCCGGCTTCACGTCGCAGCATCCGGGCGTGCGCGTGCGGCTCGTCGACAGTCCGGTCGAGAACGTGGCCACGCCGGTACTGTCGGGCGAGGTCGACTTCGGCATCGGACCCGAGCGCGATGCGCACCCGAACATCGAGGCGGACACGCTGTTCGAGCTGCCGTTCATGGCGGTGCTGCCCGCCGGCCACGCACTCGCGCGGCGTCGCTCGGTGCGCTGGGCCGACCTGTCCGGCCTGCCGCTGATCGCGCTCGGCGGCGAGTTCGCCGAGCGCCTCGCCGCCGACCTGCACACCGCGACGCGCGACCTGCGCGTGGAGACCAAGGTGGCCTTCATGTCGACCGCGCTGGCGATGGTCGCCGCAGGCATGGGCGTGACGGTGTGCATCCCGTACGCCGGTTCGCTGGTACGCCGCTACGGGCTCGTGATGCGCGCGCTCAAAGATCCGGTGGTCAGGCGGCGCTTCTTCGTGCTCACGCGCAGCGACCGTTCGCTCGCGCCTTCGGCCGCCGCGCTGCGCGAATTCCTGTTTGCCGAGGCCGCGCGGCGCAAGGGCTTCGTCGATTGACGCCGCCCGCGCTGCGGCGAGGCTGCGGCGCTCAGCGTGCCAGCAGAAGGCCGAACGCCTGATCGAGGGCCGCGTCGGCATCGGCCAGGCGCTGGCGTGTGCGGCTCATCCACGCCTTGTCGGCCCGCAGTCTGCCTTCGGCCTCGCCGAGCATGCGCTCGACCTCGGCCGGCTGCGGGCCGCCGATGCCGACCCGAGTCTCGACCATATAGCGCGCCGACAGCACCTTGCGGAACTCGGCTTCGGCCAGCGGCAGCCGCTCGCCTTCGAGCTTGTTCCTGCGGATCGCCTCGGCGTAGAGCTCCTGCGCCTTGGCGTAAGGGAAGGTGCGCGGCACGAAGCCGTTGGCGCGCGCGAAGGTGACGATCGACGACGCGAAGCCGTGGCCGACACGAAACGGCACGCCGTACTTCATCTGCAGCACCTCGGCCAGTTCCATCGACGCCGTCCAGTCGCTCTCCAGCTCCTGCAGAGAACGCTCGGGGTTCACCGTCAGCGCGTCCAGCACCGCGTTCATCGCCGCCAGCGTGCGCACGGCCTGCGGGAACAGGCCCAGTTCGGCCGCCGGCGCCTTGTAGTCGGTCATGCCGGTGGTGACGTTGTGCGCGCGCAGCGTCGCCGTCTCGGCCAGGCCGACGACGTTGGACGCCGCCTCGCGCGCGCGCATGATGAGCCCGGGATTGCGCTTTTGCGGCATCGCGCTGCTGGTGTAGGTGGCGCCCTCGTCGAGCAGCAGCCAGGGCCGCGTCTGGTGGTACTGGGTGTGGATGTCGCCGAGGATCGCGCCCAGCCGGATGGCGTTGGACGCGGCGATCCCGGCGGCTTCGATGCCGATGTCCGACGGGCTCACCTGGCCCGCGTCCATCGAGTTCTCGATGATGCCGTCGAAGCCGAGCAGCTCGGCCATGCTCGCGCGGTTCAGCGGCCAGCTCGAGTTGGCGAGCACCGCGGTGCCCATCGCGCAGCGGTTCATGCGCGCATAGAGCTCGTGGATGCGCTCGGCGTCGCGCCCGAACGACGCGGCATAGGCGAGCAGGTAGTGCGCCAGCGTCACCGGCTGCGCCTGCACGCCGTTGGTGTAGGCCGGCACGATGGTGTGCACGTTCTTCGCCGCCAGCGCCAGCAGCCGTTCGCGCAGCGCATCCAGCGCGTCCGAGAAGTCGAGCACCTGGTTGCGCAGCTGCGCCATGCGGAAGGTGGCGTACATGTCCTGGCGGCTGCGCCCGGCGTGGATCAGCGAGCCTTCGGGGCCGATGTCGTCGGTGATGATCTTCTCGATCTGCAGCACGTCCGACGGCCGCCTGCCGCCGGGCTGCGCGGCCTGGTCGATGGTATGGGCGACGCCGCGCGCGATCAGGCGGCCGGTGTCGCGCGGCAGGATCTTCTCCTCCACCAGCATCACCACCGACGCCTTGTTGATATTGTTCAGCCAGTAGAACTGGTCCTCGGCCTGTTCGGCCTTGCTGGTCGCGGTGAGCGTGGCTGCCGGCGGCGCCAGCGCGGCGCCGATGCGCGCCGCCTGCGCCGCGCATTCCGCGGTGCTGCGGCAGGCGAGCTGGCCGGTATCGGCGGCAAGCGCCCGAGGCGCGGCGACGGCCAGCACGAACGTCGCAACGAGCGCGCAGCGGTCGACGGTCGTGCGTACGGCGAGGATGGCTTGCATGACGGTCCTTTCGTGACGGCACCGGCCAGGGCGCGGCGCTACGCTATCACCGCGCGTGGGCCACCTGCGCGACGGCGTGGCCGCGCCACCGGTCGACCAGCGGCCGATCAACGGAGACAGACGAGCATGAGCTTTGCCGACATCGCCAGGGCGTTCGAGGACGGCGCCGCGGGCACCGACCAATTCAAGGCGTTCTACAAGGGCGCGTTCAAGCTCATGAAGGACGACGGCGCCAACGCGGCGCTGTACTTCACGGTCGGCATCGCCGCCCAGGCCTATGTGCACAGGTACGAGGACCAGGCCGTGGAGCCGGCGTTCGCCGAACGTGCCAAAGCGACCCTGGTGGACTTCAACCGGCGGCTGCTCGCGGCGCTGTCGCAGGACGCCGCGCAGCGGCTGCTGGCTGCCAGCCGCGTGGCCTTCGACTATGAATGGGGTGTGAGCGAGTTCTGAGGCGCTGCGCCTCACGCCGCCTGCACGCCGTAGCGATCGCGGTAGGCCAGCACGCTCCGGTAATGCGCCGCGAACTCCGCGTCGCCATGCGAACTCAGGTAGTCGAGCAGGTCCGACAGCGCGGCGATGGTCACGACCTCGAGGCCGAGCTGGCGCTCGACGAACTGGACGGCCGAATGCTCCAGATCGACGCCGCCCTCGTGGGCCCGCTCCTGGCGATCGAGCGCGATGACGACGCCACAGGGCACGGCGCCGGTGCTGCGGATCATGGCGATCGACTCGCGCACCGAGGTGCCCGCCGAGACCACGTCGTCGACGATCAGCACGCGGCCACGCAGCGGAGCGCCGACCAGCAGGCCGCCCTCGCCGTGGTCCTTCGCTTCCTTGCGGTTGTAGGCGAACGGCTTGTTGTGCCCGCGACGCGCGAGTTCGACGGCGACTGCCGCGACCAGCGGGATGCCCTTGTACGCGGGACCGAACATGGCATCGAAGGCGAGGCCGCTGGCGATCAGCGTGCGCGCATAGAACTCGGCCAGACGGCCGAGCTTGGCGCCGTCGTCGAACAGGCCGGCGTTGAAGAAGTAGGGCGAGCGCCGGCCGGCCTTGGTCTTGAAGTCGCCGAAGCGCAGCACGCCGGCGTCGAGCGCGAGCTGGAAGAAGTCACGCGTGAGCGTGTCGGTCGTGCCTGGCGTCGTCGTCATGGGGCTGGCCATCTCGCTTGCCCAGGGCCGCGGTCGCGGCCGGCTGGCTGCCCATCCGATGTTCGACGAGCAAACGATTTTAGGCCGGGCGCGTCGACGCTCGCCTCGACACCCGCTGCGTCGATGCGGCGCGCCGCGCTCCGCGCGCCCTGGGGACATCTCTCTAACGCCGCAGCCCTTTCTCGGTATCGCTCCCTAGAACGGTGCGGCGACACTGGCGTCATCGTTCCACGAGGGCCATGCCCGCCAACCGGAGATCCAAGCCATGAGCACACCGTCCCTGAGCCGCCTCACGATCCAGACCATGGCCAACTACCATGTCGCCGCTTCGCAGATGGTGGCCGCCACCGGGGCAGGCAGCCGTCGCCTCGTCGATGCGGTGGACGGCACGCTGCGCACGCGCGTGCTGGCGCGCGCCGCCGAACTGGCGCCGGCGCCGGTGCAACGCATGGAGACGCTGAGTGACGACACGAGCCGGCGCATGACGCAAGGCATCCGCCAGCTCGAACAGGTCGCCGAAGCGTCGATCGAGCGCAGCAACCGCTTCGCCGCGGCGCAACTGGTGCGCTTCGCCGAGATCGTCGCCGAGGTGAAGAGCCCGGCCGTGGCCGAAGGCCTGCAGACCGCGGCCCGGCTGTCGATGCCGGCGGCGCAACTCGCGCTGCAGGTCTCGACCAAGGTCGCCGAGGGAGCGACCGCGCTGGCCGATGCGGCCGGGGCACACGCCGTGCGCGCGGTCGTGCGCAAGACGGCCAAGGGTGCGCGCCGCGGCGCCGCCAAGGCGGCTGCGGGCACGCGCAAGGCGGTGGCGAAGGCCGCCAAGACGCCGCGCGTGCAGCGCGCGCGACGCGCCGTCAAGCAGGCGGCGTGATCGCAGGCGGGCCGCCAGGCGGCCCGCCTTTCTTCCCGCAGCGTCGTCGCGTCGGCCGCTGTTTCACCGCGCGGCCGCAGGCGACAATGGCTGCATGAACGACGAGCAGTTGCTGCGCTACTCGCGGCACGTGCTGCTGAACGAGATCGGCATCGAGGGCCAGCAGCGGCTGCTCGATGCGCATGCGCTCGTCGTCGGAGCCGGCGGCCTCGGCTCGCCTGCCGCGATGTACCTCGGCGCGGCCGGCGTCGGCCGCCTGACGCTGGTCGACCACGACAGCGTCGACTTCACCAACCTGCAGCGCCAGATCGCGCACGACCTGTCGCGCCTCGGCCTGCCGAAGGTCGATTCGCTGCGCATGCGCGTGCAGTCCGTCAATCCGGACGTGCAGGTGCGCGCGCTCGTGCGCCGCGCCGATGGCGCGCTGCTCGACGAACTGGTGGCAGCGGCCGACGTGGTCCTCGATTGCACCGACAACTACGCGACGCGCCAGGCAGTCAACGCGGCGTGTGTGCGGCAGCGCCGGCCGCTGGTCGCGGGCGCGGCCATCGGCTTCGAGGGCCAGATCTCGGTCTACGACGTGCGCATGCCGCACTCGCCTTGCTACGCCTGCCTGTTCCCGCCCGATGCCGCGTTCGAGGAGACGGCCTGCGCGACGATGGGCGTGTTCGCGCCGCTGGTGGGCATCATCGGCACCACCCAGGCCGCCGAGGCCCTGAAGCTGCTGGCCGGCATCGGCGAGCCGCTGGCCGGGCGGTTGCTGATGCTCGACGCGCGCGCCATGCGCTGGGACGAGGTGCGGCTCGCGCGGCAGGCTGGCTGTCGCGTCTGCGGCGTGCGCTGCTGACTGGGAGTCAGCGCGGCCCTACCAGCACTGGGCCGCGCCGAGGCTGCCGCCGGCGACGGTCTTGTTGCCGGCGCTGTCGTAGCCGAAGCTGCCGCAGGCGTCCCCCGCCTGGCCCCCGGTCGGACTGGCAGTGATCGTGAAGGCGTCTGCGCTCTGGCTGCTGATCGCCAGGTTGTAGTAGCCGCCCGGCGACTTCGACGGATAGATCCCGGCCACGCCGAGGGCCGGGCCGACGTAGGTACCGCGCTCGGTGTAGAAGCGCTCGAAGCGCTGCGCCAGTTCGACCAGCGCCTGCTTGGCGTCCGAGCGTCGGCTCTTGGCGATCTGGCCCAGGTACGACGGATAGGCCACCGCGGCCAGGATGCCGACGACGGCGACGGCCACCATCAACTCGATCAACGTGAAACCCCGCGCGGGCACGACGCGACGCTGCGCTGCCATGTTCAGTGCTCGACGACGATGAGCACGATGCGCCGCGGCTGCTGTGTGCCGGGCTCGTACGCGAAGCGGATCGCCTGACGCGGTTGCAGGGCACCGACGCCGACCGATCGCCGGTCCCGCAGGACGCGGATGCGGGCCGGATCCCAGGGGATGGCCTGGCCGCGCACGACGAGCTCGGCGCGCTCGACGTGCACGGCGTCGATCGTGGCCCGGATCAGTTCCAGCGTCTCGGCCTGACCCGCCGTCGGTGCCGCGGCGACCCCGCCGCGCTCGTGCGGGCGAGCGGCGTCGGGTCCGACCGGCGTGGTCGCCGCGGCCGGGCCGATCGCGGCGGCGGCAAGCAAGCCGCAAAGCAGCGCGGCGCTGCGCAAGGGTCTCATTGCAGTTGCTCCCAGGAGGCGCGGCGCGACGGCGTGGCGTTGCCGGTTTCGCGCACGCGCTCGATCGTGCCGCCCGAGGTGTTGATCAGCTTGTCGTCGAGGCTGCGGTTCTTGCTGC
>JAGWTJ010000320.1 GCA_028869005.1 Burkholderiales bacterium | reverse complement strand
GGCGGACTGGCCGGCGCCGTGCTCGACCTCGACCTGAGCCAGCTCAAGCTCGAGCCCGAGCAGATCGAAGGCATGTCCAAGCAGCTTGCGCAGCTCACCGCCGACCAGCGCGGCGACCAGCTGCAGCGTCTGGAGCGCGGCATGCTGCGCCTCGAGCGCACCAACGTGCAGATCCTCGGCGTGCTGCAGGCGCTGGTCGCGGCGCTGAAGAAGCCGGAAACTCCCGCCAAATGATCGACGCTTGCGCCCGCGGCGGCCGCTCGCCCGGCCTCCGTCTCGGCGATGATCGGATGGCTGGGCACTGAGCGCGCAGCGAACGGACGATGCTCGCCCCCCCGATCACCAATGCGCTGACCATCGACGTCGAGGACTACTTCCAGGTCTCGGCGTTCGCGCCCTACATCCGCCGCGACGAATGGGACGCGCGCGAATGCCGCGTCGAGCGCAACGTCGAGCGCATCCTCGCGCTGCTGGCCGCGCACGGCACCCAGGCCACCTTCTTCACACTCGGCTGGATCGCCGAGCGCCACCCGCAGCTCGTGCGCCGCATCGTCGCCGGCGGCCACGAACTCGCCAGCCACGGCTACGGCCATCAGCGCGCGAGCGAGCTGACGGCCGGCGCCTTCGCCGAGGACATCGGCCGCGCCAAGAAGATCCTCGAAGACATCGCCGGCTGCGAGGTCCAGGGCTACCGTGCGCCGAGCTTTTCGATCGGCAGCGCCAACCTGTGGGCCTTCGACGCGCTGGCCGCGGCCGGCTACCGCTACAGCAGCAGCGTCTACCCGATCCGCCACGACCACTACGGCATGCCCGAGTCGCCGCGCTTTGCCTACCGCGTCGCCGGCGGCCTGCTCGAGGTGCCGATGACCACCGTGCGCGTGCAGGGGCGCAACCTGCCTTCGAGCGGCGGCGGCTACTTTCGCCTGATGCCCTACGCGATGTCGCGCTGGCTGCTGCGCAGGGTCAACGCCGACGATCGCGAGCCGGCGGTCTTCTACTTCCACCCCTGGGAGATCGACCCCGGGCAGCCTCGCATCGCCGGCATCGACGCCAGGACGCGCTTCCGCCATTACCTGAACCTCGGTCGCATGGAGCGCCGGGTCGGCCGGTTGCTCGCCGACTTCCGCTGGGGACGCATGGACCGCATCTTCCTGCCACGACTGGATCGCATGGACGCAATGAGCACGAGCCGGACCGATCCGTCGCGTACCGCGATGCCGGCCTGAGATTGCCCATGCCACGCATCGAGCGACTCGATCCGAAGGACGCCGCCGGCGCCGCGCGCTGGGACGAGTTCGTCATGGCCTCGCCCGCCGCCACCTTCTTCCACCGCGTCGGCTGGCAGCGCGTGCTGGGTGAGGTGTTCCGCCACGGCACGCATTACCTGTACGCCACCGACGGCCAGCGCATCACCGGCGTGCTGCCGCTGGCGCACGTGAAGAGCCTGCTGTTCGGCAGCGCGCTCACGAGCCTGCCGTTCGCCGTCTACGGCGGCGTCGCGGCCGACGACGAGGCCAGCGCCGCGGCGCTCGAGCGCGAAGCCGACACGCTCGCGCAGCGCCTGGGCGTGCAGCATCTGGAGCTGCGCCAGCTCGAGCGCCGCCATGAAGGCTGGCCGGCGCAGGACCTCTATGTCACGTTCCGCAAGCCGATCCTCCCGGACGAGGAGGCCAACCTGCTCGCCATCCCGCGCAAGCAGCGCGCGATGGTGCGCAAGGGCATCAAGAACGGACTGCAGGCCGCGGTCGACGATGGCGTCGAGCGCTTCTTCGCGCTGTACGCCGACAACGTGCACCGTCACGGCACGCCGGCGCTGCCCAAGCGCTACTTCGAGGCGCTGCGGCGCGAGTTCGGCCGCGACTGCGAGGTGCTCACCGTCACCGCGCCCGACGGCCGGCTGCTGTCGAGCGTGCTCACCTTCCACTTCCGCAACGAGGTGCTGCCCTACTACGCCGGCGACGACTTCGCCGCGCGCGAGCTGGCCGCCAACGACTTCAAGTACTGGGAGCTGATGCGGCGCGCCTGCGCACGCGGCGCCACGTTGTTCGACTACGGCCGCAGCAAGCAGGGCACCGGCCCCTACGCCTTCAAGAAGAACTGGGGCTTCGAGCCGCAGCCGCTGCACTACGAATACCGCCTCTACAAGCGCGACGCGGTGCCGCAGAACAATCCGGCCAACGCCAAGTACCGGCTGATGATCGAGGCCTGGCGGCGGCTGCCGCTCGGGTTCGCGAACTGGCTGGGGCCGTTCGTGGTGCGCTCGCTGGGCTGACGATGAGCACGCCGACACCCGCCGCCACGCTGGCGCCGACACGCCTGGCAGGTCCCGCGCTGCTGACCTGGGCGCTGCTGGTCGCGGTATTGCTGCTGCTGTTCCGCGACACCGCCACCAGCATGGTTGGCATCTGGTACCGCTCCGAGACCTACGCCCATGCCTTCCTGGTGCCGCCGATCGTGCTGTGGCTCGTGTGGCGGCTGCGCGCGCGGCTGGCAGCGCTCGCGCCGCGGCCGGCGCCGTTGGCGCTGGTGCCGATGGCCGGCGCCTGCCTGCTGTGGCTGCTCGGCGAACTCGCAGGCGTCAACGCGGCGTCGCAGTTCGCACTCGTCTTGATGCTCGTGCTCACGGTGCCGCTGGTGTTCGGCACCGCGGTGACGCGCGTGCTGATGTTCCCGCTCGCCTTCCTGTTCTTCTGCGTGCCGGTGGGCGAGTTCCTCACGCCGGTCATGATCGACCGCACCGCCGACTTCACGGTGGCCGCGATCCGCGCCAGCGGCATCCCCGTCTACCGCGAAGGCAACCAGTTCGTCATCCCGTCGGGCAACTGGTCGGTGGTGGAAGCCTGCAGCGGCGTGCGCTACCTGATCGCGTCGTTCATGGTCGGCACGCTGTTCGCCTATCTCAACTTCCGCTCGCTGCGCCGGCGCCTGGCCTTCGTCGCCGTGGCGCTCGTGGTGCCGGTCGTCGCCAACTGGCTGCGCGCCTACATGATCGTGATGCTGGGGCACCTGTCGGGCAACCGGCTGGCGGTCGGTGCCGACCACCTGGTGTACGGCTGGGTCTTCTTCGGCATCGTCATCCTCGCGATGTTCATGATCGGCGCGCGCTTCGCCGAGTCGCCGGACGCCGCCGCGGCGCCGGGC
>JAGWTJ010000319.1 GCA_028869005.1 Burkholderiales bacterium | reverse complement strand
CCGTGCGACTGGCGCTGCAGGGCACGCGCTGCGTCGGCGCCGTGACGATCGGCCGCCTCGAGCGCTGCGGCGAGCGCTGGCGTGTGCTCGACGCGCAGGGTCGCGTCGTCGATGAGGCGCCGCTCGTCGTGCTGTGCGCCGCGGCCGGCAGCGCCGGGTTGCTGACCCCGCTCGGCAGTGCACCCTGGCCGACGCAGCACACGCGCGGCCAGGTGAGCGTGTTCGCGCACCCTGCGACGACACCGCTCGCGCTGCCGCTCACCGGAGACGGCTACGCGCTGTCGCTTGCCGACGGCAGCCTGCTGTGCGGCGCGACGCGCCAGCGCGACGACGACGATGCGGCCGTGCGCGACACCGACCACCGCTTCAACGTCGAGCGCGCGCGACGCCTCACCGGACTCGATCTGCCGCTCGCGCCCGAGGCCTGGCAGGGCCGCGTCGGCTGGCGCCTGCAGAGTGCCGACCGGATGCCGATCGCAGGGCCGGTCGTTACGCCAGTCGCGCGATCGATCGTCGGCGCAAGCGCCGCGTCGGGCGTGCCGGCTGCCGCCGCCGGCCGTGCTGCGCCGCTGCGCCATCTGCCGCGCGCACCCGGACTGTTCGTCGTCACGGCGCTCGGCTCGCGCGGGTTGACGCTGACACCGCTGCTCGGCCGCCTCGTCGCCGCGATGGCCGGCGGCACACCGTGGCCGATCGAGCGCGATCTGGTGGCGGCGGTCGACCCCGGCCGGTGGCTCGTGCGCGCAGAGCACATCGCGCGCAACGAGCGCACCGAGTGCGCGTGGGCCGCAGGAGGCGAAGCGGCGGCGTCGGACGGCGGCGTCGGCCGCTGATCAGCTCGCCGCGGCGGGATTGGCGGGATCGGCGGGAGGTGCGCCGGCCGCGTCGCCCGCCGCAGCGTCGGCGTCGCCCTCGGCCGGCGCCTCACCCTCGCCCGGCGCCTTCTGCTGCGCCTTGCGCGCCGTCTTCTGCTCCTTCTTCTGCTTCTTGGCGAGCTCGCGCTGGCGCTTTTCGAACGCGTAGTTGGGTTTGGCCACGTGCAATCCTCGGGTCGGAGCTGAATCGCCCCCGATTAGAACACCAGCGTCTGCACGCCCTGCGGCGTGCCGAGCAAGCAGGTGTGGGCGCGCTGGCGCGCGAAGATGCCGACCGTCACCACGCCCGGCCACTGGTTGATCTCGGCCTCGAGCGCAGGCGGATCCGTGATTACCAGGCCGCGCACGTCGAGGATCGGGTGGCCGTTGTCGGTGAGCACGCCGGAGCGCAACACGGCCGTGCCGCCGATGGACGCGAAGCGGCGCGCGATCTGCGGCGCCGCCATCGCGATCACTTCCACCGGCAGCGGAAAGCGCCCGAGCACCGGCACGCGCTTGCTCGCGTCGGCGATGCAGACGAAGCGCTCGGCCAGGTCGGCGACGATCTTCTCGCGCGTGAGCGCGGCGCCGCCGCCCTTGATCATGCAGCCGCGCGGGTCGATCTCGTCGGCACCGTCGACATACACCGGCAACCGCTCGACCGCGCCGGCGTCGAGCACTCCAATGCCGTGGCGACGCAGCCGCTCGCTGCTGGCCTCGGAGCTCGAGACGGCGCCGGCCACGCGCACCGGCATCGTCGCCAGCGCGTCGATGAAGTGATTGACGGTCGAGCCCGTGCCCACGCCGACCAGTGCGCCCGGCGTCACGTGGTCGAGCGCGGCGCGCGCCACCATGGCCTTCAGTTCGTCCTGCGTCATCGGCCGGATTATCGGCGCCGGTACGACGCCGGCGCCACGACCCGACGCGCCGCGCCGCGCCGCGCCGCGCCGCGCCGCGCTGAGACAATCCGCGCATGGCCCTCGTTCCCTACGCCTTGACGCGCCCCTTTCTCTTCGGCGTCGATGCCGAGCGCGCGCACGACCTGACCTTGGCCGCCCTGGCGTCGCTGCAGAACACGCCGGCGCGCTGCCTGTGGTCGGCGCCGCGCGTGGCCGATCCGGTGAGGGTGGCGGGGTTGCGATTTGCCAATCGCATCGGTCTGGCCGCGGGGCTGGACAAGAACGGCCGCTGCATCGACGCGCTGGGCGCGATGGGCTTCGGCTTCATCGAGGTCGGCACGGTGACGCCGCGGCCGCAGCCGGGCAACGCCAGGCCGCGCCTGTTTCGCCTGCCCGAGGCCGAGGCGCTGATCAACCGCATGGGCTTCAACAACGACGGGCTGGCCGCCTTCGTCGCCAACGTCGCGCGCTCGCGCCGCTTTCGCGCCGGCGGCGGCATCCTCGGCCTGAACATCGGCAAGAACGCCGCCACACCGATAGCGCAGGCCGCCGACGACTACCTGCTCGGCCTCGAGGGCGTGTACGCGCATGCCGACTACGTGAGCGTCAACATCTCGAGCCCGAACACGAAGAACCTGCGCACGCTGCAGTCCGACCAGGCGCTCGACGCGCTGCTCGGCGCCTTGGGCGAGCGCCGCACCGCGCTCGCCGAGCGGCACGGCCGCGTGGTGCCGATGTTCCTGAAGATCGCGCCCGACCTCGACGACGCGCAGCTCGATCTCGTCGCCGCGACGCTACTGCGCCACGGCATCGACGGCGTGATCGCCACCAACACCACGGTGGCGCGCGACGCGGTGCAGGGCCTCGCTCACGCCGATGAAAGCGGCGGGCTGTCGGGCCGTCCGCTGGCCGCGGCCAGCAACCGCGTCATCGGCCGCCTGCGCACCGCACTCGGCCCCGCGGTGCCGATCATCGGCGTCGGCGGCGTGCTGAGCGGCGCCGATGCGCGTGCCAAGATCGACGCCGGTGCGACGCTGGTGCAGCTTTACACCGGCCTGATCTACAAGGGCCCCGCCCTCGTGCGCGAGGCGGCGCTGGCGCTGCGCGACATGCGGCGTTGACGCAGCGCGGGCGGCGCAGGCAGCGCGGGCGGCGCGCCTCAGTCTCCGATCACCACGCCCTCGCGCCGCGGATCGGCGCCGCCGAACCAGCCGTCCGGCGTGCGCTCGATGGCCTGCAGGCCGCTGGTCAGGTCGCGCTCCACCACGGCATGGCCGAGGGCGCGCAGCGCCGCGCCGGTCGCCGGCGGAAAGCGCCCCGCCTCGAGCACCACCGCGCCGCCCAAGCTCGCGAAGTTGGGCAGGTCGATCGCGCGCTGCGCATCGAGAC
>JAGWTJ010000318.1 GCA_028869005.1 Burkholderiales bacterium | reverse complement strand
ATCTTGGCGATGCGCTGCAGGTTGTCGGCGTAGTCGGTGATGACCAGCGAGTTGGTGCCGATGTTGGCGTTGATCGTGTTGTTGGCGCTGATCAGCGGCCGCAGCACGGCCACCAGGTTGTTCGGGTTCTCGTAGTGCAGCTGGAAGATCTGCGTGATGACGGTGTCGCCGCGGATCGGCACTTCGCCCACCGACACCGTGCCGGCCTGCAGCTTGGCATCGGCTTCGGGCACGACCTTGAGCACGCCGCCGTTTTCCACCACCGCGAAGCCCAGGCCGCGCAGCGCCGACTGGTAGCTCTGGAAGGCGTCGCGGATCGTCTGCGGCTGCTCGCTGTACACCGTCATCTGTCCGCGCACGCGCGGGTCGACGACGATCGCGCGCTCGATCATCGCGGCGAACGCGCGCGTCACGGCCTCGATGTCGGCATTGACGAAATTCACCGTGACCGGCGCGCGCGAGCGCGCGGCGATGCTCTGCGCACTCGCCGGCGCGGCGAGGACGAGCCACAGGGCGGCGCCGCTTGCCACGAGCGTGGCGCGTGCGGCGCACTTCGCACGATGGGCGCGCTTGGCGCACGGGGCAGATGCGCCGCGTGCAGGCAGTGATTTCATGCTCATCCGATCGAAATGAGGGTCTGGGCGCCCTGGCGGCGGCCGAGGATGTTCAGCAGGTTGTTCAGCACGCCTTCCTGGCCAGGCGCGGCGCCGGCGGTGCCGCGAAAGCGCAGCCCGAGGGCGGCGCCGCTGCCCAGCAGCTCGCCGCTGCCGTTCAGCAGCAACGGCCCGCGCGTGGTGGTAAGCGTCACGCCGGCCGGCACGCCGCGCGCGGCATCGCCGGCCACGACGAGGTGGTAGCTGCCGAGCACGTCGAGCGTGGACAGGCGCGACGAGAAGGCGTCGAGATCGATGGCGGCGCGCCCGCTGAAACGCCAGCGGCCGCCGGCCGCTTGTAGCGTGAAGCCCGGGCTTTCCAGTTGCAGCGTGCCTTCGGGCTGCAGCGTGTTCCAGGGCGTGCCCAGGCCGCTCAGCCACGACGCCGGCCACTGGCCGATGGCGCCGCCGCCTTCGCGCGGCAGCAGTTCGATCGACACACCGCTGAAGCCGGGCACGACGCGCAGGCGCAGGGTCCCGTTCAGGCAGCAGGCCTGCTCGGCGCGCACCAGCAGCGCCAGCCCGGACAGGGCAGACATCCCGGACGGAGCGGCCCCACCGACCAGCGCGCCCGGTCCGATCCGCCACTGCAGCCGACCCGGCAGCGCGCTGGCCTCACGGCTGCCCGCGCCGCCGGTGAGCACCGGCGTGGCGCTGCCCGACCACAGCGTGCCGCGCGCATCGGCCAGCAGCAGCCGGCCGTCGGTGCCGTCGTCGACCCAGCGGGCGAGCCAGGCGGCGGGCGCGAACGCGACGAGTGCACCGAGCACGCCGGCGAGCACGCCGGCCGCCAGCCAGCGCATCATGCGCCGCCTCCTACTCACGGACACGCTCTAAGGCCACGACGATGGTTCCCGACAGGCCGGCCGGTCCGCGCGTGAGCGTGGCTTCCACCGGCCGCGCGCGCGCTCCGGTGCGGACCTCGCCGAGCCAGTCGCGCAAGGCGCCGCTACCGACTTCGCGCAAGGTGAGCACGGCGCGGTCGCCCTGCAGCGCGAGCCGACCCTTGTCGCCCAGGCGCGCGGTGGCGGCCTTCAGCACGACTTCGGCCTGCCCGGCACCGACCGGCGCCGTGCCGCGCAGCTCGCGCGCTTCGGCCGCCAGGCCCTGCATCTGCTGCCATTGGGCGTCGGCGGCGTCGATCTGTGCCGGAGCGCGTGCGACGATGCGCCAGGCCGGCGCCAAGGCGACGAACCACAGCAGCGCGACGGCGACCGCGGCGACCATCCACACGAGAGCGCGCTGCTCGCGCGGCGCGCGCTCGTGCCACCAGGCGACGAGCGGCGCGGATGCGGGAAGACGGCCCGGCGCGCTCACTGGACGACCCTCCGCGCTGTGCGCTCCGGTATGAGCGCTTGGGAGCGGCCCGGCGCGCTCATGCACCACCCTTCGCGCGCACCACGCTGACGCGGCCGTCGGTGAACTCGGCGCGGTAGCCGGCGGCCTGCAGGCGCTCGGCAAACTGCCGCCGCTGCGCGTCGCTCCAGCCGGGCGTGGCGAGCGCGAGATGGTCGTTGTCGAAGCGCAACGAGGCCATCGGTCCGGCACCGTCGGGCCAGGCCGCGGCGGTGTGCCCGAGCAAGATCTCGAAGCCGGCGTCGCCGGGCCGGCCGGCTTCGGCGCGCGCGCGGTCGGTCTCGCGCTGCATCTGCAGCGGCGCATCGAGCACCGTGCGCACGCCGGGGAAGGTGGCGCGCAGCAACGCGTCCATCGCCTGGCGCCGGCCGTCGAGCGCGCGCTGCTGCTGCCAGGCGTAGGCGTTGAGGCCGATCACCTGCAGCGCCGCCAGCGCCACCAGGCCGACGCGTACCGCTCGCCACTCGGGGCGCTGCAGGCGGCGCCAGCTCTCGCGCAGCGCACGCGCGCCGCGGTGGCGCGGCGCCAGATCGAACTGGCGCAGGTTGAAGGGGCTGCGCACGGCGCCGAGCGCGCGTTCGGCCTCGCCCAGCGCCGCCACCGGCGCCCCGAGCCAGTGCTCGGCCGTCGCCGCCGCCGCCGGCGCGGCCGTGCAGTGCACCGGCTCGCCCGCCGCCGTCAGCAGGCTGCGCGCGAGCGCGCCGTCGAGCCCGACGCAGGCCACGCCGTCGCGATGTTCGAGCACGAGGGTCGGTGTGGCATCGCCGTCGCGCAACAGGAAGTGGCCGCGCGCACTGTCGCGCGGACGGCTGGCCGTGGTCACGAGCTCGACGTCGCGGCCGGCGCCTTCCAGCGCGGCGAGCACGTCGACCAGCCGGCGACTATCCGTCACCGCCACCCAGCCGCTCGCACCGGGTGCCGCGCCGGCGTCGAGCGCGAAGTGCAACGCCTGCGCATCGTCGAGCAGCGCTTCCTCCATCGCCCCGGCGAGCGCTGCGCGCAGACGCGCCGCGTTCGCCTTCGGGACCTCGATGCGGTGCCAGCTCACGTCGCCATCGGCGAGCACGACGACGGTATGGTCGGCGCGCGGCAGCAGCGCGGGCGCGGCGCAGCCGCTGTGCGCCACGGTGTGGCCGTCGGTGC
>JAGWTJ010000057.1 GCA_028869005.1 Burkholderiales bacterium | reverse complement strand
TGGGGATGTCGCGGGCGATGAAGGGGTTGGAGGTGTCCACCACCGGCACGCGCTGGAAGTTGACGTGGGTGTGCGCGAACTGCGGGCAGATGTAGTGCACGTAGTCGGGCATGCGGCGCAGGATGGTGTCGGTGACCGCCTCGGCGCTGTAGCCGCGCACGTTCTTGTCACGGTACAGCTTCTGGATCCACTCGAGGTTGATGACCGGCACGACGCCGATCAGCAGATCCGGGTAGCGCGCGACGTCGACCTCGGCGCTCTTCACCGCGCCGTGCAGGCCCTCGTAGAAGAGGATGTCGGTGTCGGCCGGCAGTTCTTCCCACGCCGTGAAGGTGCCGGGCTCCTGCTTGTACGGCGCCGCTTCGGCGGGGTCGTGCAGGTACTTGCGCCGGCGCCCGCTGCCGCTTTCGGCATAGCTGCGGAACAGCTGCTCGAGTTCGGCGAACAGGTTGTTCTCGGGGCCGAAGTGGCTGAAGTGCTTGTTGCCCGCCTGCTCGGCCTCGGCCTGGCGCGCGCGCATCTCGAGACGGTCGTAGCGGTGGAAGCTGTCGCCCTCGATGATCGCGGCCTGCACGCCCTCGCGACGGAAGATGGCGTCGAAGGTGCGCGTCACGCTCGACGTGCCTGCGCCGCTCGAGCCGGTGATGGCGATGATGGGGTGGCGTTCGGACATGGTGGCGTTCCCTCAGTCGCGGAACAGGCTGCGCTCGGCGAACAGCGGCGTCGCCGGCTCGCGCGTCATCGGCTCGTGGTGATAGCGCTCGATGCGCTCGACCTCGTTGCGGCTGCCGAGCACGAAGCCGATGCGCTGGTGCAGCGACGAGGGCTTGACGCCCAGCACCGGCTGCCGCCCCGTGCTGGCGCGCCCGCCGGCCTGCTCCATCACGAAGCCGATCGGGTTGGCCTCGTACAGCAGGCGCAAGCGGCCCGGCTTCGTCGCATCCTTGGTGTCGCGCGGGTACATGAAGACGCCGCCGCGCATCAGGATGCGGTGCGCCTCGGCCACCAGGCTGGCGATCCAGCGCATGTTGAAGTCCTTGCCGCGCGGACCGCTCCTGCCGGCCAGGCATTCGTCGACGTAGCGTTTGACGGGCGGCTCCCAGAAGCGCGCGTTGCTGGTGTTGATCGCGAACTCGGTCGTGTCGGGGCTCACGCGGATGTCGGCGTGCGAGAGCACGAACTCGCCCAGGTTGGGATCGAGCGTGAAGCCGGCGACACCGTTGCCCACCGTGAGCACGAGCATCGTCGTCGGGCCGTAGATCGCGTAGCCGGCGGCGACCTGCGCCGCGCCGGGCTGCAGGAAGTCGGCCTCGGTCACATCGCGTTGGGGCGCACCGGCGGCCGCGTCGTCGGGTAGGCGCAGGATCGAGAAGATGCTGCCGACCGAGACGTTGACGTCGATGTTGCTGCTGCCGTCGAGCGGGTCGAACGCGAGCAGGTACTTGCCGCGCGAATAGCTCGCCGGGATCTGCGCCGGCTCGGCCAACTCCTCGCTCGCCATGCCGGCCAGGTGGCCGTTCCACTCGTTCATGCGCAGGAAGATCTCGTTGGCGATGACGTCCAGGGGCTTTTGCACCTCGCCCTGCACGTTGGTCCGGCCGCCGGCCGGCTGCGGCGCGACGCTCCGTTCGAGCGGCGTACACGGCGTGCCGAGCGAACCGAAGGCGACGATGCGCGCGATCGCCTTACACGCGAGCGCGACGTCGAGGATCAGCGCGTTCAGGTCGCCGCTGGCCTGCGGGTAGCGGCGGCGCTCCTCGATCAGGTAGCGCGTGAGGGTCCAGCGTCCGGTGAGCGGCATGGCGGGCTTTCGTGAGGAACGGATGAGGTCACGGCGCGAACACGCGGCTGGCGCGGATGTCGCTCTCGGTGAGCGTCGTCAGGTCGGCCTCGCCCAGCACGCGGTCGCGCTCGGCAAAGAGGCGCGAGGCCTGGCGCAGACGCGCGCGGTCGAGCGCGTTGCGCACGCTGCGCGCGTTGGCGAAGTGCGGCTGCGCGATGCGGCGTGCGAGGTACTCGCCGAAGGCCGCGGCGGCGTCGGGCGCGAAGCGGTACGACATCGCCGCCAGCATCTTGCCGGCGATCGCCTCGAGCTCGCCGGGCGTGTAGTCGGGGAAGTCGATGTGGTGCGCGATGCGGCTGCTCAGGCCCGGGTTGCTGCGGAAGAACGTGTCCATGCGGTCCTTGTAGCCGGCGAGGATCACGACCAGGTCGTCGCGCTGGTTCTCCATCACCTGCAGCAGGATCTCGATGGCCTCCTGGCCGTAGTCGCGCTCGTTGTCGGGGCGGTAGAGGTAGTAGGCCTCGTCGATGAACAGCACGCCGCCCATCGCTTTTTTCAGTACCTCCTTGGTCTTGGGCGCCGTGTGGCCGATGTACTGGCCGACGAGGTCGTCGCGCGTCACCGCGACGAGATGGCCTTTGCGCACGTAACCCAGGCGGTGCAGGATCTCGGCCATGCGCAGCGCCACCGTCGTCTTGCCGGTGCCGGGGTTGCCGGTGAAGCACATGTGCAGGCTGGGCGTGGCGGCAGCCAGGCCGTGCGCCAGGCGCAGCTTGTCGATCACGAGCAGCGCGGCGATGTCGCGGATGCGCTGCTTGACCGGGGCCAGTCCCACGAGATCGCGATCGAGCTCGTCGAGCACGGCCTCGACCTGGCTGGCGCGCAGCACGTCGGCGACGGTGCGCGGTGCGTCGTCGGCCGCGTCCGCGCTCTGTGGCGCAGGCGTGACCGCTGCCGGCGCCTGCACCGAACCGGGGATGGCGTAGATCGGGCCGGCCATCGTCGTTGCGCCTGGTTGACTGCTCAGCCGCCGCGATCAGCGCGCGTAGCGCTCGCCTTCGGGCTTGTCGGTGGCGTAGCTCACCACCGTGTAGCGCATCGTGCGGCCGTGCGTCTCCTGGCGCGCGAGGCCGAAGCCGGGCTCGTGTACAGGACGGTTGACGATGAAGCTCATCGCGATGCTCTCGACGCCGCGCGTGCTGTCGAAGGCGACGAGCCGGATGTAGTGCTGCGGGAAGGTCTTGCGGCACTCGTTCAGTTCCTGCAGCACGCCGGCGCCGTCGCGCAGGTCGAACATCGGCATGCCGTACATCTCCCAGTATGTGTTGCGCGGGTGCGGGTCGTCGGTGTATTCGACGCTCCAGGCGTAGCCCTTGGCGAGGCCGTAGTCGATCTGCGCGCGGATCTCGTCGTCGCTGAGGTCGGGCAGGAAGCTGAACTGGCCTTGCGTCAGGCGGCCGGTGGGGTTGGTCATCATGGTGCAGGTGCTCCTCAGGCCACGGCCGGCGTCACGGCGTAATCGGACTGGTCGGTGCTGGCGTAGTTGAAGCTCACGTCCTTCCAGGTGTCCAGCGCCTGCGCGAGCGGGGTGCAGAACCTGGCGGCCTTGCGGAGGATCTCGGGGCCCTCGTTCTTGATGTCGCGGCCTTCGTTGCGCGCCTTGACCATGGCTTCCAGCGCCACGCGGTTGGCCACCGCGCCGGCCTGGATGCCCGCCGGGTGGCCGATCGTGCCGCCGCCGAACTGCAGGATCACGTCGTCGCCGAACAGATCGAGCAGCTGGTGCATCTGGCCGGCGTGGATGCCGCCCGAGGCCACCGGCATCACCTTCTTGGTGTCGGCCCAGTCCATGTCGAAGAACAGGCCGCGCGGCAGGTCCTGCTTCGTGAAGCTGTCGCGACAGACGTTGTAGTAGCCCTGCACGGTGAGCGGATCGCCTTCGAGCTTGCCGACCGCGGTGCCGGTGTGCAGGTGGTCGCAGCCGGCCAGGCGCAGCCACTTGGCGATGACGCGGAACGACACGCCGTGGTTCTTCTGCCGCGTGTAGGTGCCGTGGCCGGCACGGTGCATGTGGACGATCATGTCGTGCTTGCGCGCCCAGTTGGCCATGCTCTGGATCGCGGTCCAGCCGATCACGAGGTCGACCATCACGACCACCGAGCCCAGCTCCTTGGCGAACTCGGCGCGCTCGTACATGTCCTCCATCGTCGCCGCGGTGATGTTGAGGTAGCTGCCCTTGACCTCGCCGGTGGCGGCGCTGGCCTTGGCGACGCCGTCCATCACGTACAGGAAGCGGTCGCGCCAGTGCATGAAGGGCTGCGAGTTGATGTTCTCGTCGTCCTTCATGAAGTCGAGGCCGCCCTTCAAGCCTTCGTAGATGACGCGGCCGTAGTTGCGCCCCGACAGACCCAGCTTGGGCTTGGTTGTGGCGCCCAGCAGCGGCCGGCCGTACTTGTCCAGCCGCTCGCGCTCGACGACGAGGCCGGTGGGCGGGCCCTTGAAGGTCTTGACGTAGGCCACCGGAATGCGGATGTCCTCGAGCCGGCAGGCCTTGAGCGGCTTGAAGCTGAAGACGTTGCCGATCAGGCTCGCCGTCATGTTGGCGATCGAGCCTTCCTCGAACAGCACGAGGTCGTAGGCGACCCAGGCGAAGTACTCGCCCGGCCGCCCCGGCACCGGCTCGACCTTGTAGGCCTTGGCGCGGTAGCTGTCGCAGGCGGTGAGGCGATCGGTCCAGACCACGGTCCAGGTGGCGGTGCTCGACTCGCCGGCCACCGCAGCGGCGGCCTCGATCGGGTCGACGCCTTCTTGCGGCGTGATGCGAAACAGGCAGATCGTGTCCGTGTCGCTCGGCACGTAGTCGCCGTTCCAGTAGCCCATCTGCCGGTACTTCAGGACGCCGGCGCTGTAGCGCTGCTTGCGGTCCTTGATCTCGCTGATTTCCGACGGGGCTGCCCGGCCCGGCCGGCCGGCCAGGCCCTGATCGACCGGCATGTTCATCGCTGTGCTCCTCGAAGGTGTGGCGGTTGGCAGCCACTCTATGGAGCTCGATGATTCAGGGGAAGTCAGTTCTTCTGACGTTTGGATTAAGCTTCGCTGAATGAAGAACATCACGCTGCGCCAGTTGCGGGTGTTTGCCGCCGTGGCCAAGCATCTGAGCTTTGCGCGCGCCGCGGAGGAGATGCACCTCACGCCGCCGGCGGTGTCGATGCAGGTCAAGGAGCTCGAGGGCGAGGTCGGACTGCCGCTCTTTGACCGCAGCGGGCGCAGCGTGTCGCTGACGACGACCGGCGAGTACCTGCTGGCCTACACGCGCCGCGTGCTGGCCACGCTCAAGGACGCCGAGGACGCGCTGGCGCGCTTCAAGGGCCTGGCCGGCGGCCAGGTGACGGTGGCCATGGTGAGCACGGCCAAATACTTCATGCCGAGCCTGATGGCGCGCTTTCGCGACGAGCACCCGGGCGTCGAGCTGGGCATGAAGCTCGGCAACCGCGAGCAGCTGGTGGCGATGATGCAGCGCGGCGAGGCCGACCTGGCGATCATGGGCCGGCCGCCCAGGGAGTGGGCGACGCGCGCCGAGCCCTTCGCGCTGCATCCGCACGTGCTGGTCACGTCGACGCAGCACCCGTTCACGCGCATGGAGCAGGTGCCGGCCATGGCGCTGCAAGGCGAGGGCTTCATCATGCGCGAGCCGGGTTCGGGCACGCGTGCCGCCACCGAGGAGTACGCGGCTGCCCACCACCTGCATTTGCGCGTCGTGATGGAGATGTCGAGCAACGAGACCATCAAGCAGGCGGTGATGGCCGGCATGGGCGTGAGCCTGCTGTCGCTGCACACCATCGCCTTCGAGCTGCGCCACGGCGCCATCGCCACGCCCGAAATCGAAGGGTTGCCGGTGATGCGCCGCTGGCACGTCGTGAACACGCTCGGCAAGCTGCTGTCGCCGCCGGCCGAAGCCCTGCGCTACTTCGTGCTCGAGCACGGGCAGCGGCATCTCGCCGCGCTGCAGGGCAGCGTGGCGCCTTAGGGCGAGGCCACTGCACGCGCAAGAGCGCGCTCGTCCGATCAGAACGGCACGACTTCGACGCGCAGCCCGCGCTCCTGCAAGCCGGCACGCACGCGTTCGGCATCGCGGCGCTCGGCGTAGGGCCAGGCGACGGCGCGCCAGTCGCCTCCGGCCGGCAGCACGTCGAAGCGCAGAGCGCCGGGCGAGTCGCCGCGGCCGGCGACATCGCGCATCGCCACCAGCATCTGCTCGGACTCGAAGCGCGTGCGCAGGCTGCGCGTCGACACCGCCCAGACCGGCGCGTGGGGGGATGCGGCAGGAGCGTCGCTGACGCGTGCGGCCGCTTCGGTGCGGCCGGCGGCGTGGGCTGCATCCGCGCTGCGCGTTGCGTCTGGCCCATGCGCTGTGTTCGTCGCGGCGGGAGATGTGCCGTGCGCCGCGCGTGCCGCCTGCACCTCGGCGCGTGCTCGGGCCTTGGCCACGTCGTCGAGCGACGCTCCGATGTGCGGGCGCACGCCGTAGTCCGGCCGCCTGGCTCGTGGGTGGCCGAACAGCGGCGGGAAGGAGGCCGGCGCGGCACCGGCGCGGGCCGACACGGCGGCCGTTGGCGCTGCGCGCGGCGGCGGCACGATCCGGTCCGTCGCTTGGGCCGCCACCGCAACGACTTGGCTCGATGCCGATGCCGACACCGACGCCGCCGCCGCAGGAGCCGATGCGACCGCTGCGACTGCTTCGGTCGGTGCGCTCGATGGGGTCGTTGCAGCCGATGCCGCCTTTGCAGGCGTTGCAGCCGCTGCGGACGCTTCGGCCGTTGCAGCCGCCGTCGCGACAACGCGGACCGGGGGCACCTGCGCCGCACCGGGTCGGGACGCCGCAGCCGTGGTCGACCGCGCCGCGGTTGACGCCGAGCCGCTCGCCGCGCGCTCGATCGACCACGGCGCGACCGCGGCGGCGGCCAGTGTGAGCGCGACCAGCGCCGCAGCGGCCTGCGCGCGCGGCCGGCTCCACAGACGCGGACCGATGGCCACGGCAGAGGCATCGGCGGCCAGCAGCACGCGTACGCGGCGCGTGCCTATCTCGATGGCGGCCGTGCGCAGCCACAGCGTGGCGGCGTGGCCCTGCATCGTCAGCGCGCGCTCGATGTCCACCTCGCGTACCGGCAGCCCGTCCGTCGGCGCCGACGTGCTGCCGTGGCGCAGCGCGAAGCGCGCGATCCGGCGCGGCGCCAGCGGTGCGATGAAGTCCTCGGTGAACGCCGCGCTCCAGCCGCGGCGCGGCTCGGCCTCGGGCGTGCCGTCGGCGGCGATGACCGTGGGCGAGCGAAAAGGCAGCGCCACCCAGCCGGCCGCTTGCACCTGCGTCGGCGCGATGCGTTCGGCCAGCACATGGCGGTTGTGCCACGCCACCACGCGCGCAGCCAGATCCGGTGAGCAGTCCTCTCCCACGATGCGCCGATTCTTCCCGCGCGGCCACGCGCGCGAGGCGCCGATTTGGCCGGTCAGCGCGGCGCAGATCCGCGCCTTGCGCCCGCTTCGCAGGTGCGTTTCAGGCCGCGGCGAGGACGGTGCCGCTGACCGCCCCCAGGCCGATGCGCACGGCGCCCGGTGCGTCGCACCAGGCCTGCAGCACGACGCTGTCGCCGTCTTCGAGGAAGCTGCGCCGTTCGCCGCCCGGCAGCGTGATCGGGTCGCGGCCGCCGCGCGTCAGCTCGAACAGGCTGCCGCCCTGGTCCGGCCCGGGCCCCGAGATCGTGCCGGTGCCCAGCAGGTCGCCGATGCGCAGGTTGCAGCCGTTGCTCGTGTGATGCGCGACGAGTTGCGCCGGCGTCCAGTAGGCGTCGAGTGCGCTGCTGTGCGACAGCCGCACCGGCGCCGTGCCGGCTTCGCGCATGCGCGCGGTCTGCAGCCACACCTCGAGTTCGATGTCGAGGGCGCCGTGCTCGCGGTTGAAGGCGCAATCCAGGTAGGGCAGCGGCGCGGGGTCGCCGGCCGGCCGCAGCAGCGGCCGCCTGAACGGCGCCAGCGCCTCGAACGTGACGATCCACGGCGACACCGAGGTGGCGAAGCTCTTGGCGAGGAAGGGCCCGAGCGGCTGGTACTCCCAGGTCTGGATGTCGCGCGCCGACCAGTCGTTGAGCGGCGTGATGCCGAACAGCACGTCCTCGGCGGCCTCGATGCCCACCGGATGGCCGAGCGCGTTGGCCGCGCCGATCCACAGCCCGAGCTCGAGTTCGTGATCGAGGCGTCGCGTCGGCCCGAACAGCGGCACCTCGAGCTCGCTCTTGATCTGCCCCATCGGGCGCCGGATGCCGTCGCCTTCGACGATCACCGACGAGGCGCGGCCGTGGTAGCCGATCGGCACCCACTTGTAGTTGGGCAGCAGCGGGTTGTCGGGCCGCAGCAGGCTGCCGACGCTGCGCGCGTGATGGATGCCGACGTAGAAGTCGGTGTAGTCGCCGATCGGGCAGGGCAGCGTGAACTCGGCCTGCGCCAGCGGCACCAGGCACAGCTCGAGGAACGGCCCCTGCACGCTGCCCTCGGCGAGCGCCGCCGACAGCGCCGCGCGCACCGTGCGCCAGACCGGCCGTCCGAGCGCCATGAAGGCCGCCAGGTCGCCTTGCGCCAGCGGCTCGAGCAGTTCGTCCAGGCCCTCGCCCCAGGGCGCATGGTGGGCCGCCGCGGCGAGGTCGAGGATCTGGTCGCCGATGGCCACGCCGATGCGCCAGGGCTCGTCGCTGTGCGCCGTGCGAAAGCGCGCGTAGGGCAGGTTCTGGATCGGCGTCAGGCAGCCCGGCGCGTTGGCGCTTTCCACCCAGCTGCGCAGCACGGGATCGTGAGTGGCATCGGTGAGCATCGCTCGGGTCTCCCTCGAATCCGTTGCGCCGGCACCGCAGGCGATCGGCCGGCGCGCTCCCGGTGCTCAGGATAAGCCCGCTCGCGCGCCACGGCGGTTACGACTCGTGCGCAGCGGCGCGCGCGCAGCGGCGCCACGGCGCGGCGCCGTCGGACTCAATCGGTGCCGGTGGCCGCGACGACGCCGGCGCGCGCGGCGGCGATCGCCTCCGCGAGCACGTCGAGGTCGCCGACATGGTTGGCCAGCAGCAGCACGAGCCGTGCGTTCATCAGTTCGCTCTGCTCGTCGGCCAGGCCTCGGTGGCCCTCGATCAGCATCTCGTAGAACTGGTCGCCGGGCGTATAGGCGTAGCGGTAACGGCGGCCCGCGACGCGGAAATTGGGTTGCGTGTTCAGGCGGGGCGAGGTCATGCGGCGGTCTCCTGGGCGGTGGCGCGCACGAGCGCCGCGCGCACGCGTGCGAGATCGAGGTGGCGCCAGCGCGCGGCCACGATCTGATCCGGGCGCATCAGGTAGGCGGTGCCGGGTCCGGCGTCGTAGCGCCGCGCCGCCAGTCCGCGCGGATCGACGAGCAGCGTGCGTACCGGGATCGCGCCGCCGCCCAGCGCGTCGATGGCGGCGGCCTCGGCGCCGCTCGGCTGGCGACGGAACAGCATCAGCACGAAGCCCGCGCCGTGTTCGGCCAGCTTATGCAGCAGCCAGTCGCGTCCCTCGTCGTCGGGCCAGGGCGCGTCGTCGGCCGGCGCGCCGGGCCGCATCCAGCCGTCGAACTCGTCCTCGTCGGGCGTCGACAGCGGCGAATCCAGATGATCGGTGGGCACCGACAGGCGCCCCGAGTTGACCAGCGCGCGCGCGAACGCATGCTCGCCCGCCAGGCTCAGCACGGCGCTCCTGAAGACCTGCGAGACGCGGCTCTTGGGCGTGATGAAGTCGGTGGCGCGCGTCGAGTTCGCGATGTTCTCGTCGGCCGCCTCGGCGCGCTCGCTGGCGTAGCTGTCGAGCAGCCGCTCGGGCGCCTTGCCCTGCATCACGAGCGCCAGCTTCCACATCAGGTTGTCGGCGTCCTGCAGGCCCGAGTTGGCACCGCGCGCGCCGAACGGGCTCACCTGATGCGCGGCGTCGCCGGCGAACAGGATGCGGCCGTGACGCAGCTTCTTCATGCGTCGGCACTGGAACGTGTAGACGCTCACCCATTCGAGCTCGAAGTCCAGTTGCCGGTAGCCCTGCCGGTCGAGCATCGCGCGGATGCGCGGCACGACGCGCGCCGGCTGCTTCTCGGCCTCGGGATCGGCGTCCCAGCCGAGCTGCAAGTCGATGCGCCAGACGTCGTCGGCCTCGCGATGCAGCAGCACGCTCTGGCCGCCGTGGAACGGCGGATCGAACCAGAACCAGCGCTCGGTGCGGTCGACCGGAAACAGCTCGCCCTTCATGACCACGTCGGCGATCAGGAAGCGGTCCTGGAACACCTTGCCCTCGACGTCCAGGCCGAGCATGCGCCGCAGCGGGCTGCGCGCGCCGTCGGCGACGATCAGCCAGTCGGCGTGCAGCGCGTAGCGGCCGTCGGCGGTCTCGACGTCGAGCCGCGCGCCCTGGCCCTCGGGCGTCACGCCGATCACCTTGTGCTTCCAGCGCAGCTCGATGGCCGGCAGTTGCGCGGCGCGCTCGACCAGATACTGCTCCAGCCAGTACTGCTGCAGGTTGACCATGCCCGGGCGGTGATGGCCGCGCTCGGGCTGCAGGTTGAAGGCGAAGACCTCGCGGCTGTGGTGGAAGGTGCGGCCGACGTTCCAGGTGACGCCCTTGGCGACGACCGGGTCGCCGCAGCCCAGGCGGTCGAGGATCTCGAGCGTGCGCTTGGCGTAGCACAGTCCGCGCGAGCCGGTGCTCACCGTGTCGTCGTCGTCGAGCAGCAGCACCGGCAGGCCGCGCAACGCGCCGTCGATCGCCGCGGCCAGCCCGACCGGACCGGCGCCCACCACCACCAGCGGTACCTGCCGCACGGCCGCGGCGTCGAGCTCGCGCGGCCGGCGATACGCGTACTTCGGGTAACGGTAGGTGGACAGCACCGTCAGCCCTCCAGCGCCTTCCACATCTCGATGTCGCGCTCGGCCGTCCAGATGCGCGGATCGGGGTGGCGCGTCGCTTCGTCGTAGGCACGCGTCACGTCGAACGGCATGCAGTGGTCGAAGATCACCCAGTGGCCGTACTTCGGGCGCACGGCATCGATGGTGCTGCGATAGACGCTCCTCAGATCGCGGCCGGCGGCAGCGCCGGCCTGGACCGCCGCGAACACGTCGGCGATGAAGTCGCGCGTACCCTGCAGCCCTGCCGCCACCTGGGCCTCGTCCTCGAGCGCGGCGCCGCGCCCGGGCACGAGCTTGGCCGGCTGCAGCGCCGCGATGGCGTCGAGCGTGGCCGGCCAGGCGCCGAAGTAGGCGTCGCCGGCATACGGCGTGGCGCCGTACTCGACGAGGTCGCCGCTGAAGAGGATGCGCTCGGCCGGCAGCCAGACGACGGTGTCGCCCTTGGTGTGGCCGCGACCGAGCTGCAGGATCTGCACTTCGAGGCGGCCCAGCCACAGCGTCATCCTGCCGCTGAAGGTCAGCGTCGGCCAGGTCAGGCCCGCCGGCACGCTCTGCACGTCGCGAAACAGGCGCGGAAAGCGCCCGATCTCGCTCGCCTTGTCCTGCTCGCCGCGCTCGCGGATCAGCGCCAGCGTGTCGTCGCTGGCGATGACATGACGCGGCGCGTAGGCGCTCGCACCGAGCACGCGCACCGCGTGGTAGTGGCTGAGCACGACGTACTCGATCGGCTTGTCGGTGACGCTGCGGATGCGGCGGATCACGTCCTGCGCCATCGCCGGCGTGGCCTGCGTGTCGATCACCATCACCGCGTCGTCGCCGATCACGATGCCGGTGTTCGGGTCGCCTTCGGCGGTGTAGGCGTACGCGTGCTCCGAGAGCCGGGTGAAGCTGACCTTCTTTTCCTCGAGGTCGGCCTGGCTGGCAAAGGCCTTGGCGGGTGCGGCGGCGGACGTGGGCGCGGGTGCGGTCATGGCGGCAGGCTCCTGGCATCGATGCGGCCATGTTAGTCATTCGACTCCATGGGCGCAGCCGTGCTTGACGCCACAATCTCGTCAGCCGCAGCCTCCTGCCTGCGGCCGGAGCGAGCACGCCATGGACCGCAGCCCCCCGGACATCGCCATGACCCTTCGCGACGCGCTGGCGCGGCAGCGCGAGGCACACCACCGTCATCCGGTGCCGACGCTGAAGGAGCGCAAGGCCGATCTGCGCACCTTGAAGCGCTTCGTGCGCGAGCACGGCGACGCCCTGTGCGAGGCCATCAGCGCCGACTACGGACACCGCTCGCGCCACGAGACGCTGCTGGCCGAGATCCTGCCCGCCGTCGACGGCATCGACAGCACGCTGCGTCATCTGGCCGACTGGATGAAGCCGCAGCGTCGGCAGGTCGACCGCATGGTGTTCGGCCTGGCCAGCAACCGCGTCGTGCCGCAGCCGCTTGGCGTGGTCGGCGTGATCGTGCCGTGGAACTTCCCGCTCAACCTGAGCGTGCTGCCGCTGACGGCCATCTTTGCCGCCGGCAACCGGGCGATGGTGAAGATGAGCGAGAACTCGCGCCATCTCGCGCAACTGCTGATCGAGCGCATGCCGGCGTACTTCCCGCCCGAGAAGCTGCAGTTCTTCGACGAGACCGGCGGCGTCGGCGTCGAGTTCTCCAAACTGCCATTCGATCACCTGCTGTTCACCGGCTCGGGCGCCACCGGCCGCCAGGTGATGGCCGCCGCCGCGGCCAACCTGTGCCCGGTCACGCTCGAGCTCGGCGGCAAGGCGCCGGCGGTGGTGTGCGACGACTTCGAGCTCGCGACCGCGGCCGAGCGCATCCTCTACGTCAAGCTGCTCAACGCCGGCCAGATCTGCACCACGGTCGACCACGTCTACGTGCCGCGCGCCAAGGTGGCGGCGTTCGCCGAGCTGGCCGCGAAGATCGTGCCGCAGCGCTACCCGGGACTGGACAGCACCGACTACACGTCGATCGTCGACCAGCGCTCGTTCGACCGCCTGGTGGCCGCGCTCGACGACGCGAGTGCGCGCGGCGCGAAGGTGATCAAGCTGCTGCCGGGGCCGGCCTGGGACGCGGCCACGCGCAAGATCGCGCCGCACCTCGTGCTCGACGCGCCGAGCGACAGTGCGCTGATGCAGCGCGAGATCTTCGGTCCGATCCTGCCGGTGCTGCCTTACGACACGCTCGACGAGGTCATCGAGCGCATCGTCGCCGGCCCGCGCCCGCTCGCGCTGTACCCGTTCAGCCATGACGCCCGGCGCATCGACCGGCTGCTCGAGCGCGTGATGTCGGGCGGCGTGTCGATCAACGACGCGCTCTTTCACGTCGGCCAGCACGACCTGCCCTTCGGCGGCATCGGCGAATCCGGCATGGGCCACTACCACGGCTTCGAAGGTTTCCAGACCTTCTCCAAGCTGCGCCCGATCTTCCGCCAGGCGCGCTGGGCGAGCACCCGCTTGCTGTACCCGCCGTACGGCAAGGTGGCCGATCGCCTGCTGTCGTTCCTGATCGGCTGAGCAGCGCGGCGGCCGCACCGCCGCTGTGTTGCAGCACCGCCAGTCCGCGGAAAATGGCGCCATGCAGACGCAGTCAACAGCCGAGACCTTCGACATCGCGATCATCGGTGCCGGCATCGTCGGCGCCAGCGTCGCCTGCCACTGCGCGCCGCGGGCGCGCGTGCTGCTCCTCGAGACCGAGGCGGCGGCCGGCTGTCACAGCACCGGGCGCTCGGCGGCGCTGTTCACCGAGGCCTATGGGCCGCCGGCCGTGCGTGCGCTCACGCGCGCCAGTCGCGCCTTCTTCGACGCCCCGCCCGAAGGCTTCGCGCCGGTGCCGCTGCTGCGTGCGCGCGGCACGCTGCTGGCGGGCGGCGCGGCGCAGCGCGCCGAGGCCGAGGCGCTGTGCGACACGCTGCGGGCCGAAGGCAGCGCCGTCGACCTGCTGGACGGCGCGCAGGCGCGAGCCCTCGTCCCCGTGCTGCGGCCCGAGGCGTCGGCCGTGGCGGTGCGCGATCCGGCGGCCTTCGACATCGATGTCGATGCCCTGCTGCAGGGCTTCCTGCGCCGGGCACGCGCCAACGGTGCCGTGCAGGTGAGCGAGGCGCGCGTCGCAGCGCTGTCGCGCGACGGCGATCGGTGGCGCATCACGAGCGCCGACGGCCGGCGCTTCGCGGCACGCCTGCTCGTCAACGCGGCCGGCGCCTGGGCCGACGAGGTGGCCGTGCTCGCCGGCGCAGGTCGCGTCGGCTTGGAGCCGAGGCGGCGCAGCGCCTTCCTGTTCGAGCCGCCTGCGGGCCTGGCCACGTCGGACTGGCCGGCGGTGATCGCGCTCGACGAGAGCTGGTACTTCAAGCCCGACGCCGGGCTGCTGCTCGGCTCGCCGGCCAATGCCGACCCGACGCACGCGCACGATGTCGTCGCCGAGGAGCTCGATGTGGCGCTCGGCATCCACCGCATCGAGCAGGCGACGACGCTGACGATCCGCCGCCCGCGCCGCACCTGGGCCGGGCTGCGCTCGTTCGTCGCCGACGGCGAGCCGGTGATCGGCTTCGATGCCGCGCAGCCGGCGATGTTCTGGGCCGCGGCGCTCGGCGGCTACGGCATCCAGAGCAGCCCCGGTGTCGGCGCGCTGGCCGCGGCGTGGCTGCACGGCGAGCGGGCGCCGGCCCACGTGGCGGCGCAACTCGACGAGACCGAATTGCGCCGGCTGCTTGCGCCCACGCGCGCGGGGCTCGCCGTGCGGTAGACGGCGCGCGCGCAGTGACGCGGCGCAGCGTCGCCGCGCCTCAGTGCTTCATGGCGCCGTGCGCGCCGCCCGGCGCCGCGGCGTCGAGCGGCCGCACCGGCACGCTGACCTCGATCGTCTCGCGCTTGCCGCCGGCGCCTTCGACGACCAGCGTCACCGGCACCGAGTCGCCGGCTTTCAACTGCTTCTTCAGGTCCATCATCATGACGTGGTAGCCCCCCGGCTCGAGCGCGACCGTCTTGCCGGCGGGCAGTTCGAGCGCCGGCATGCGGCGCATCTTCATCGTGTTGCCGTCCATCGCCATCTCGTGGATCTCGACGACGCCGGCCACGGGCGAACTGGCCGACACCAGCTTGCCGCCGCCGGCGGACGTGATCTGCGCGTACATGCCGGTGGCCTGCTGCTGCGGCACGGTGCCGCGGATCCAGGCGTCCTTGACGCTGGTCTGGGCCGCGGCGGGCTGGGCGCCGGCCAGAGCGATCACGAAGCCGGCCAGCAGGGCCAGGAGTCTGTGCGGCGGCAGGTTGCGCAGGGTCATCGTCGTTCCTTTCGTCGAGCGCGCGCAGGATAACGGCAGCCGGGGTACGGCCGGCACGGCCGGGCGTTGAGCCAGGTCAAGCCGGGCCGAACATCGTTCTTTGGTAGTAGGCGGCCGTGTGGCGCCATCGTTCTTCCGGCGCGCGCGCCTCATGCCGGCCGAAGGATGGCCGGCGCGGCGCGCGGCGTGCACGATGGCCGGCAAGATGAAGCACGAAGGAGTGATGATGCCCGCCGCCGCGCCCGCAACCGGAGTCCAGGTCACCGCCGACAACGCGCCGCCCACGCGGCAGGCCTGGAGCGTGCTGATCGTCAGCACGCTGGCCTTCACCGTCTGCTTCATGGTCTGGATGATGTTCGGCGTGATCGGCATCCCGATCAAGAAGGCGCTCAACCTCAACGCCACCGA
>JAGWTJ010000317.1 GCA_028869005.1 Burkholderiales bacterium | reverse complement strand
AGTGCCAAGGAGCAACTGATCGAAGGCACGCCGAACGTCCAGTACGTGGGCCAGTGGAGCAACACCACGCTGTACCTGCCGTGGAAGGTGTCGCTGTCGGGCACCTACCGTGTCGGCGACATCGAGTCGACGCTGTCGATGAACTATGCGTCCGACTACCAGGACGACGACCACAGCACCTACACCACTCTGCCGCAGTTCCAGCGGCGCACGGTCGCGAGCTACACGACCTTCAACCTGGTCGGCACCTACAAGGGCATCAAGGACCTGACGGTCTCGGCCGGCCTCATCAACCTGTTCGACCGCCAGCCGCCGTTCACCTGGCACAACGTCGACAACGTCGTCGGCGCCGGCTGGGATCCGCGCGTGGCCGATCCGCGCGGCAGGACGTTCACGCTGTCGGCGAGCTACAAGTTCTGACGTCCCTGCCCGGGCGTGCGCGGCCGCCACGTCGCCGCCTAGCCGCGGCGTCCGGGTCGTCACGCCTTGGGCGATGATGCGGGGCCTATCTTGGCCTGTTGGGGCCCTGTCCGCCTGCCCCGGCTTCGCGCCTTGCTCGCCTTCCTGCTCAAGAAGCTTGCCACCCTCGTGCCCACACTGCTGGGCGTGACGCTGGCCGCGTTCGCGCTGATCCGACTCGTGCCGGGCGACCCGGTCGAAGTCATGGTGGGCGAGCGCCAGCTCGACGCGGCCGCGCATGCCGCGCTCGTGCATCGGCTCGGCCTGGACCGCCCGCTGGCCGAGCAGTACGCGCACTACGTGGCGCAGCTCGCGCACGGCGACCTCGGCACCAGCCTCGTCACGCGCGAGCCGGTGAGCACCGAATTCAAGGCGCTGTTCCCGGCCACCGTCGAGCTGGCGACGGCGGCCTTCGCGCTTGCGCTCGTGCTCGGCCTGGCGCTCGGCGTGACGGCCGCGCTGCGGCGCGGCTCGTGGGTCGACCAGCTGGTGATGGCGCTGGCCACGCTCGGCAACTCGATGCCGGTGTTCTGGTGGGGCCTCATCCTCATCATGTTCTTCTCGGTCGGCCTGGAGTGGACGCCGGTGAGCGGGCGCGTGGGCATCGAGTACGACATCGACCCCGTGACCGGCTTCATGCTCGTCGACGCGGCGCTGGCGAGCTGGCGCGGCCAGGAGCCGGGCGCCTTCACGTCGGCGCTGTCGCACCTCGTGCTGCCGGCCGTCGTGCTGGGCACGGTGCCGATGGCGGTGATCGCGCGCATGACGCGCAGCTCCATGCTCGAGGTGCTGCGCGAGGAATACATGCGCACCGCGCGCGCCAAGGGCCTGGCGCCGGCGCGCATCGTGCTGCACCACGGCTTGCGCAACGCGCTGATCCCGGTGCTCACGGTGCTCGGGCTGCAGGTCGGCAGCCTGCTCGGCGGCGCCGTGCTCACCGAGACCATCTTCAGCTGGCCCGGCATCGGCAAATGGCTGATCGACGCCATCGCGCGGCGCGACTATCCCGTCGTGCAGGCCGGCATCCTGGTCGCGGCGCTGGTCTTCATAGCCGTCAACCTGGGGGTCGATCTGCTGTACGGCGTGGTCAACCCGCGCGTGCGGGGCGAGCGCTGATGGCAGCGGGTGACGCGGCGCCGCGCGCGGGCGAGGCCGTGGCGCACCAAGCTGCCGACGACGCCGGCTTCGACCTGACGGTGGCGCCGCCCGCCCCGCCGTCCCCCGCGCGCGAGTTCGTCCGCGCCTTCGTCGTCAACCGCGGCGCGGCGCTCGCCTTCATCGCGTTCCTGCTCGTGCTGCTGGCCGCGCTCGGCGCGCCCTGGCTGGCGCCGCACGATCCGCTGCAGCAGTACCGCGACCATCTGCTCGTGCCGCCGCTGTGGCAGGCGGGCGGCCTCGCGCCGTTCCCGCTCGGCACCGACGAGCTCGGCCGCTGCCTGCTGTCGCGCCTGCTGTACGGCGCGCGCGTCTCGCTGGCCATCGGCGCGGCCTCGGTGGGCCTGGCGCTGGTGCCCGGCGTGCTGCTCGGCCTCGTCGCCGCCTTCCACGCGCGCTGGGCGGCGCCGCTGATCCTGCGCGCGGTCGACATCCTGCTCGCGCTGCCGGGGCTGCTGCTGGCGATCTGCGTCGTCACCATCCTCGGCCCGGGGCTGCGCAACACCGTGATCGCCATCGCCATCGGCGCGCTGCCGGGCTACGTGCGCCTGGCGCGCGGCTCGGCGCTGGCCGAGATGAAGCGCGAGTACGTCACCGCCGGCCGCGTCGCCGGCGCCGGCACCGCGCGCCTGATGTTCCTCACCGTGCTGCCCAACTGCCTGGCGCCGCTGGTCGTCAACGCCACGCTGGCCTTCAGCGCCGCCATCCTCGAGACCGCCGCGCTCGGCTTCCTCGGCCTGGGCGTGCAGGCGCCGCAGCCCGAGTGGGGCAGCATGCTCGCGTCGGCGCGCG
Organism: Burkholderiales bacterium; assembly: GCA_028869005.1. Taxonomy (GTDB): domain Bacteria; phylum Pseudomonadota; class Gammaproteobacteria; order Burkholderiales; family Burkholderiaceae_C; genus Rubrivivax. The sequence continues at coordinate 761 of JAGWTJ010000317.1, read as the reverse complement.
ACTACATCGAGCGCGCGCCCTGGGTGGTGACGCTGCCGGGCCTGGCCATCCTCGCCACCGTGCTCGCCGTCAACCTGATGGGCGACGGGCTGCGCGACGCGCTCGATCCCAAGCTGCGGAAGGCGGCCTGAATGGACAGACCGGACAGGTTCGTCACGCACGGCGACCCCGCAGCGCGAGCGAAGGCGCCATGAGCCTGCTCGAAGTTCGCAACCTGCGCGTCGAGTTCGGCGGCTGGCCGGCGGTGGACGGCGTCGACTTCGACATCGACGCGGGCGAACTGCTGGGCATCGTCGGCGAGTCGGGCTCGGGCAAGAGCGTGACGATGCTGGCGCTGATGGGCCTGGTCGACGCACCGGGCGTCGTGAGCGCCGACGCGCTGCGCTTCGACGGCCAGGACCTGCTCGCGCTCGGGCCCGCGGCGCGCCGGCGCATCGTCGGCAAGGACATCGCGATGGTGTTCCAGGACGCGAGCGCGAGCCTCAACCCGAGTCACCGCGTCGGCGACCAGGTGCGCGAGGTGCTGGCCGCCCATCTGGGCCTGCGCGGCGCCGCGCTCGAGCGCCGCGTGCTCGAGCTGTTCGAGCAGGTCGAGATCCCCGACGCCAAGCGGCGCCTGGCCGCCTGGCCGCACGAGATGAGCGGCGGCATGAACCAGCGCGTGATGATCGCGATGGCCATCGCCTGCGGCCCGCGCCTGCTGATCGCCGACGAGCCGACGACCGCGCTCGACGTCACCATCCAGGCGCAGATCCTCGACC
>JAGWTJ010000316.1 GCA_028869005.1 Burkholderiales bacterium | reverse complement strand
CGCACACGCTGGTGGCGATGCTGTTCGACGGCTTCATGGAAGCGCTTGCCGTGGCGCGCGGCGCGATGCGCGAGCGCCGCCCCGAAGCCAAGGGCACGGCCATCGCACGCGCCGTGCGCATCGTCGAGGAAGGCCTGCGCGGCGGCCTCGACCTGCGCGCCGGCGGCAGCCTGGCGCGCGACCTGGACGACCTGTACGGTTACCTCACGCTGCGCCTGACGCAGGCCAACCTGCGCAACGACGAGGCCTGCCTCGACGAATGCCAGCGTCTCGTGCTGCCGCTGCAGCAGGCCTGGGCATCGATTGCCGAGCAGGCGCGCGACAGCGCCGCCGCCGGCCCACGCTGAGCCGCTTCGCCGAGGGACGACGGATGGATCCGCAACTGCTCAGCTACTACGAAGCGATCGAGCGCGCCAGCGCCGACATGCTGGCCGCAGCACGCGCCGGCAACTGGGACCAGGTCGTCAAGCTCGAAGGCGCCTGCGTGCTGCTGATCACCCAGCTCAAGCACGCTGCCGAGCAGGTCGGCGTCGAGGTGCCGCAGGCGCCGGCAACGCCGGTCGCGGCCGACGCGGCGCGCGCCAAGTCGCGCATCATGCAGCGCATCCTGGTCAACGACGCCGAGGTGCGCCAGCTCGCCGAGCCCTGGCTCGCCGAACTCGACGACAAGCTGGCCGGCCGCCGGCGCACGCTGCACTGAGAGCGATGTTCGCCGACACGCGCCCGGCCGAGCTCGACGCCGGCGGCAGCGCGGACGCCTGGGCCGCGTTCCGCGTCGGTCATCCGCGCGAACGACACGCACTGCTGCGCCAGTTGCGCGACGGCAGTGTGCCGATCCACCTCAACGCCCCCGACGGCGCCGTACTCACGACCACGCTGTGGGCGCTCGACGAGCACGGCCTGAGCTTCGCCGCCGAGCGCGGCCTGCCGCAGCTCGAGCGGCTGCGCGACGCCGACGAGGCGGTGGCCGTCGCCTACCTCGACAGCGTCAAGCTGCAGTTCGATCTGCACGGCATGGTGCTGGTGCACGGCGCGCAGGCGAGCACGCTGCGCAGCAGTCTGCCGCGCGCGGTCTACCGCTTCCAGCGCCGCGGCGCCTACCGCGTGCGCACCATCGAGCGTTATGGACCGACGGCGCGCCTGGCGCATCCGGCGATCCCCGACATGCAGCTCGCGTTGCGCGTGCTCGACGTGAGCGTGGGCGGCTGCGCGCTATGGCAGCCCGACGACGTGCCGGCGCTGGCCGCCGGCGTCACGATCGCCGGCGTCGACATCGCGCTCGACGGCGAGACACGCTTTCACGCCGCGCTGACCCTGCATCACCTGAGTTCGCTCGCGCCGCACGGCCGCGGCGTGCGCGTCGGCTGCGAGTGGCAGCTCGCGGGACCGGCCGAGCGCAGCCTGCAGCGCTGGATCGATCAGACGCAGAAGCGCCGCCGACTGCTGACGCTCGGTTGAACGCCATGCGCCGCGGCTTCACGCTGGTCGAGATCGTCGTCGTGCTGGCACTGGCGGCGCTGCTCGCCGGCGCCGCCCTGCCCTCCTATCGCAGCCAGCTGCAGCGCGCGGCGCGCGCCGACGCGGTGGACGCACTGACGCGCGTGCAGGCGGCGCAGGAGCTCTTTCGCGCCGCGCACGGCCTGTATGCCGATCGCCTCGCAGCGCTCGCCGTTCCCGAGCGCAGTCCGCAGGGCCGCTATCGGATCGCACTGGCGCCCACCGGCGTCGAGGCCTACCGCGCCAGCGCCTACGCCATCGACGCCCAGTCCGACGATCGCGACTGCGCGCAAATCACCCTCGACGTCGACGTCGGCTTCGCGCGCAGCGGCCCCGATGCGCGCTGCTGGAACCGCTGACGCGGTGCGCACATGGCGCTGTCGCCGTCGCTCGACTTGCCGGCGGGCACGCTTCCTCGGCGCGGCTTCACGCTGATCGAACTGCTGATCACGCTGGCCGTGCTGGCCGTGCTCGGCACGCTCGCGCTGCCGTCGATGGCGCGACAGCTCGAGCGCCATCGCCTGCAGGCGGCGGCGCAGGAACTGGCGGCCGACCTCGCCGAGGCGCGCTTCGAGGCGGCACGGCGCGGCGTGCCGCTGCAGCTGGAGGCCAGCCCCGGTGCCGGCTGGTGCTGGGCCGTGACCACCACCGCGGGCTGCGCCTGCGGCACGGCGCAGGCCTGCCAGCTCAAGAGCGTGCACGCCGACGAGCATCGCGGCGTGCAGCTCGTCGCCGCGCGCAGCGTGCGCTTCGATACCGACGGCCGCGCCGACACCGGCATCGGCGCCGTGCTCGAAGCCGGGGCCAATCAGTTGCGCGTCGACATCGGCACGCTCGGGCGCGCCCGCGTATGCAGCGTGCGCGGCGCACTGCCCGGCACGCCGGCCTGCTGAGCCGCGCCGGCGCCGCAGGCTCACACCTGCATGTTCATGATTTCGCTGTAAGCCTGCAGCAGCCGGTTGCGCAGTTGCACGGCGGCGCTGAAGCCGACCTGCGCCTTCTGCATCGCCAGCATGGTCTGCTCGACGCTGACGCCGGGGTTGTCCAGCGCCAGCTCGCGCTGCAGGCGCTGCGCCTCGAGCTGGCTGCGGCTCACGTCGCCGAGCGCCTCGGCCATCGCGCTGCGGAATCCGCCCTGTGCGGCGCTCGGGCCCGTGGTGGCGGGCATGCCGTCCGGCCGCAGGCCGGCGCGGGCCACGGCGGCCTGGAAGTCGAAGGGCTTGATGCGCAGGTCGCTCATGGCGCTCGGTCGGCCACGGCACTGTAGGTCGCCGCCGCGCGGCACGAAGAACCGAACAACCCAGGCTTTGGCGGGCTTCTCGCCCCACCGCCGGCGCAGGCGCGGCTGAAGAATGCCCCTCGCACCGCCGCCGTGCGCCCTGCATGCGCGCGACAGACCACGAGACCCCGCCCTTCATGGACACCGCCGTCGCCGTCCCCGCCCAGATCGTGCCCGCCACGAACGGCCTTGCCGCGCGCTGGAGCGCGCTGCCGGGCCGCACGCAGCTGATGGCGGCGCTCGGCGTGGCGGCGCTGGTCGCCGTGCTGGTGGCGATGATCGGCGGCGCGCGCGACGGCGACTACCGCGTGCTGTTCGGCGGCCTGTCTCAGAAGGACGGCGGCCAGGTCATCGAGCGCCTGACGCAGATGAATGTGCCGTATCGCTTCGCCGAAGGCG
>JAGWTJ010000315.1 GCA_028869005.1 Burkholderiales bacterium | reverse complement strand
CCTGACCTTGCCCGAGGACATCGTGCGCGATTCGAGCGGCTTTCTCGAGGGCAGCGTGAGCGGCGGCCAGTTCGGCGCCGGCGCCGCGGCGGCGCCGCTCGACGTCAACCGCGCCGTGCAGAGCGCCACCGCGGCGGCACTGCGCGGCATCCAGGTCATCCACCGCAGCAAGGGCGCGGAGACAACGCATGGCTGAGACCAAGACCGCCGCCTACGTCTGCACCGGCTGCGGCATCGGCGCCAAGCTCGACGCCAAGCAACTGGCCAAGGTGGCCAAGCGCGAAGGCAAGATGGCGCTGGTGCGCGAGCACCCGTTCCTGTGCAGCGAAGAAGGCGTGGCCTCGATCCGCGCCGACATCGAGGGCGAGGAGGCCGTCACGCACGTGATGCTCGCCGCCTGCTCGCGACGCATGAAGACCGAGGCGTTCCACATGCCCGATGTCGCGATGGCGCGCGCCAACCTGCGCGAAGGCGTGCTGTGGATGGTGGCCGAAGGCGAGGAGCACGACGAAGTGCGCCAGGAGATGGCCGACGACTACGTGCGCATGGGCTGCGCCGAGTTGAAGCGCCTGAAGGTCCCGGCCGGCAGCCCGAACCGCGGCGACGCACGCCGCATCCTCGTCGTCGGCGGCGGCGTGAGCGGCCTCACCGCGGCGCTCGAGTCCGCCGACGCCGGCTACGACGTGCTGTTGGTCGAGCGCGAGGCGGCGCTCGGCGGCTGGGCCGCCAGGCTGTGGAAGCGCACGCCGTCGCGCGAACCCTACGGCGAGCCGGTGCCGACCGGCATGGCCGCGCTGATCGCACGCGCGAACCAGCACCCGCACATCGAGGTGATGCTGAACGCGCATGTCGCACAGACCGCGGGCGCGCCGGGGCGCTTCCAGGTGCGCATCGAGCGCGCCGACGGCAGCACGAGCGAAGCCACCTGCGGCGCCATCGTGCAGGCCAGCGGCTTCACGACCTACGACATCGCCAGGCTGCCCGAACTCGGCGGCGGCATCCATCCGCACGTCGTCGACCAGGCCGGCTTCGAGGCGCTGGCGCGCGCCGCGAACGGCAAGCCGATCACGCGCGCCGACGGCAAGGCGGTGAAGAACGTCGTCTTCATCCAGTGCGCCGGCCAGCGCGACACCAGCGGCAAGCACCTGCCCTACTGCTCGGGCCACTGCTGCGGCACCAGCATCAAGCAGGCGATGTACGTCAAGGACGCCGACCCCGAGGCGAGCGCGATGGTGCTGTACACCGACCTGCGCACGCCCGGCATGGGCGAGGACTTCTATCGCAGCGCGCAGGACAAGGGCATCACCTTCACCAAGGGCGAGGCGCGCGGCGTCGAGCAGGCGGCAGGCGGCGCGCGCGTGCGCCTGCGCGACCTCATCCTCGACGAGGACGCGGTGGCCGACGCCGACCTCGTGGTGCTCGCCACCGGCCAGGTCGCCAACGCCGGCGTCGATCTCGACGAGTGGGCCGCCACCGTGACCGAGGTCGAGAAAGGCGACGCCGCCGCGGCCGAGAAGAAGAGCGCGCTGGCCAAGATCTCGGTGCTCAACCTCGACTACCGCCAGGGCCCGGACCTGCCGCAGCTGCGCTACGGCTTCGCCGACTCGCACTTCATCTGCTTTCCGTACGAGACGCGCCGCACCGGCATCTACGCCGCCGGCCCGACGCGCCGCCCGATGGACATCGGCCAGGCCACGGAGGACGCCGCCGGCGCAGCGATGAAGGCGATCCAGGCGGTGGAGAACGCCGCGCTGGGACGCGCCGCGCACCCGCGCAGCGGCGACCTCAGCTACCCGATCGTGCGCCTGGAAGGCTGCACGCAGTGCAAGCGCTGCACCGTCGAGTGCCCGTTCGGCGCCATCGACGAGGACGAGCGGCGCTTCCCGGTCTTCAACGAGAGCCGCTGCCGCCGCTGCGGCACCTGCATGGGCGCCTGCCCGGTGCGCGTGATCTCGTTCGAGAACTACTCGGTGGACAGCGTCGGCGCGCAGATCAAGTCCGTCGACATGCCCGACGAGGACAGCGGCAAGCCGCGCATCCTCATCCTCGCCTGCGAGAACGACGCCTACCCGGCGCTGGACATGGCGGCGCTGCAGCGGCGCACGGTGTCGGCCTTCGTGCGCGTGATCCCGGTGCGCTGCCTGGGCTCGGTGAACACGATCTGGGTCACCGACGCGCTCAACGGCGGCTGGGACGGCGTGATGATGCTCGGCTGCAAGAAGGGCGACGACTACCAGTGCCACTTCGTCAGGGGCTCCGAGATGGCCTACTACCGCATGAGCAAGGTCGACGACACCTTGAAGCAGCTCGGCCTCGAGACCGAGCGCGTCGTCAACCACGAGGTCGCCATCACCGACATCGAGCGCCTGCCCCGACTCATCAACGACTACGTGGCGCAGATCACCGCCATCGGCATGAGCCCGATGAAGGGCTTTGCCTGAGGAGCCGCCGATGAGAGCCGAACCGACATCCGGCGTACCGGCCGCTCGCCCCTACCAGCCCGACTTCCTGCGCGAAGTCGAGCGCGAGGTCGAGGGCGGCGACATGGTCAAGATGTGCATGCAATGCGGCGTCTGCGCGGGCTCGTGCCCGTTCGGTCCGCACTGGGAGCACTCGCCGCAGAAGCTCTTCATGATGATCCGCGCCGGCAAGCGCGACGAGGTGCTCGGCACCGACTCGATGTGGATGTGCACCAGTTGCTACAACTGCGTCGTGCGCTGCCCGCGCAAGCTGCCGATCACGACCATCATGCACGGGCTGGCGAGCTACGCCCAGCGCCTGGGGCTGGCGCCGAAGATGCAGCCCACGCGCGACTTCTCGCTCGCCTTCTACGAGAACTTCCGCAAGACCGGGCGCGTCAACGAGATCAAGCTGACGCTGTGGGTCTACTTCCACGAGGGCCTGGTGGCCGGCCTGAAGAAGGCCTGGGCGATGCGCGGCATCGGCCTGGGCATGCTCAAGGCCGGGCGGCTCAACCCGTTCGAGATGCTGCGCGGCCACCGCTGCAAGGACACCCAGGGCATCGCTGCGATGCTCGCCAAGGTGCAGCAGATCGAGCAGCGCGGCAAGGCCGGCCATTGAGCCGCCAGCCCCGCGCAACCCACCCCGAAGCGAGACTGAAGCGATGGCGAAGAAGGAATACGCGTTCTACCCGGGCTGCTCGTCGCAGTACAAGGCCTCGGCGGCCAACTACCTGGTGTCGACGA
>JAGWTJ010000314.1 GCA_028869005.1 Burkholderiales bacterium | reverse complement strand
AGCGGCGCCGCGCTGGCCGCCGCCACCGACCTGCCGGCGGTGCAGAAGAGCGGCACGGTGGAATACATCAACGGCGGCGTCGGCTCGGGGCAGGCGCACGCCATGGAGAAGGCCGGCGCGCAATGGCCGCTGACCATCGTCTACGCCGAGCAGACGGGCAAGCACGGCGACTTCGTCGCCAACGTCAAGACCGTCATCCGCGACGCCAAGGGCGAACCGGTGCTGAGTCTGGACCAGACCGGGCCGCTGGTGCTCGCCAATCTCGAGCCGGGCAACTACGCGGTCGACGCGACGTTGGGCGGCAAGACCCTGCAGCGCAAGGTGCAGGTGAAGAAGGGCCAGTCGGCCAGGATCGAAATGCTGTGGCCGCAGGGCACGACCCAGTAGGCAGAGTCGGCAGGGAGCGGAACGCCGTCGCCTCCGCGCTGGCGGAGGCAATGACGAAATCGTCTCCTGCGGGTGCTCAGGCGGCGAAGAAGCGTTCGACGAGCGCGATCTGATCGGGCGTGTTGAGGGCCGGCGCATGGCCGCAGCCGGCGATGGTGGCGACGACGGCGCGCGGGCCGCGCACGCGCATCGCGTCGGCCACTTCGGGTAGCAGCAGGTCGCTCGCCTCGCCGCGCAGCACGAGCACCGGGATGTCGAGGCGGTCCCAGGCCTCCCACTGCGTGTAGTCGTCGGGGTGGTGCACGAACTGCTGCACCATCGCCGGGTCGTAGTGCGGCGTCACGCGGCCGTCGGGCAAGCGCCGCGTGCTGCTTTCGGTGAGTGCGCGCCATTGCGCATCGGGCAGCCAGCCGTAGGGCTTGTAGACGGTGCGGAAGAACTGCTCGAGCTCGCTCACGGTGGCAAAGGCCGGCGGCGTGCCGGCGTAGGCGCGGATGCGTTCGACGGCCGGCGCCGCCAGCTCGGGCCCGATGTCGTTGAGCACCAGGCGGCGGATGCGCCCGCGCAGCGCCCCGGCCGCGGCCTTCAGGCCGATCGCGCCGCCCATCGAGGTGCCGAGCCAGTGGCAGTGCTCGATGCCGAGCTGGTCGAGCAGCGCCACAGCGAGCCGCTCGTAGAACTCGAGGCTGTACTCGCGCGCCGGATCTGCGCTCCATTGGCTCAGGCCGCGGCCGATGGTGTCGGGGCAGATCACGCGCCAGCGTGCCGAAAGCTCGGCCGCGATCGGGTCCATGTCGCGCCCGGTGCGCGCCAGGCCGTGCCAGGCGACGACCGTCTCGGCATGCCCGGCGCCCCACTCCATGTAGTGCAGCTCGCGGCCGGCGCAGTTCACGTAGTTCGAAGTCGGGGTGCTCACGCGCCGCTCCTGCGCCTGGCGGTCAGCGCGCGCAGGCGGCCGACGATGCCGGTGGGGAAGTAATACACCGAGAGCACGAACAGCACGCCCAGCCACAGCAGCCAGCGGTCGGGCGTGAGTACGGCCGACAGCACCGGCACGCCGGACACCGTCTGGTCGGCGACCTTGAGCAGATCCTGCAGGTAGTTCTGCGCCAGCATGAAGACGACGCTGCCGACCACCGCGCCATAGAGCGTGCCCATGCCGCCGATGACGACGACGAGCAGCACGTCGAGCATGATCTCGAAGGACAGCGTGGTGTCCGGTCCCGTGTAGCGCAGCCAGATCGCCAGCAGCGCACCGGCGACGGTGGCCAGCAGCGCGCCGATGACGTTGGACAAGGTGCGGTAGACGACGACGCGGTAGCCGATGGCCTCGGCGCGGAAGTCGTTCTCGCGGATCGCCTGCAGCACGCGGCCGAAGGGCGAATTGACGACGCGCAGCGTGACCAGGAACAGCAGCAGCACGACGACGAACAGCAGCCAGTAGCTCAGGTGCCGGCCGTCGAGCGCGAAGCCGCCGAGGGAGAACTCGAACGACGGCGTGAGCAGCGCCGGGTTCTTGAACGTCAGGCCGTCCTCGCCGCCGGTGAGATCGGACAATTGCGAGGCCAGCGTCTGGAACGCCGCGGCCACGGCCAGCGTGATCATCGCGAAGAAGATCGCCTTGACGCGCAGGCTGAACAGGCCGATCACGAGTGACAGCACAAGCGACACCCCGAGCGCCGCTGCCGTGCCGAGCGCCAGCGCACCCCAGCCTTCGCCCAGCCGCGTGCTGGCGATGGCCACGCCGTAGGCGCCGACGCCGAAGAACATCGTGTGCGCGAAGCTGACGATGCCGGTGTAGCCGAGCAGCAGGTCGTAGCTGGCGACGAGCAGCACGAACACCAGCACCTTGGCCGCCACCGCCAGCGCCTTGCTGCCGGGCAGCCAGAACGGCGCCAGCGCCAGGCCGGCGACGACGAGCACGAGCACCAGGGCCAGCGCGCGATTGCGCGGCAGGTCGTGCGAGAGCAGCCGGGTCAGCATGGCGCTAGCGGTTGGTCACCGGATACAGGCCGCGCGGCCGCCACAGCAGCACGGCGACCATCAGCCCGATGTTGGAAAACAGCGCCACCTTCGGCGCCAGGAAGCCGGTGTAGTTGGCGAGCACGCCGACCAGCAGCGCGCCGACGAAGCAGCCCAGCGTGCTGCCCAGGCCACCGATGATGATGACGATGAACAGCAGCACGTTGACCTGCGAGCCGATCTGCGGCGTGACGTTGGTCTGGTACAGGCCCCACAGCACGCCGCCCAGGCCCGCCAGCGCCGAACCGACGACGAACACGCCGACGAAGAGGCGCCGCACGCGATAGCCCAGCGCCTCGACCATCTCGCGGTCCTGCACGCCGGCGCGCACCAGCAGGCCGACCTTGGTGCGCGCCAGCACCCAGGCCATGAGCGCGAACACCACGAGGCCGACCGCGGCGGCGAACAGGCGGAACTTGTCGATCGCGGCGTCGCCGATGAAGAGGGCGCCGTTCAAGGCCGCCGGCGGCGGCAGCGGGATCTGCAGCGGGCCCCAGACGACCTTGATCAGCTCCTCGCCGACGATCATGCCGCCCATCGTGATCAGGATCTGCTTCAGGTGCTGGCCGTATACCGGGCGCACGATGACGCGCTCGAAGGCCCAGCCGATGGCGCCGGCCAGCGCCATGCCGGCGAGCATCGCGGCGAACACGGCGACCAGGTTCATGCCGAGCAGCGGGCTCGAAGTCCACGCGCTCATCGCGCCGAGCACGGTGGTGGCGACGAAGGCGCCGAAGGCGATGAACACGCCGTGGCCGAAGTTGAGCACGTCCATCAGCCCGAACACCAGCGTCAGGCCCGA
>JAGWTJ010000313.1 GCA_028869005.1 Burkholderiales bacterium | reverse complement strand
CGCGCTCAGGAGCAGCCAGGACATCACCGGCAACCTGGCGCTGCGCGACGGCCTGCGCGCGGCCACGCAGCGCATCGAGCAGGGCCAGACGATCTCGCAGGCGTTCACCGCAACCGGCCTGTTCCCGCCGCTGGTGACGCGCATGTTGCGCGTCGGCGAGCAGACCGGCGCGCTCGATCGCGCGCTCGACAACATGTCCGGCTTCTACCGCCGCGAGGTGAGCGAATCCATCTCCCGCCTGCAGGCCGCGCTCGAGCCGGCCCTCACCGTGACCATGGGCGCACTGCTGCTGTGGGTGGCCAGCGCGGTGCTGGGGCCCATCTACGACATCCTGACCCATCTTCCCGTCTGAGCGATGAGCACCTCTCCCTACCTGCTGCGCGTGGACGAGCATGGCCTGCAGGCCTGTCATATCGACAAGCGCGGCAACGCGCTCGCGCCGGCGTGCCGCTTCGCGGCCGGTGACGTGGCGGGCTTTGCCGCCTGGCTCGCACGCCAGCCAGGGGAATGCCGCTGCCGGCTGGTGTTCGACCTCGCCGGCGAGCAGATCGAAGTCGAGTCGCTCCCGCGGGCGCGCGGCGCCGATCGCCGTGCGCTGCTCGCGAGGCGCCTCGCCGCCCATTTCGGTCGCTCTCCCGTCGCCTGGACCCATGCGCTCGGGCGCAAAACGGACTCGCCGCACCAGGAGGACGTCGTGCTGCACGGCCTCACCTCGAGCGGGGCGCTGCAGCCCTGGCTGGATGTGCTCAAGGACAAGGGCGCACGGCTCGAGGCGCTTGCCTCGGCGACCTCGCTGACGGCCCATTTCGCACCGCGCGCGCTGCGCCTCGACGGCAACCTGCTGCTCGTCTGCCTCGGCCGCAACGGCATGCGTCTGAGCCAGGTCGAATGGGGCGTCGCCCATTTCACCCGGCTGGTGGGCCACCTCCACGCGCTCGACGACGAGGCCCTGCACGAGATCTCGCGCACGCGTACTTACCTGGGCACACGGCCCCGCGCGGGCGAGGCAGGACTGCAGGTGGTCGTGCTCGATGGCGTCGCTGCGCGGGATCCTGTACCCGACCCCGCGGACGGCATCCGCCGCATCGCCGCCGTGTCCCTGTTCCCCGACGGCCCGGGCCCGATTGCGCCCGATGCCGACCTGATCGAGGCGGCCCACCTGCGCTGGCTTGCGCAGATGCCGCGCTCGCTCAGCTTCGGCACGAGTTCGTCGCAGGTGTCGCGCGCGGGCGGGGCGCTGCCACGCCTGCTGCCCCACGCCACCGCGCTCGCCACGACGGCCGCCCTGGCTTTCGCGGGCATGCGCTGGGCCGACGCCGCGGCGCTGGAACGCGAGGCGGCAGCGGTCGAAGCCCGCATCGCGTCGCAACGCGCCGAACTGAGCCGGTTCAAGGACGCGCGCGCCGCACTCCCCGCCAAGGCAGAGGAATTGCTCGCCGTCATCGCGCATATTGAGCGGGAACAGGCCCGTCAGCTTCCACCGGCCGCACTGTTCGCACGCCTCGGCGCAGCGCTGGACGCGGTGTCGGGCCTCGAGCTCGATCAGCTTTCGTGGTCACCCCCGCCTGAGGGTGCGCCAGGCGCAACCATCACGATGAATCTGCGCCCGGCCGATGACCTCGATTCGACGTCGCTCGCCGAAACCGATGCCGCCGTGGAGGCACTCGCACAAGCCCTGGCGCAGCGAGGTGGCCGCGCCTTCGAGCGCGCGTCACCGGCACCAGCGGGGAACGACGGCTACGAGGGCGGCGGCCGGCGGCCGCCGACGGCGACGCTTCGCTTCCGCTTCGACGCGGAGGAGAAGCAATGAAGTCTGCCCTTGCCCTGCCTGCCGCGCTCGCTGCGCGGCTGCCCGATCTGCCCGCCCGAGGCCCGCTGCTCGTGCCGGCGTTGTGTGCGCTGGCGCTCGGCATCAGCCTGGGCGCCGCGTGGCTCGCCGGCAATGCGCTGACCGACGCCACGCGCCGGCTCGAACAGGCACACGCGCTGCAGCGGCGCACCAGCGCCGAGCTCGACGCGGCACGCGCGCTCGACGCACGCCTTGCCACCGTGCTGCCGCAATACCAGCACCTGGAGCAGCGCGGCACCGTCCGCCGGCCTGGCGACGCCGCCCTGTCCGAACCAGCCCTGCACACCCTCGCCGGCACGCCACTGCCCGCCCCGGGGCAGGCGCGCCAGGGGATCAAGCTCCGGCTCTCGCCGCCCCGCATGCTCACCGACGCCGCCAATGCAGCCCCATCCGACGACCGCGCGGCGGGCCTGCATGTCGTCGGCCGCTCGCTCCAGTTCGACGCGATGCTGCGCCACGAAGGCGAATTGCTGGCCCTGCTCGGCCGGCTGGAAGCGGAGCGCGGTCCGCTGATGCTGACGCGCGGCTGCCGCGTCGACCGTCTGCCCCCTGCGCTGGGTGAAGCGCGCGCGCCGACCTTGCGCGCGAGCTGCCAGGTCGATGCCCTGACCATCGTGCGCGCAGCGGAGGCAGCGCAGTGACGCGCCACCCGATCGCCGTTCCCGCCTTCGCGGCAGTCGCCTGGACGGCCGCCAGCCTGCTGGCGCCTCCGGCGCAGGCCGAAGCCTTCGGCCGCCTGTTCCACACGCCGGCACAGCGCGCGACGCTCGAGCGGGAGCTCCCCGCCGAGCCACGCGCCGCGGCCGCGCCACCACCAGCGGCGCCGCCGGCACCCTCGGCTCCGCTGCGCATCGACGGCATCCTGCGTCCAGGCGCGGGCCGCGACACGGTGTGGATCAACGGCGAGATGATGGCGCTGCCGCCGGGACTTCACCTGCCACGCGGTGATCAGCGCGCGTTGATTCCGGAGGCCGATCCGCGGCAACGCCTGCGGGTCGGCGACACGTGGCCGTCAGGCGCGCCGGGCATCCCGGCCGCTGCGTCCCGACCGCAGCCGCCTGCCGTGGGGGCGGCGCGATGATCTCCCGCCACCACGCACCAATGCATCGTCAGCGCGGGAGCGGCGTGATGGCCGTGCTGCTGATCGTCGCCCTGCTCGGCGCCGCCGGCCTGTTGGCTCAGGGCGACCTCGCCGAGATGGCGCGGACTCGCGCCCAGGCGCGCAGCATCCAGGCGCTTGCGCAGGCCCGCACCGCGCTGATCGGCTACGCGGTCAGCTATGCCGAGAGCCATCCCGGCGAAGCCTACGGCTTCCTGCCCTGCCCCGACGCCAGCAACAGCGGCTCGACACCGATCGGTGCCT
>JAGWTJ010000056.1 GCA_028869005.1 Burkholderiales bacterium | reverse complement strand
GCACCCACCGCGCCGAGCGTGAACAGGTTGGGCGTCTGGCTCGAGGGCATGCGCGCCTTGATGCGCGCCAGGAAGCTCGTGTAGTTGCCCTTGAAGGCGCCGTGGTCCCAGACCTTGAGCAACTGCTCGGTGAAGGCGCCGTTGTGTTCGCCGTCGAGCGAGCTCTGGTTGTCCTGGCAGCCGGCCAGCAGGATGCAGGCGGCACCGAAGCGCGCCGCGATCGAGGCCAGCCGTGCGCTCACCGCCACCTGCGCCAGTGCGGCGTCGGGATCTGTGGCCCGGCCGCCGGTGCGCTGCATCAGGTCGCGCTGCAGCCGGTCGTAGAACTCGGCGTGCGCGCGGTACACGCGGTCGGCGATGGCCGGAGGCAGCAGCTTGACGCGCCAGCCCGGCGGCGGTGCGTCGACGCGCTCGCGCGTCACGGTGCCGCTGTGGCAGCTGTCGGACAACACCAGGATGCGCACGCCGGCCTTGAACTGCGCGAGCTCGAAGTACAGCTCGTCGTCGATCAACTGGCCGTCGAACAGGCACCAGGTCTCGTCCTTCTTGTCGGCTTCGTCGCCGCTCGCATCGCGCACCTGGCCGCCGTGACCCGAGTAGCTGAGCACGAACAGATCACCTGATTTCAGCGCCTTGGCTGCGGTGCGGATGCCGCGCAGCACCGCGCCGCGCGTCGCCTTCTTCGTCAGCAGCGTCGTCGGCTCGATGCCCTGGGCTTTCGCGACGGCGGCCAGGTCGCGCGCGTCGTTCTCGCAGGCCTCGAGCGGTCCGTCCCAGCCTTCGTAGGCCTTGGGGTCGACGCTGTCGAGCCCGATGTGAAGGCCGAGCGCCTTCGCGACGGCAGTGGCCATGTGACTCCTCCGTGATGTCGCGGCCGGCTGCGCCGGCCGATGAAGAAGTATCGCGCCCGCGCGGACCGGCTCCCGGGTGGGCCGGGCGTCAGCGGGCACGCCGCGGCAGCTTGGCCGCCTGCTCGGCGAGATCCCAGAACAACCCGGTCATGATCTCGAGCGCCTCGCGCGCCACCGGCACGAGCAGGTGTTCATCGGGCGCGTGCTGGCTGCATGCCGGATAGCTGTGCGGCACCCACAAGGTGGGCAGGCCGAGGATGTCGGCAAAGACGTCGTTGGGCAGCGAGCCGCCGAGGTTGGGTAGCAGCACCGGCGCCTTGGCGGTCGTGTGCTCGATCGAAGCCAGGGCCCAGCGCACCCAGGGGTTGTCGGGGGCTAGCCGTGTCGCGGCCGTGAGCGTCGGCTCGCCAACGTCGACGTCGGCAAAGCCGTGCTCTGCCAGATGCGTGCGGATCGTCGCTTGCAGCGTCGCCGCGTCGCGGCAGGCGGCGGTACCGACCACATGGCGCATGTGCAGCGTCGCCCGCGCCGACGGCGGGATCGCGTTCACCGGCTGCTGCGGATTGCCGCTGACCATGGCCAGCACCTCGAGCGTGTTGCCGGCGATCACGCGCTCGGCCGGCGTCAGGTCCGGCTCGCCCCAGTCGCGGTCGATCTCCGGGTCGCCCGCATCGCCGCCGAATTCGATGCCGGCCAGCGCCGCGCGCACGTTGGCCGGAATCGGCGGCGCCCTGAGCGCGCTCACCAGGATGCGGCCGCGGCCGTCGACCATCGAGGCGATGGCGTTGACGAGCACGGTCGCCGGGTTGCGCAGCAGCCCGCCCCAGTTGCCCGAATGGTGGCCGCCGGCGCGCAGCGTGAGCGCGAGCTCGAAGTTGGCGACGCCGCGCGAGCCGAGGAAGACGGTCGGCCGCGAGCGCGCCAGGCGCGGCCCGTCGCTGGCGATGAGCGCGTCGGCGGCCAGCGCGTCGCGCTCGGCTGCGCAGAACGCGGCCAGGCCCGGCGAGCCGGTCTCCTCGCCCGTCTCAATCAGCCACTTGACATTGAAGCCGAGCGCACCGCGCACGGCCAGCACCTGCGCCAGCGCGGCCAGGTTGATGCTGTGCTGGCCCTTGTTGTCGGCGCTGCCGCGGCCGTACAGCCGCTCGCCGTCCTGCACGAGCTGCCACGGGCCTGCGCCGCGCGTCCACGACGCGTCCTGGCCGCGCACCACGTCGCCGTGGCCGTACATCAGGATCGTCGGCAGCGCGTTGCCTTCGTGCCGTGCGGCGACCAGCAGCGGCCCGCCGCCAGCCTCGGGGTTGGCGTGGATGCGGTGGCTGAAACCGAGCGCGGCGAGCGACGGGCCGATCTCGTCGGCGAGGTAGCTTGCCAACGCCGCCGCCGAGCCGGGCTCCTGGCTCTCGGTGCGCATCGCGACGCGGCGCGCGAGGTCGCGCACGAAGGCGCCGCTGTCCAGGTGCGCGCGCGCCGCCGCGAGCGCGTGCTCGCGCGTGGCGGCACCGCTCACGACTTGCCGATCAGTTCGAAGTGTTCGACCAGCGGCGGCTGCGCGAAGTACGGCCCGACGATGGCACGCCACTCGGCGAACAGCGGGCCGCCGCGGAAGTGCACGGTGTGATCCTCGAGCGTGTCCCAGAAGATCGTCAGCAGATAGCGCTCCGGGCTCTCGACGCCGTGGTTGACCTTCCAGCCCCTCATGCCGCCGGCGCGTGCGATCACGGCCTCGAGACCGCGCCGGATGGCGGCCTCGAACTCGGCCTGGCGGCCGGGCGTGATGCGGATGTCGGCGACTTCGAGGATCACGGCGCGCTCCCGGGCCGCTACATCTTGCAGCCGCGCCCCGGGTCGGCCAACTGCTTGACGGCGATGCTGACGAAGTCGTTGTTCATGCCCTTGGACTCGCGCAGGAAGATGTCCTGCACGGGGTTGTGCTGGCGCGACAGCGTGAACTTGCCGCGCGGGCTGTCGATCACCGCCTTGGCCATCGCTGCCTGCAGCGCGTCGCGCTTGGCGAAGTCGCCCTTGACCGCGGCCAGGCCGGCACCGAGCATCTGCGCGGCGTCGTAGCCCTGCACCGCGTAGACGTCGGCGTTGGCCTTGTAGGCCAGCGCGAAGCTCTTGCGGAAGGCGTTGTTGCGCGGCGTGTCGATGTTGTCGGCGTAGTGCAGCGTCGTCAGCACGCCCTGGCCGCCCGGGCCGGCGGCTTCGAGCGTGCCGTCGGTGACGAAGCCCGCGCCGATGAACGGGATGCTCTTCTTCAGGCCCGCGGCGTCGTAGTCCTTGAGGAACTTGGCCGCGCCGCCACCCGCGAAGAAGGCGTAGACGATGTCGGGCTTCTGCGCCGCGATCTCGGTCAGCAGGGCCTGGAACTCGACGTTGGGAAACGGCAGCTTCAGGTCCTTGATGACCTTGCCGCCGCCTTTCTCGAAGCCCTCGGTGAAGCCCTTGACCGACTCGGCGCCGGCGGCGTAGGCCCAGGTGATGGTCATGGCGCGCTTGTAGCCCTTGCCGGCGGCCACCACGCCCGAGCCGTAGCCGGGCTGCCAGTTGCTGAAGCTCGAGCGGAAGATGTTGGGCGCACACTGCGAGCCGGTGATGTCGTCGGCGCCGGCATTGGGCACGATCAGCAGCGTGTTGCTCTCGCGCGCCACGCGCGCCATCGCCAGCGCCACGCCCGAGTGCACGGTGCCGACCAGCACGTCGACCTGGTCGCGCTTGACGAGCTTGTTGGCGTTGTCGATCGCCTTGCTCGGCTCGCTTTCGTCGTCGACCTTGAAGTACTGCAGTTCGCGGCCGCCGAGCTTGCCGCCTTGCTCCTGCACGTACAGCTTGAAGCCCTTTTCGATCATGTCGCCGAGCGCGGCGTAGGTGCCGGTGGCCGGCAGCATCAGGCCGATCTTGAGCGGCGCGGTCTGGGCGCCGGCGCCGGACGTGGCGAGGGCGGCGGCGGCCGCCAGGGCGAGCGCGACGGCGCGTGGGAGGTGTTGCATCCTGGGTTCTCCGGCATCGGTTGGCATGGATAGTCGCAGGATGCCTCGGCCGGTACCCGGCCGGCAAGGGGGGTTTGCCGGATGCGGCGGCGCGCCAACAAGCGCACGCGGCCTGGGAGGCACGGGCCGGCGGCACGGCAGCGGCCGCTCAAGTCCTGCCGATCGGACCCGAAAACGTTGGGGTGTCGGGGTGCCGGAGCGCAGCCCCGTGCGACTTCGGAGCATTGGGCAATGGGCAGCACGATCGCGGTGGATCAGCTTCAGGTGGGGATGTTCATCCACATGGACGGCGGCTGGCTGTCGCACCCGTTTCCCTTGTCGAGCTTCAGCATCACGAGCCCGGCGCAGATCGATGTGATTCGCGGCCTCGGTCTGACGCAGGTGCGCTGGAGTCCCGAGAAGAGCCATCTGCCGGGTGCGCAAGGCGCCGAAGGTGTCGAGCCTGCGGCAGGCTCGGCCGCCGTCGACGCCCGCGCCGGGCAGCCGTCCGTCGATGCCGCCCAGGCCGCGGCGCGCCGACACGGCGCACTGCTGGCCGCCCAGCGCGAGACGCAGCAGCAATGTGAACGCCAGTTCGGCGAGGCGGCGCTCGCCTGGCATGAGGCCTGGGCCGCGGCCACCGCGCACCCGGCCGAGTCGCGCGCCAAGACGGTGTCGCTGGCGCAGGCCATGCTCGACAAGATGGTGACCGGCGACGACATCGGCATCCGGCTCGTCGCCGGCGCAGCGGGCGACCGCCCGGCGGCGCATGCGCTCAACGTCAGCGTCATTTCGCTGCTGCTGGCGCGCTCCCTGGGCCTTGCCGCCGAGGAACTGCTCGATCTGGGCGTGGGTGCGCTGATGCACGACCTGGGCAAGATCGAACTGCCCGAGCGCGTGCGCCATGTCGAGCCCGGCGCCGGCGCGGCCGAACTCAATGCCTACCGCGACCATGTCGCCAAGGGCGTCGCGCTGGGCAAGAAGATCGGCCTCACGGCGGGTGCGCTGGCCGTGATCGCGCAGCATCACGAGCATGCCGACGCGAGCGGCTTTCCGCAGCGGCTGGCCGGCGAGCGCATCACGCTCGCCGGTCGTGTCCTGGTGCTCGTCAACCGCTACGACAACCTGTGCAATCCGTCGACGCGCGTGCCGCCGCTCACGCCGCACGAGGCCGTCGCGATGCTGTTCGCCCAGGGACGCGCCCGCTACGACACGGCGGTGCTCAACGCCTTCATCCGCATGATGGGCGTGTATCCGGCCGGCTCGCTGGTGCAACTCACCGACGATCGCTACGCGATCGTGGTGGCCGTCAACTCGACGCGGCCGCTCAAGCCGCGCGTGCTGGTGCACGAGCCCGGCGTGCCGCGCGCCGAGGCACTGCTGCTCGACCTCGAGCAGGCGAGCGACGTCGGCATCCGCCGCAGCCTGACGGCCGGCAAGCTGCCTGTGACCACGCTCGAGTATCTCGATCCGCGCCCGCGCGTGCACTACTACTTCGAGCCGCTCGGCCCGGGGGCACCGGCCGAGCAGGACGACGCGACGGCCGCAGCGATGGCCTGAGACTTCGGCATGAACGCCGTGCCCGACGGTCTGACGCTGCTCGATGCGCTGCCCGATCCGGCTTGGCTGGTCGAACTGGCCGGCCTGCGCGTGACGGCGGCCAACGCCGCCGCGGGGCGGCTGTTCGGCTGTGCGCCCGAGGTGCTGATCGGCCGCGCCGCGGACGGTCTTCTCGCCTCGCCCGAGGATCTGGCCTACTGGGCGGCGGCGGGCGCGGGCGACCCGGGCGAGCTGTCGAGCGAGGGTGTGTTCGCGCTGAGCCTCGATGCGGCTGTGCCGCCGTCCCCGGGTGCGGCCGGCGCCGACGCCGCCAGCCCGACGTGCGCCGATCCGGGTTCGCGCATCCTGCACGCCAGCCGCAGCATCCATCTGGTTGCCGGCTCTGCCCGGGGCGCCGCGCAGGCCCTGGTGGTCGTGCGCGACCGCAGCGCCGAGCAGCGCAGCGACGACGAGCGCGATCGGCGACTGGCCGAGCTGCAGGCCACCCTCGAATCGACCGCCGACGGGCTGCTCGTCACCGACCTCGACGGCGCCATCCGCTCGTGCAATCGCCGCTTCGCCCAGATGTGGGGGCTGCCCCAGGAACTGCTGCAGCGGCGCGACGACGCCGCCATCGGCGCCTGGATGCGCCGCCAGCTCCCCGACGACGAGGCCTACGGTCGCCGCGTCGTCGCGCTGCGCGATGCGCCGATGGTGCCGGCGACCGACCGGCTCGAGCTGACCGACGGCCGCGTCTACGAACGCGTCAGTCGGCCGCTGTGGCGCAACGGCCGGCCGCAGGGCCGCGTGTGGGCGTTCCGCGACCTCACCGAGCGCATTGCCGCCGAGCAGCGCATCGAGTCGCTCGAGCGCGCCGACGCGCTCACCGCGCTGCCCAACCGGCGCTGCTTCGGCGAGCAGGTCGAGGCAGCGGTGCACACGCTCGGGCGCAACGGCGCGACCTTCGCGCTGATGGTCGTCGATCTCGACCGCTTCCGCCAGGTCAACGACAGCCTCGGCCACGACGTCGGCGACCGTGTGCTGCAGGACATCGCGGCACGCCTGGGCGGTTGCCTGCGCGATGGCGATGTCCTGGCGCGCGTCGGCGGCGACCAGTTCGCCGTGCTGCTGGCGCCGGCCGACGCGCAGGCCGCCGAGACGGCGGCGCGCCGCATGCTCAACGTGGTGGCGCAGCCGAGCAGCATCGACGGCGAGCACTTCACTCTCACCTGCAGCATCGGCATCGCGCTCGCGCCCTCGCACGGACGCAGCGCCGACGACCTCGTGCGACGCGCCGAGGCGGCGATGCGCGCCGTCAAGGCGAGCGGGCGCGCCGGAGTGCGGATGCACCAGCTGCGCGCCGAGTCCGACCGGCGCTCCGACATGGCGCTCGAGCATGCCATGCGCCAGGCCTTGGTCAGCGGTCGCTTTCGGCTGCAGTACCAGCCGCAACTGCGTCTGGCCGACGGCCTGCTGGTCGGCGCCGAGGCCTTGCTGCGCTGGCGCGACCCCGAACTCGGCGAGGTGTCGCCGCAGCGCTTCATCCCGGTGGCCGAGGAAAGCGGTTTCATCGTGCCGATCGGCGACTGGGTGCTGGCGCAGGCGGTGCGTCAGGCGGCGCTGTGGCACCAGCGCGGGCATGCGCTGCCGATCGCCGTCAACGTCTCGGCGCTGCAGTTCCAGCAGCCGCATTTCGTCGAGCGCGTGGCCAGCGTGCTGGCGGTGGCCGGGGTGCCGGCGCAGCTGCTGGAGCTCGAGCTGACCGAGTCCATCCTGCTGCACGACGCCGACGAGGCGCTGGCGCGGCTGCACGCGCTGGCGCGGCTCGGCGTGCGACTGGCGATCGACGACTTCGGCACCGGCTACTCGAGCCTCGTGTATCTGAAGCGCTTCCCGATCGACAAGCTCAAGATCGACCGCAGCTTCGTGAGCGGACTGCCCGCGGACTCGGGCGACGCCGGCATCGTGCACGCCATCCTGCAGATGGCGCGTGCGCTCGGCAAGCGCGTCGTCGCCGAGGGCGTGGAGACCGAGGCGCAGCGCGAGTTCCTGCAGGCCGCCGGCTGCGACGAGTTCCAGGGCTGGCTGTACGCCCCGGCGCTCGACCCGCTCAGCTTCGAGCAGCGCCTGGCGGGCGCTGCGCCCGAGCGGCGCGCGCCGCCACGCATTCGGCTCGTGCGCGGCTGAGCCGCAGCGCCGCATCGGACGGGCTGGCGCGGCGGCGCTGCCGCCCGTCTGCTTGCTCGCCCGCGCAGTCGCGGCAAAATCGCCCGCGTCCGGCGCCCCGAACCGGCACCGGACGCGAGCGATGATCTACAAGTTCAAGTGCAAGGCGAGCGGCGACCTCATCATGCTCGAGGCGCAGGGCGACCGACTGCTGCGTCTGCTCGGCCGTGAGCCGGCGGCCAAGGGCATCATCGAGCCGGCCGCGATGCCTGATGCCATTGCCGCGCTCGAAGCGGCGATCGCGGTGGCTGAACGCGATGGCGAGGCCCCCGAGGAGGGCGACGCGTCCGAGGACACGCCGGTCCTGCTGCGCCAGCGCCTGTGGCCGGTGATCGAGATGCTGCGCCGCGCGCTCGCCGCCGACGTCCCTGTGGTATGGGGTGTGTAGGTCGCAGACCGTTGAACCGGGAACAGGAACACAGCGCATGAAGCTCTGGAGCGAAAGCTGGACCAACGGCGACCGCATTCCCGCACGCTATGCCGCCGGCCGGCCCGACGGGCGCGGCGGAGCGACCTTCGGCGACAACCTCAACCCGCATCTGGCGTGGAGCGAACTGCCGGAAGGCGCCAAGTCGATGGTGCTGATCTGCCACGACTTCGACGTGCCGCTCGACGGCCGTGACGTGAACCAGCCCGGACGCGAGCTGGCGGCCGACCTCGAGCGCAGCGACTTCTTCCACTGGGTGCTGGTCGACCTGCCGCCGCGCCCGACGGTGATCGCCGAGGGCGAGTTCAGCCGCGGCTTCGTCGCGCGCGGCAAGCCCGGGCCCGAGTGCGCCAACGGGGCGCGCCAGGGCTTGAACGACTACACGAAGTGGTTCGCCGGCGACGCGCAGATGGCAGGCAACTACTTCGGCTACGACGGTCCTTTCCCGCCGCTCAACGACACGCTGGTGCACCACTACGTGTTCACGCTGTACGCCCTGTCGCTGGCGCGGCTGCCGCTCGAAGGCATCTTCGACGGCCATGCGGTGCGCCGCGCGCTGGCCGGCCATGCGCTGGCCGAGGCCACGTTCTCCGGCACCTACACGCTCAATCCGCGGCGGCTCGCCGGCGCCTGATGCCGGTGCTGGAGCCGACACAGGAGCCGACCCGCGTGTTTGCGCTGCGCCACGGCCGCACCGCGTGGAACCGCACGCTGCGCATCCAGGGCCAGCTCGACGTGCCGCTCGACGACACCGGCCGCTGGCAGGCCGAACGCCTGGCCGAGGCGCTGGCCGACGAGGGCATCGAGGCGATCTACAGCAGCGACCTCGAGCGCGCGCTGGCGACCGCGCGTGCACTGGCCGCACGCTGCGCGGCGCCGCTCGTCGCCGAGCGCGCGCTGCGCGAGCGCGCCTTCGGCACGTTCGAGGGCGTGACCTACGCCGAGATCGACGCGCGCTGGCCCGAAGAGGCGGCACGCTGGCGCCGCCGCGAGCCGGACTTCGGGCCCGGCGGCGGCGAGACACTGACCGAATTCTTCGCGCGCTGCCTGGGCGCCGCGTCGGCGCTGGCCGCGCGCCATCCGGGGCAGACGATCGCGCTCGTCGCCCATGGCGGCGTGCTCGATTGCCTGTACCGCGCCGCGACCGGACTCGGGCTGCAGGCGCCGCGCAGCTGGCAGCTCGGCAACGCCGCGATCAACCGGCTGCTCTGGCACGGCGAGGGCTTCGTGCTGGTCGGCTGGAACGACTGCGCGCACCTGGACAGTCCGCCGGAGGCGGCCGTCGTCGAAGCCGATTGAGCGCCCGGCCGAGACTCAGCGGCTCTCGAACAGATCGTCGCCGCGTGCCGGCGGCGCCAGCCCGAGGTGGCGCCAGGCGGCGACGGTGGCGACGCGGCCGCGCGGCGTGCGCTGCAGGTAGCCCTGCTGGATGAGGTAGGGCTCGATCACGTCCTCGATGGTGCCGGCTTCCTCGCCGATGGCCGCGGCCACGTTGTCCAGGCCCACCGGGCCGCCGTCGAAGCGGTGGATCACGGCCTCGAGCAGCTTGCGGTCCATGACGTCGAAGCCCAGCGGATCGACGTCGAGCATGACCAGCGCCTTGTCGGCGGTGGCGGCATCGACCCGGC
Source organism: Burkholderiales bacterium (assembly GCA_028869005.1). GTDB lineage: Bacteria > Pseudomonadota > Gammaproteobacteria > Burkholderiales > Burkholderiaceae_C > Rubrivivax. Next base: position 6,020 of record JAGWTJ010000056.1, on the reverse strand, counting down.
CGCTGCCCTTGACCTGCGCGTAGTCGCGCACGCGGCGCAGCAGCCGGTTGGCGATGCGCGGTGTGCCGCGCGAGCGGCGCGCGATCTCGAGCGCGCCGGCCTCGTCGATCGACACTTCGAGCAGCGCGGCCGAGCGCATGACGATGCGCGCGAGTTCGTCGGCCGAGTAGAACTCGAGCCTCGCGACGATGCCGAAGCGGTCGCGCAACGGATTGGTCAGCATGCCGGCGCGCGTGGTGGCGCCGACCAGCGTGAACGGCTGCAGTTCGAGCTTGATCGAGCGCGCCGCCGGTCCCTCGCCGATCATGATGTCGATCTGGTAGTCCTCGAGCGCGGGGTAGAGGATCTCCTCGACCACGGGCGACAGACGGTGGATCTCGTCGATGAACAGTACGTCGTGCCGTTCGAGGCCGGTGAGGATGGCGGCGAGGTCCTTGGGTTTTTCGAGCACCGGCCCCGAGGTCTGGCGCAGGTTCACGCCGAGCTCGGTGGCGATGATGTGCGCCAGCGTCGTCTTGCCCAGGCCGGGCGGACCGAACAGCAGCACGTGGTCGAGAGCCTCGGCACGCGCGCGCGCCGCGCCGATGAAGATGCCGAGCTGCTCGCGCGCCTTGGACTGCCCGGTGTAGTCGGCCAGCGCCTTCGGGCGCAGCGCGCGCTCGATGGCCTGCTCGTTGGGCGAGGCCGCCGCGGCACCGAGCACGCGGGCGCGACCGGTCTGTGCGCCGCCGAAGTCGTCGGTCTCGATCGCCATGGCGGCATTATCGAGGGCGCATGCGCACCACGCGGCGCACGCCAACCCGGGAGCTGTCGGCGCGATCACGCGGTGTGGCCCGACGCGGTCCGCGCGATCGTTGCTTGCACACCACGCAGCCCGCTCGACGTCGCCATGGCGCGGGTTGCGGAACTTCCGGCGACAGGGCCGCTCAAACCCGGGCGCCCAGGCCAGTAGGGGCTCGGGCGCAACGGTTTTTCTGTTGTGCGGTCGGCCGGTCACGCCGGTTGCAATCCCGAAGCGGTTTTCCTCCTCCTCCCTCCCTCCCTCGTTCGCTTCGGGGCGCTGCACAACAGTTTGTCTTGGCAAGGCGGCCGCGCAAGCGGCCGCCTTCGCATTTCCGGCGGCGGCGTCGCCGTCACGACTCGGCGACGCCGGTGCGGTGCGGGTGAACTGGAGCGATGCCGGCGCCGTGCGGCGCGCAGTGCCGTCTTCAGCGCAGCCAGCCCTTGCGCCTGAAGTAGAGAAACGGCGCGGCCACCGAGGCCGCCATCAAGGCGAGGGCGAACGGATAACCCCAGGGCTGGTCGAGCTCGGGCATGGTCTTGAAGTTCATGCCGTAGATGCTGGCGATGAGGGTCGGCGGCAGCAGCGCGACGCTGGCCACCGAGAAGATCTTGATGATCTTGTTCTGGTTGATGTTGATGAAGCCGACGATCGCGTCCATCAGGAAGTTGATCTTGTCGAACAGGAACGCGGTGTGGCTGTCGAGCGAGTCGATGTCGCGCAGGATCTGGCGCGTTTCCTCGAACTGCTTGGCGGCGAGCATGCGGCCGCGCATCATGAAGCTGAGCGCGCGCCTCGTGTCCATGACGTTGCGGCGGATGCGGCCGTTGAGGTCCTCGGCCTTGGCGATGGCGGCGAGCGCTTCGGCGGCCGTGGCGTCGTTCATGGTCTCCTTGAGCACGCCGGCGCTGACTCGTTCGAGCCGGTCGTAGATGCCTTCCAGCGTGTCGGCGCTGTATTCGGCGGCGGCGTCGTACAGGCGCAGCAGCACGTCCTTGGCGTCGTCGATGAGCGCCGGGATGCGGCGCGCGCGCATGCGCAGCAGCCGGAACACCGGCAGGTCCTCGGCGTGCACCGAGAACAGGATGTCGCGATACAGGATGAAGGCCACGCGCACGTTGCGCGGATCGTCCTCGTCGCCGATCAGGAAGTCCGAGCGGATGTGCAGTTCGCCGTTGTCCTCCTCGTAGAAGCGCGCCGACTCCTCGAGGTCTTCGGCCACGACGTCGCTGGGGATGACGAGCCCGAAACGCTGGTGGATCCAGGCCTTCTCGTTGTCGCTCGGCGCCTCGAGGTCGACCCACACCGGGTGCACGACGGCCAACGCCGCGGCGCTGTCGATCTCTTCCTGGAACAGCCGGCCGCTGGCCAGCGTGAAGACGTTGAGCATCTGGGGACGGCCGCCGTGGTCATTATTGCATCGGCCTGCGACGTGCGGCGCCGCTGCCGGGCGCCGTGCGCGCCGGCACCGACGGCTTCAAAATGACGCCGGCCGTCCGACCGATCACAACCCTCATGCTCCACACCGTCACCCTGCCTGCCGCGGGATGGCCGCACTGGCCGCACTGGCCGTACTGGTGTGCGGCCGCGTCCAACCGGTCGTGATGCCCTGGCGGCCACGTCGGTGGCTGCGCGCGCCGCTCGCAGTGCTGGCGGCGCTGCTGCTGGCAGCGCTGACGGCGATCGTGCTGGTCGTCGACAGCGCGCCGCGCGTTGCGGCACGTGACGATGTCTCGCCCGCGGACGTGGCGCGCGCGGTGGCGTTGGCGCGCGCGCAGGATCCGCGCCTCATTGCGCCGGGCGGTGTGCGTACCCTGCAATTGAGCACGCGCGACATCGAGCTGCTGCTCAACCACGCCGCGCACCGCATCGTGCAGGCGCGCGTCGCGGTGGTGCTGCAGTCCGGCGCCGCGCGGGTCGATGCCAGCGCGCCGCTGGCGCACGGACTGTGGCTGAACCTGCGCAGCCGCTGGGCCGAGCAGGATGGCGTCGCTCGCATCGCGTCGCTGCACGTCGGCGCGCTGCCCGTGCCGGCCTGGCTCGGCGCGCGCTTGCTGCGTGCGCTGGCCCGGCACGACGGCGCCGCCGACGAACTCGAGGTCGCGCTCGGCCTGCTGCAGCGCGTGTCGTTGCGCCCCGGCACGCTCGTGCTCACGTACCGCGTGGAAGGGCGTTCGCCGCGCCGCATGCTGGAGGCGCTGGTGCCGCCCGAAGAGCAGCAGCGGCTGCAGGTCTACGTCGCGCGGCTCGCGGAGCTGACGCGACAGCGCGCTGCCGGAAGCGTTTGGCCGCTGACGCAGGCGCTGGCGCCGTTGTTCGAGCTGGCGCAGCAGCGCACCGACCGTGGCGCGGCGGCGACGCACGAGACGCGCGCCGCGCTGCTCGTGCTGACCGCCTACGCCAACGGGCTGTCGCTCGAGCAGTGGCTGGCGGCAGCGCGCGGCTGGCCGCGGCCGGTGCGGTTGCGCGTGACGCTCGACGGACGCGCGGACTTCGCGCTGCACTTCCTGATCTCGGCCCTGCTGGCGATCGACGGCACCTCGCCGCTGTCGCGGGCGGTCGGCGTGTACAAGGAGATGTCCGACGCGCATGGCGGCAGCGGCTTCAGCTTCAACGACATCGCCGCCGATCGCGCCGGCACGCGCCTGGGCGAACTCGCACTCGCCAGCCCGCTCGTGCTGTTGCAGCGCCTGGCGGGTGACCCAGGTGCGCGGGTGTCCGATCGCGCGCTGATGCCGCCGTGGCGCGATCTGCCGGAGGGGCTGCCCGAGGCGGAGTTCCTGCGCGAATACGGCGGCGTCGGCGCGCCCGACTACGAACGCATGCTCGCCGAGATCGACCGCCGCATCGCGGCGCTGCCGCTGCTGCGCTGAGTCAGCGCGGCCCAGCGCTGTCGCGCGACGCAGCGCCGTCGCGCGGCACCCGCGCCGTGATGTCGAAGCGGAACAGCCGGCACTCGATGGGGCCGTTCCACAACGGCACGCGGCGCGACTCGGCCAGCCGCATCAAGCCGGGCAGCTTCATCTGCGGGCTCAGCACCCAGGCGGTCCAGCCGCCGTAGTGGTGTTTCCAGTGCGTCGCGAGCTGCGCGAAGAACTGGTCGGGCGTGCCATGCTGCTCGAAGCCCTCGCGCGCCGCGGCGCCGCGGCCCTTGGCCTCGATGCGCTCGCCGTACGGCGGGTTCATCACGATCGTGCCGTGCGGCGCGGGCGGCGGGCGCTGCAGCACGTCGGCGGTCTTGAACTCGATGGCCGCCGCGACTCCTGCGCGCTCGGCGTTGCGGGCCGCGAAGTCGGTCATGCGAAAGCTCACGTCGCCGGCGAACACCGGCGCCGCGGCGGCGTGCACGCGCGCGCGCGCCGCACGCTGCATCTCGCGCCAGGCGGCCCCGTGCGCGCGGAACGGCGCCAGCGCCTCGAAGGCGAAACGCCGCGTGAGGCCCGGTGCGATGCCGCAGGCGATCTGCGCCGCCTCGATGGCGATGGTGCCGGCGCCGCAGCACGGGTCGAGCAGTGCGCCGTCAACGGCGCGCCCCTGCCAGCCGGCGGCGGCCAGCAGCGCGGCAGCCAGCGTCTCCTTGAGCGGCGCCTCGCCGCGATCCTCGCGCCAGCCGCGCTTGAACAGCGCCTCGCCCGACAGATCGACATGCAGCGCGGCCTGCTTCTCACCGACGTACAGCACGAGCGGCAGGTCGGGGCGGCGCGTGTCGACGCTCGGGCGCGCGCCGTCGCTCTCACGCAGTGCATCGCACACCGCGTCCTTGACGCGCAGCGCAGCGAAGTTGAGGCTTCTGAGCGGCGAGTGACGCGCGCTCACGTCGACCTTGAGCGTCTGCCGTGGCGTGATCCACTCGCTCCAGCGCACGCTGCGCGCCAGCGCGTAGAGATCCTGCTCGTCGCGGTAGGCGCCTTGCGCGAGCGGCCACAGCACGCGCTGCGCGAGGCGGCTTTCGAGGTTGAGCCGCATCGCGAGCGTCTCGTCGCCGTCGACGAAGACACCGCCGCGGCCGGCAACGGCCGCGTGTGCCGCGATGCGCTGCACCTCGTCGGCGAGCAGGCCCTCGACGCCGGCGGCGCAGGGCAGGAACAGCGTGGGCATCAGGTCGCCCTGCGCAGGCCGGCCGGCGCGATCTTGAGCGCGTCGCGGTACTTGGCGACCGTGCGCCGCGCGACCTGGATGCCCTGCTCCTCGAGCAGTTGGGCGATGAGGCCGTCGGACAGCGGCTTGGCGGCATCTTCGGCAGCGACGAGCTGCCGGATGAGTGCGCGCACCGCGGTGCTGCTGGCGCTGCCGCCGGCTTCGGTGGCGAGGCTGGAGCCGAAGAAGTACTTCAGCTCGAAGGTGCCCTGCGGCGTCGCCATGTACTTGGCGGTGGTGACGCGCGAAATGGTGCTCTCGTGCAGGCCGAGCTCGTCGGCGATCTCGCGCAGCACGAGCGGCTTCATGGCGATCGCGCCGTGCGCGAAGAAGGCCTTCTGGCGCTCGACGATGGCCTTGCTCACGCGCAGGATGGTGTCGAAGCGCTGCTGCACGTTGCGCACGAACCAGCGCGCCTCCTGCAACCGCGCCGTCAGTCCGGCCTGGCCGTCGGCGCCACGCCGCCCGCGCAGTGCGCGTGCGTAGACGTCGTTGATGCGCAGTCGGGGCATGACGTCCGGATTGATCGTCACCGCGAGTCCGCGCCCGCTCTTGCGCACGATCACGTCGGGCACCACGAGGCCGGCTTCGGCGGCGCCGAACGGACGTCCGGGCTTGGGCTCGCAGGCGACGATCATCGCCTGCGCCTCGCGCAGCAGTTCGTCGGGGGCGCCGGTGAGCATGCCCAGGCGGCGCAGGTCGCGCTGTGCCAGCAATCCCAGATGATGCTCGGCGATACGCAGCGCGAGCTGCCGCGCCGGCCCCGCGGGCCGGGCGCGCAACTGGATGCACAGGCATTCGCCGAGGTTGCGCGCGCCCACCCCCGGCGGGTCCAGGCTCTGCAGCCAGGCGAGCGCGCAGCGCAGCCGATCGAGCAGCGCGGCGTGCGCGTCCGGGGCGGCGGGCGTTTCGTGCGCGCTGTGGTCGCCAGGGTCGCCGAGCGCCGCCAGGCGTTCGGCGATCTCCTCGAGCGGATCGGCCAGGTAGCCGTCTGCGTCCAGCGATTCGATCAGCACCTCGAGCGCCAGCCGCTCGTCCGGCGCCAGCCGCATGCCCACGATCTGCGCGCGCAGGTGGGCGGGAAGCGACGTGGCGGCGGCGC
>JAGWTJ010000312.1 GCA_028869005.1 Burkholderiales bacterium | reverse complement strand
GACGGGTGGTAGACGGTCTTGGCGCGCTGGCGCGCGTAGGCCTCGAGCGCTTCGTCGCCGGGATCGTCGCCGCTCGCAGGTTCCAGTTCGCCGCTGACGACCGCCTGCAGCGAGGGCGCGCGCAGGATGCGCCGCGCCAGCCTGACACCGCGCACCAGCGTGTCGACGTCGGCCTGCGCCTCGAGGTAGTGGCCGTCGAAGACGATCGGCGCCATCGGATCGGCGCTGCTCAGCGTGACGCTGCCGCGCGAGCGCGGGCGCAGGAAGCACGGGTTGATCGTCAGGCCGTGGCCGGCGATCGGCTCGCGGTCGACGTCCCCCACCAGCGCCGGCAGCACGTGGAACTGCACGTCGGCCCGTCCCTCGCCCGCGGTGTCGGCGAAGCCGCCGCACTCGACGACGTTCGAGGTCAGCAAGCCGGTGCGCGTGGTGAGCCACTGCACGCCGTGACGCAGTGCGGCCAGACCACGGTCCTGGCCGGTCAGGCTGATCGGCTGGCGCGCACGCGCGTAGACGCCGACCTCGAGGTGGTCGTGGTAGTTGCCGCCGACGCCCGGCAGATCGCGTTGCACCGCGATGCCCAGGCGCTGCAGCGCGGCGCCCGGGCCGATGCCCGACAGCATCAGCAGCTTGGGACTGGCCAGCGCGCCGGCGGCGAGCACGACCTCGCGCCGCGCCTGCACGCTCACTTCCTCGTTGCCGCGCCGATAGACGAGTCCCTGCACCGCGCCCGCCTCGACCCGCAGGCGCAGCACGTGCGCACCGGTGAGCACGGTCAGCCGCTCGTCGCCGCGCACCGCGGCCAGGTAGGTGGCGGCCGTGCTGGCGCGCGCCCCTTCGCTGGTGGTGGTCTGGTAGAAGCCGACGCCGGCCTGGCCGGCACCGTTGAAGTCGTCGTTGTACGCGAGCCCCGTTTCCTGCGCCGCCTTGACGAAGGCCAGGCTGAGCGGATGGCGATGCCGCGTGTCGCTGACCTTCATCGGCCCGTCGACGCCATGCCACGGCCCGGACAGACGCTGGTTGCCTTCGGCGCGGCGGAACACCGGCAGCACATCGGCCCAGCCCCAGCCGGCGCAGCCCTGCGCCGCCCAGCCGTCGTAGTCCTGCGGCTGGCCGCGGATGTAGACCATCGCGTTGACCGAACTGCCGCCGCCCAGCGTGCGGCCCTGCGGCACGAACAGGCGGCGGCCTGCCGCGGCCGGCTGCGCCTCGGTCTCGTACATCCACGTGCGCTCGGTGCCGATGACGCGCACGAAGGTCGCCGGCATCTGCACGAAGCGGCTGTCGTCGGCCGGCCCCGCTTCCAGCAGCAGCACGCGGTGGCCGGCCTTCACCAGCCGATGCGCCAGCACGCAGCCGGCCGAGCCGGCACCCGCCACCACGTAGTCGAAGATCTGTTCGGCCATGCTCGCGCCCGTGTGTGCTGTGCTGCGGCGCCGTGCAGCGCCTTCACGAGGCAGGCCGAAGACCGCCGCCGCGAACCCCGATGCTGAGCCCGCAACGCGTGCAGTTCAAGGGCTCACGACGGCGGTGCGCCCTGAGTCAACGCGCAGTGCGCCCGCGGTGCGCCGGCGCCGGCGACCCGCGCGGATGCGGATGCGATACGCTGCACGCCTTCGACCCCATGAACTCGACCCTCGTCCAGCGTCTGCGCGCATCGCTCGAAACGATGTCGCCGACCTACTTCAGCATGATCATGGCCACCGGCATCCTGTCGCTGGCCGCGCGCATGCTCGATGTGCCGCGGCTGCCGCAGGCGTTGTACGTGCTGAACTGGCTGCTGTTCGCCATCATCGGCGTGCTGGCGCTGGCGCGTGCGCTGTGGCATCCCGCGCCGGTCGTCGCCGATCTGTTCGACCACCTGCGCGCGCCGGGCTTCTTCACCTTCGTGGCCGCCTGCGGCGTGCTCGGCAGCCAGAGCCTCGTCATCGGCGGCAGCCTGGCGCTGGCGGTGGCACTCGGCGCGCTCGGCCTCGTCGCCTGGGTCGTGCTCACCTACACCATCTTCACCGTGCTCACGGTGAAGGAGAACAAGCCGGGCCTGGACCACGGCATCAACGGCGGCTGGCTGCTGGCCGTCGTGGCCACGCAGTCGATGGCGGTGCTCAGCTCGATGATCTCGGAGCACGTGCCGCAGCCGATGCGGCTCGAACTGAACTTCTTCGCGCTGTCGATGTGGCTGTGGGGCGGCATGCTCTACATCTGGCTGATGACGCTGATCTTCTACCGCTACACCTTCTTCCAGTTCTCGCCGGCCGACCTGTCGCCGCCGTACTGGATCAACATGGGCGCGATGGCGATCTCGACGCTGGCCGGCTCGCAACTCATCCTGAACGCGCCTCACGCACCCTTCATCGCGTCGACGCTGCCCTTCGTCAAGGGCTTCACCATCTTCTACTGGGCCAGCGGCACCTGGTGGATCCCGATGCTGCTGATCCTGGCCGTGTGGCGTCACGGCGTGCGGCGCTTTCCGTTGCGCTACGACCCGCTGTACTGGGGCGCCGTCTTCCCGCTCGGCATGTACGCGGCAAGCACGCACCACATGAACCTGGCGATGCAGATCGACTTCCTGGACGCGCTGCCGGACCTCTTCCTCGCACTCGGGCTGCTGGCCTGGCTGGCCGTGTTCGTCGGCCAGATGCGCGCGGTGAGTCGCGCCTGGCGCGCCGCCGGGCGCGCCTGAGCGCGGCCAGCGCGCGTCGTCGCGACGCGTCAGCGCCTGGCGTCCCCATCCGGTGGCGGCTCGGACGCCTCGGGCCGCTCGGGTGCGGGGTCGTCGAGCAGCGGCAGGATGGCCGGGCTGTCGAGGTCGTCGAACTGCTCGTGCTCGACGGCCCAGAAGAACGCGATGCCGGCGCCGATCAGCAGCAGGATCGACAGCGGAATCATGACCACGAGGATGTTCATGCCGCCGCCCGCCGCAGTGCCGCCGCGCTGTCCGCCGTACACGCCGCCGCCGTGCGGCCGATGCGCAGTGCGTTGAGGATCACGACCAGCGAACTGGCCGACATGCCGACCGCCGCCAGCCACGGCGGCACGAAGCCGAGCGCGCCCAGCGGCACCACGGCCAGGTTGTAGGCCAGCGCCCAGCGCTGGTTCTGGCGCAGCACGGCCAGCGTCTGGCGCGCGACGGCGCGCGCCTGCGCCAGCGCCGTCAGATGCGCACCGTCGAGAACGATGTCGCCGCTGGCGCGCGCTAGTTCGCTGCCCGACGCGA
>JAGWTJ010000055.1 GCA_028869005.1 Burkholderiales bacterium | reverse complement strand
AGCGACCAGGTGATGAAGCCGACGCCGACGCGATGGCCCGCCGCCGCGGCGAACTGCGCCTCGAGCCAGCTCGGGTCGCCGTAGCCGCCGCCGATCAGGCCGAGTCCGCCGGCAGCGCTGACGGCCGCGGCGAGCGCGCCGCCGCCGGCAAAGGCCATCGGCGCCGAGACCAGCGGATGGCGCAGATCGAGCGCACGCGTGAGCCGCGTCGACAGGTCGGTCGTCATCGAATCTCCTCCGGTGCGGCCCAGGTCGCCAGCGGCCGTGCCGCCACGCTGCCGCCGGCGGCCAGCCGCACGGCGCAGTACTTGACCTCGGCGATCTTGGCCACCGGATCGAGCGCAGGGTTGGTGAGCTTGTTGATCGCCGCCTCCGCCCAGCAGAAGGCGACGAACACGGCACCGCGCGGCATGCCTTCGTCGGCGCGTGCGAAGAGGCTCACCGTGCCGCGTCTCGAGTGCAAGGTGACCACGTCGCCCGGCGCCGCTCCGATGGCGCCCAGGTCGAGCGGATGCACGAGCACCACCGGATCGGGCTCGATGGCGTCGAGCGCCGCCGAGCGCCGCGTCATCGCGCCGGTGTGCCAGTGCTCGAGCTGGCGCCCGGTGATCAGCACCAGCGGGTACTCGGCATCGGGCCGCTCGTCGGCGGGCACCAGACCGGCCGGCACGAAGCGGCCGCGCCCGCTCGCGGTCGGGAAGCGTTCGGTGAAGACCACCGTCTCGCCGGGGTCGCCCTCGTGTGCGCACGGATAGACGGCGGCACCGTCGCGCTCGAGCCGCGCCCAGGGGACGCCGGCGATGCTCGGCATGAGAAGGCGCATCTCGTCGAAGACACGGGCCGCAGCCAGGTCGCAATCGTCGGGAGCGGCGCCGTAATGCGACCAGTCGAGATCGAACCAGCGCGCCAGCTGGATGAGACACCACAGATCCTGCCGTGCCGCGCCCGGCAGCGGCAGCGCGCGCCGGCCAAGCTGCACCAGGCGGTCGGTGTTGGTGAAGCTGCCGGTCTTCTCGGCATGCGCGCTGGCCGGCAGCACGACGTCGGCCAGCGCAGCGGTCTCGGTGAGGAACAGGTCCTGCACCACCAGCGTGTCGAGCGCGGCGAGCGCGGCGCGCGCGTGATGCGTGTCCGGATCGCTCATCGCCGGGTTCTCGCCCATGATGAGCATGCCGCGCACCTGGCCGGCAACGATGGCGTTCATCACCTCGACCACCGTGAGGCCGGGCGCTGGATCGAGCCGCTCGACGCCCACGCCCCAGCCGGCGGCGAAGCGCTGGCGCGCCGCCGCGTCGTCCACGCGCTGGTAGTCGGGGTACATCATCGGGATCAGCCCGGCGTCGCTCGCGCCCTGCACGTTGTTCTGGCCGCGCAGCGGATGCAAGCCGGTGCCGGCGCGGCCGATCTGGCCGGTCGCGAGCGCCAGCGCGATCAGGCAGCGCGCGTTGTCGGTACCGTGCACGTGCTGGCTCACGCCCATGCCCCACAGGATCATGCTGGCGCGGCTGGTCGCGTACAGCCGCGTCACGGCGCGCACGGTGGCCGCGTCGATGCCGGTGAGCGGCGCCATCGCCTCGGGCGCAAAGGCGCGCACATGGGCCGCCAGCGCCTCCCAGCCGCTGGTGCGATCTGCGACGAAGGCGGCATCGGCCAGACCCTCGTCGACGATGACGTGCAGCATCGAGTTGAGCAGCGCCACGTCGGCGCCCGGGGTGAACTGCAGCACGTGCTGCGCATGGCGCGCCAGCTCGCCGCGCCGCGGGTCCATCACGACCAGCCTGGTGCCGCCGCGCACCGCATTCTTGATCCAGGTCGCGGCCACCGGATGGTTCACGGTCGGGTTGGAGCCGATCACGATCACCACCTCGGCGGCGGCGACGTCGAGCACCGGGTTGCTCACCGCGCCCGAGCCGAGGCCTTCGAGCAGCGCCGCCACGCTGCTGGCGTGGCACAGCCGGGTGCAGTGGTCGACGTTGTTGCTGCCAAAGCCCAGCCGCACGAGCTTCTGGAACAGGTAGGCCTCTTCGTTGCTGCCCTTGGCCGAGCCGAAGCCGGCCAGCGCGCGCGGCCCGTGCGCATCGCGCAGCGCGCGCAACCGGCCGCCGGCCACGGCCAGCGCCTCGTCCCAGCTCGCCTCGCGGAACCAGCCGCGCGTGGTGGCCGGGTCGGTGGGGCCGTCGCCGCGCTTGGGCGCGTCGGCGCGGCGCACGAGCGGCACCGTCAGCCGCTCGGGATGGCGCACGTAGTCGTGGCCGTAGCGGCCCTTGACGCACAGGCGGCCGCGATTGGCCGGACCGTCGCGGCCTTCGACGTGCAGGATGCGGCCCGCCTTGACGTGGTAGGTGAGCTGACAGCCGACGCCGCAGAACGGGCACAGCGAGTGCACCGAGCGGTCGGGCACCGGCAGCGCCGCGTCGTGCGCGGGCGACAAGGCGCCGGTCGGGCAGGCCTGCACGCACTCGCCGCAGCCGACGCAGCTCGACGCGCCCATCGGATCGTCGAGGTCGAACACGATGCGCTCGTCGGCGCCGCGCCCGGCCATGCCGATCACGTCGTTGCCCTGCTCGTCGCGGCAGGCGCGCAGGCAGCGCGTGCACTGGATGCAGGCGTCGAGGTGGACGGCGATGGCCGGGTGCGACGGATCGGGCGGCGGCGCGGCGCGCGCCGCAAAGCGCGGGCGGCCGACCTGCAGGCGCTCGCACCAGTCGTCGAGCTCGTTGCGCTGCGCGTGCCGCGCCGCGGGCAGGTCGCCTTGCAGCAGCTCGAGCACGAGCCTTTGCGCGCGACGCGCGCGTTCGCCGCTCGCGCTCACCTGCATGCCCGGCGTCGGCCGGCGGCAGCAGGAGGCAGCCAGCGTGCGCTCGCCGTCGATCTCGACCACGCAGGCGCGGCAGTTGCCGACCGCATCGAGCTGCGGGCTCCAGCACAGGTGCGGGATCTCGACGCCGACGCGGCGCGCCGCCTCGAGGATCGTCTCGTCGCGCAGCGCGGCGACGGCGCGGCCGTCGAGCGTGAACTCGACGTGCGCGGCATCGTCCCGCGTGCGCTGCGCACGTGCCGCGCGTGTCAGCGCGTTCATCGGCATCCTTTCGTGGTCGCGCGCCGAGCGCGCCGCGCTCGCCGGTCCGCCACGCAGCTCATGGCGCCAGCTCGTGCGCGAAGTAGCGCAGCACGCAGTCCATCGCATTCGGCGCCGACTGCCCGAGGCCGCAGATCGACGCATCGCGCATCACCTGCGACAGCTCGCCGAGCAGCGCAGGGTCCCAGCGCGCGTCGGCGATCATCGCGCTCGCCTTGGCCGTGCCGAGGCGGCACGGTGTGCACTGGCCGCAGCTTTCGGCGGCGAAGAAGCGCGTCACGTTGCGCGCCGCGTCGAGCGCACGGTCGTGTTGCGAGAGCACGATCACCGCCGCACTGCCGATGAAGCAGCCGTAGGGCTGCAGCGTGTCGAAGTCCAGCGGCAGGTCGGCCAGCCGCGCCGGCAGGATGCCGCCGCTCGCGCCGCCGGGCAGATAGGCATACAGCTCGTGCCCCGCCGGCATGCCGCCGCAGTATTCGTCGACCAGCTCGCGCAGCGTGATGCCGGCCGGCGCGAGCTTGACGCCCGGCTCGCGCACGCGTCCGCTCACCGAGAAGCTGCGCAGCCCCTTGCGTCCGCGCCGGCCCTGCGCGGCGAACCACTCCAGTCCGCGCTCGACGATCGCGCGCACCCAGTGCAGCGTCTCGAAGTTGTGCGCCAGCGTCGGGCGCCCGAACAGGCCCGTTTCGGCAACAAACGGCGGACGCAGCCGCGGCCAGCCGCGCTTGCCTTCGATCGACTCGATCAGCGCCGACTCCTCGCCGCAGATGTAGGCGCCGGCGCCGCGCCGCAACTCGATGCGCGGCAGGCCCGCCAGCGGCGGATCGGCGGCAAGCGCGGCCAGCTCGGCCTCGAGCATCGCGCGGCAGCCGTGGTATTCGTCGCGCAGGTAGATCCAGATCGCCTCGATGCCCACCGCCCACGCCGCGATCAGCGCGCCCTCGATGAAGCGGTGCGGGTCGCGCTCGAGGTAATGGCGGTCCTTGAACGTCCCGGGCTCGCCTTCGTCGAGGTTCACCGTCAGGTAGCGCGGAGACGGCTGCGCGCGCACCGCGCGCCACTTGCGTGCCGTCGCAAATCCGGCGCCGCCCAGTCCGCGCAGGCCGGCCTGCTCGATCGCATCGAGCACGTCGTCGACGCGGCGCCGACCGGCCATGCAGTCGGCCAGCAGCGCATAGCCGCCAGCGGCGCGGTACGCGGCGTAGCCGACATGCCCGCGCACGACCTCGGTGCGCGCGCCGCCCTGCACGGCCGCCAGCACGCGCTCGGGCGTAGCCTCCAGCACCGGGTGTTGATGCACCAGCACCACCGGCGCCGCCTCGCAGCGGCCGACGCAGGGCGCCGGCAGCACGCGCACTTCGCGCGCTAGCAGCGTCGGCAGACGTGCCAGCAGTTCCTGCGCACCGGCGAGCTCGCACGACAGGCTGTCGCACACGCGCACGGTGAGCGGCGCCGCCGCGGCGATGCGGCCCGCCGCATCTTCGCGCACGACGTCGAAGTGGTGATAGAAGCTCGCCACTTCGAACACCTCGACCACCGACAGCGCGAGCAGCGATGCCAGCGCCACCAGATGCGGCGCCGCCAGCTGGCCCTGCGCGTCCTGGATGCGGTGCAGCGCCTCGATCAGCAGGTCGCGCCGCAGCCACTGCGGCGGCACCAGCGCGCGCACCTCGGCCAGCGCGGCCGCGTTCACGCTGCGGCCCTTGGCAGCGGCGCGCCTCTGCCGACGCTGGATGGCGGCGGGCGGCGCCGCGGCCGGGTTGGCGGCAGCCTCGGCCGCCTCGGCCGACTCGGCGGTCTCGGCGGCCCTCGGGTCGGTGGGCGGCGGCATCAAGGCGGCGGGCTCCTCAGCCTCAGGCGAAGGCCGCGAGTATCGCGCGCCCTGCATGCCGCGCGCTCGGTGTACGACAATGCAGCCGCTGCGCCGTCCGCCGCGGCGGCAACGGAGCGGCAGCACGCACCACGATGTCGTCGTCGCGCCCCGCAATCGCGAACGCGCAAGCTGCACTGCCGCTGCGTCGGTTGCTCGCCCTTCGCCTGGCCGCGGCCGCGCTGGCGGCGTTGTCGGTCACGGCGTTGGTGGTGGCGGCCATCTACCACTGGCAGCATCGCCGGCTGGACGCAGGCTGGACCGACGCAGCGCGCACCTACCTCGACCGCGAAACGAAGCGCATGGACGAGGACTGGATGCACCATGCGCGGCAGCTGCGTGCGCAGCTCGAGTTCATCGCCATTCTCGACGGCGGCGACGAGCGCGCCGCGACGGCACGCATCGCAGCCTTCATCGCCGGCCAGGGCGGCGACGTCGGCTTCGCGCAGGTGCGCGTGCTCGACGCCGCCGGTCGCACGCTGGGCAGCCATGCAGCGCCGGGCGTCTCGGCCGAGGTGCCTGCCGGCGCCGGCGTGGCATCGTGGGTCCTTTCCGCCGCCGGTGCACGCGTCTACCGCGTGCTGCGCCTGCCGCTGCATCTGGGCGCACGCAGCGACGGCCACTTGCTGGCCTGGGTGGCACTGGACAGCTCGCTGCTGGCGAGCATCGCCTTTCCCGACGTCCATCTGGCCCTGCTGTGGCCCGGCCACGGCCAGGTGACCGAGTCCGGCGCGCTGCCGGCGTCGGCCGCGCAACACGGGCATCTGGTGCAAGCCATCGCCGACTGGGGCGACGAACGCGGTGCGCCGCAGCTTCGGGTGACGCGCGTGGCGCAGGACGTGCTGCCGCCGGCGGAACTGGCGGCGCTGGTCGCCGCCGGCGCATCGGGCGCGGCGCTGCTCGTCTGGCTGGCGATCGGCGGCTGGGCGCGGCGCCACGTCGCACGCATCGACCGGCTGGCCACCTCGGTGGACGACTTCGCGGCCGGTCGGCGGCGCGTCGCCGAACTCGGCCCGCCGCTGACGAGCGACGACCGCGACGCCAGCGCCGAACTGCTGCGCCTGTCGCATGGCATGGTGGCGATGATGGAGGCCACCGAGGCCGCCGACACCGACAACGCGGCGTCCAGCCGGCGCCTGGCCGAGCTCAACGCCACGCTCGAGCTGCGCGTGCAGGCGCGCACGCGCGAACTCGCCGTGGCACGCGACGAGGCGCTGGCGGCGGCCCGCGCCAAGCAGCAGATCATGGCCGGCGTCAGCCACGAGCTGCGCACGCCCCTGGCCGGACTGCTGGGCAGCCTGGAACTGGCCGATGTCGAGCGCCTGCCCGCCGAGCAGCGCCGCCTGATCGAGGTCGCGCGCCGCTCCGGCATGGCGCTGCGGACCGTCATCGACGACGTGCTCGACTACTCGCGGCTCGAGGTCGTGGGCGCCGAGTTGCAGCGCTTGCCGCTGCGCGCCGACGAACTCGCCTCCGAGGCCGTGGCCTTGCACGTGGCGCTGGCGGTGAACAAGGGCTTGCGGCTGGACTGCCAGTGCGACGAGGCCTCGACGCGCCCCGTGCTCGGCGACCCGGTGCGACTGCGCCAGGTGCTGCTCAACCTGGTCGGCAACGCGGTCAAGTACACCGATCGCGGCCGCGTCGACGTGCGCGTCGGCGCCGCCCCGCGGCATCCCGAGCGCCTGCGCTTCGAGGTGCGCGACACCGGTATCGGCATCGACGAATCGGCTCACGGGCGGCTGTTCGACCCCTTCATGCAGGTCACCCATCCCGATCGCCCATCGCGCGGCGGCACCGGGCTCGGCCTGGCCATCGCGCAGCGCCTGGTCGCCGCGATGGGCGCTCGCATCGAGCTCGAGAGCGAGCCGGGCGTGGGTTCGCGCTTCTGGTTCGATCTCGAGCTGCCGCCGGCCGGTCGCGCCGCGGCGGCACCGCCGGCGGCCTCCGGCGCTGCGCTGCACGGCCGAGTGCTGCTGGTCGAGGACAACCCGGTCAATCGCGTCATCGCCAGCGAGATGCTGCGCCGCCTGGGTCTCGAGGTGGAAGAGGCGGAGAACGGGCTGCTGGCCATCGAGTCGCTGCGCCGCCGCGCCGTCGATGTCGTGCTGATGGACCAGCAGATGCCCGTGCTCGGCGGCACCGCCGCCACGGCGCGCATTCGCCGCGGCGAGGCCGGCGCCCAGGCACTGACGGTGCCGATCGTCGCCGTCACGGCCGATGCCTACGACTCGGACGTGCGCGACTGCCTGGCCGCCGGCATGGACGACCATCTGGCCAAGCCGTTCACGCAGGACGAACTGGCGGCCAAGCTGCGGCACTGGCTGCCGCTCGCGGCGGCGGAGCCGGGCAACGGCTGAGCGCGCCCGATGCCGCGCGGGTTGCGCGGCTCAGGTCGCCTTGCTCACCGTGATGGTAGGGAACTTGGCGCTGAAGTCCTTGGAGCGCGCCGCGATGCTGACCGCCACCCGGCGCGCCACCTGCTTGTACAGCGCGGCGATGTCGCCGTCGGGTTCGGCCACCACCGTCGGCCGGCCGCTGTCGGCCTGCTCGCGGATCTTCATCGTCAGCGGCAGCGCACCCAGGTAGTCGACCTTGTACTCGGCGGCCATGCGCTTGCCGCCCTCGGCGCCGAAGATGTGCTCGACATGGCCGCAGTTGGAGCACACGTGCACCGCCATGTTCTCGACGATGCCGAGGATCGGCACGCCGACCTTCTCGAACATCTTGAGGCCCTTCCTCGCATCGATGAGCGCGATGTCCTGCGGCGTGGTGACGATCACCGCGCCGGTGAGCGGCACGCGCTGGCTGAGCGTGAGCGCGATGTCGCCGGTGCCCGGCGGCATGTCGACCAGCAGGTAGTCGAGCTCGCGCCAGTTGGTCTGGCGCAGCAACTGCTCGAGCGCCTGCGTGGCCATCGGACCGCGCCAGATCATCGCCTGGTCGGGCTCGACCATGAAGCCGATCGAGATCACCTGCACGCCGTAGTTCTCGAGCGGCTCCATCGTCTTGCCGTCGATGCTCTCGGGCTTGCCCTCGATGCCCATCATCGTCGGCTGGCTCGGGCCGTAGATGTCGGCGTCGAGGATGCCCACGCGCGCACCCTCGGCGGCCAGCGCCAGCGCCAGGTTGACGGTGGTCGTGCTCTTGCCGACGCCGCCCTTGCCCGAGGCGACGGCGACGACGTTCTTGATGCCGGGCAGCAACTGCACGCCGCGCTGCACGGCGTGGCTGATGATGTTGGTGCGCATCGAGACGCTGACGTTGCCGACGCCCGGCACCGTGCGCGCCGCGGCCACCAGCGCCGAGCGCAGCGCCGCATGCTGGCTCTTGGCCGGATAGGCCAGCTCGACGTCGAACGTGACGTCGCCGCCCTCGATGTTCAGGTTCTGGATGCACTTGGCCTCGACGAAGCCCTTGCCGGTATGGGGATCGACGACGGTGGCGAGGGCTTCGAGCAGGGCGCTCTCGGTAACGCTGGGCATGTGGCGGCTCTCCGGGCCTGGGGTTGGCGATGCGCGGGGCGGCTGCCCGCGGCGCAGAACGCGCCAGTCTAGCGGAGCGCCCATGCCCCCGCCGGCATGCATACCTAGAATCCGGCCATGACCCGCAAGCTCTTCGTCACCACCGCGCTGCCCTACGCCAACGGCCCGTTCCACATCGGTCACATCATGGAGTACATCCAGGCCGACATCTGGGTGCGGCTGCAGCGCATGCTCGGGCACGAGGTGAACTTCGTCTGCGCCGACGACGCGCACGGCGCGCCGATCATGATCGCCGCCGAGCAGGCGGGCAAGACGCCGCAGCAGTTCGTGGCCGAAGTGGCCGCCGGGCGCAAGCCGACCCTGGACGGCTTTCACATCTCGTTCGACCACTGGCACAGCACCGATGCGCCCGAGAACCACGCGCTGGCGCGGGACATTTACCTGGCGCTGCGCGCCAACGATCTGATCGACGTGCGCACCATCGAGCAGTTCTACGACCCCGACAAGGGCATGTTCCTGCCCGACCGCTTCATCAAGGGCGAGTGCCCGAACTGCGGCGCCAAGGACCAGTACGGCGACAACTGCGAGGTCTGCGGCGCCGTCTACCAGCCCACCGAGCTGAAGAACCCGACCTCGGCGCTGACCGGAGCGACGCCGGTGCTGAGGTCGAGCGAGCACTTCTTCTTTCGCCTGTCCGACCCGCGCTGCGTCGCCTATCTCGAGCAGTGGACGCAGGACGGCAAGCTGCAGCCCGAGGTCGCCAACAAGGTGCGCGAGTGGTTCAAGCCCGGCGAGGACGGCAAGGCCCTGCTCGGCGACTGGGACATCAGCCGCGATGCGCCCTATTTCGGCATCGAGATTCCCGACGCGCCGGGCAAGTACTTCTACGTCTGGCTCGACGCGCCGATCGGCTATCTGGCGAGCCTCGTGGCCTGGTTCGCCAAGCAGGGCCGCGACGTCGACGCCTACCTCGCCGACCCGGCGCTCGAGCAGATCCACTTCATCGGCAAGGACATCGTCACCTTCCACACGCTGTTCTGGCCGGCCACGCTGCACTTCAGCGGCCGCAAGGCACCCGACCGCGTCTGGGTGCACGGACACCTGACGGTGAGCGGCGCGAAGATGAGCAAGAGCCGCGGCACCGGCATCAGTCCGCTGCGCTACCTCGAGCTCGGCCTGAACGCCGAGTGGCTGCGCTACTACATCGCCGCCAAGCTCAACGCGCGCGTCGAGGATCTCGACTTCAACCCCGAGGACTTCGTCGCCCGCGTCAACAGCGATCTGGTCGGCAAGTACGTCAACATCGCCAGCCGCGCCGCCGGTTTCCTCGCCAAGCGCTTCGGCGGCGAGCTGAGCGGCGATGTCGGCGTCGAGGGCCGCGCGCTGCTCGACGGAGTGCGTGCGCACGCCGACACCGTGCGCGAGCTCTACGACGAACGCGAGTACGGCAAGGCGCTGCGCGAGGTGATGCTGCTGGCCGACCGCGTCAACGAGTACGTCGATCGCACCAAGCCCTGGGAGCTTGCCAAGCAGCCCGGCATGGACGCCGCGCTGCACGACGTGTGCACCGTCTGCATCGAGGCCTTCCGCGTGCTCACGATCTACCTCGCGCCGGTGCTGCCGGCGCTGGCGGCACGGGTGGAAGCCTTCCTGCGCATCGGGCCGCTCGCCTGGGCCGACGCGCAACGCGCGCTCGGCCGTCACCGCATCGGCGAGTACCGGCACCTGATGCAGCGCGCCGACGCCGCACAACTCGACGCGCTGTTCGAGCCGGCGGCAGCGGCGCCGCCGGCAGACACACCGGCGCTGCCGGGGGGCGAAGCGATCGCCGCCGAGATCGGCATAGCCGACTTCGCCAAGGTCGATCTGCGCATCGCGCGCATCGTCGCCGCCGCGCGCGTCGAGGGCAGCACCAAGCTGCTGCGCCTCGCGCTCGATGTCGGCGAGGGCCGCCTGCGCAACGTCTTCAGCGGCATCGCGAGCGCGCACGCGCCCGAGGCACTGATCGGCCGGCTCACCGTGCTGGCCGCCAACCTGGCGCCGCGCAAGATGAAGTTCGGCGTCAGCGAAGGCATGATCCTCAGTGCCGGCCACGCCGACGCCAAGGCCCACCCCGGCCTGTACCTGCTCGAGCCCGGGGCCGGCGCAACGCCCGGCATGCGACTGCACTGAGCCCCCCGGTTCGCGGGCCCGGCCGAGTCGCCGGACGCCCGATGCGTGGCATCTGTCGCAGTGCGGTCCCCCGTCCGTGGGGGGCACCCGGATCGAATTCCGCGGGCGCCCTGCCCACAATGCGTATGCGGCCCGCGCTGCCTTTGCGCGGCACGCACCGTGCACCCATGACGATCCAAACCGCCGCCCCCGACGCCGACGCCGCGACGCTCGCCCGCTTCGCGCCGCTGCGGCCCGCCGAGCGGCTGCTGCTGCACGCTCTACGCTTCGGCGATATCGCCAAGGTGTCGATGCGGCGTCCGACCTCGGCCTTCGCCGACGTCACGGTGCGCGCCGCGTTGCTGGCGCAGTTGCTGCGCGGCCCGGCGGTGCTGCCGACGCGACGGCTCGAACTGATGGGCGCGTGGATCGAAGGACGTCTCGACCTCGGCGACGCCGAGATCGGCGGTAGTCTGTGGTTCTACCGCTGCACCTTCGACGCGCCGGTGCTGCTCGAGCAGTCGCATGTCGCGGGCAGCCTCACCTTCGCCGGTTGCCGCCTCGTCGCGCTGCACGGCGACGGCTGCACGACGGACCGCGACTTCGCGCTCAGCGCCGGCTGCCGCGTCGAGCGCGATCTGCGGCTGGCGCGCGCGCGCATCGGCGGTCATCTGGACTGCTCGCGCCTGCGCATCGGCGCCGACGGCGAACGCGGCGCACGCTGCTGCCTGGCGGCCGACGCCGCCTGGGTCGGCGGCGAGCTGCGGCTGGCCGAGGGCTTTGCCGCGCAAGGCGAAGTGCGCTTCGTCGGCGCCCGCATCGAAGGCGACGCGCACGTCGGCGGCCACTTCACGGGGCATCTGCTGGAAGGCGGCGGCCGCGGCCCGGCACTCACGATGGACCGCGCGAACATCGGCGGCTCGCTGCATCTGGACGGCGGCTACGGCGCGGCCGGCTGCACCAGCCTGCGGCGCACGCGCATCGGCGGCGACCTCGACGCCAGCGGCGCCAGCTTCGATCGCCTGGGCGACACCTCGTGGGACGCCGAGCCGGCGCTGGTGCTGGACCGCGCCACCGTCGACGGCACGCTGGCACTGCGCCGCCTGCAGGCGCCGCTGGTGGGCGCGTCGTTCGTCGGCGCGCGTGTCTCGACGCTGGCCGACGACGAAGGCACCTGGGGCGAGCGACTGGCGCTCGACGGTTTCGACTACAGCCGCTTCGGCGACGGCGCCCCGCTGGACACGCGCTTTCGCACCGGCTGGCTCGAGCGCCAGGAGCCGGCCCACCTGCGCTCGCAGTTTCGCGTCCAGCCCTGGCGACGCCTGATCCGCGTGCTGCGCCGCATGGGGCACGAGCATCGCGCCGCCAGCGTGGCGATGCAGCGCGAGCGCTGGCTGCGCCGCATCGGCGTCGTCGGCGAATGGGCGCCCCCGGCGCTGCGCTGGCTGCCGCAACTCGGCCACCGGCTGCTCGGCGTGTTCGCAGGCTACGGCTACCGGCCCGGCCGGCTGCTCGTGTGGGTGACTGCGATCTGGCTGGCCTGCGGTCTGGCGTTCTGGCTCACGTCGTCGGCCAACGACCCCGTCCAGGCATTGGGCTTTTCGCTCGCGCGCTTGCTTCCCGTCGTCGACCTGGAGCTGGCCGCGCCCGGCACGGCGGGCCCGCTGGCCGCCGACCTCGCACGCTGGATCGGACAAGCCGAGGCCGGCTTCGGCTGGGCCGCTGCGCTGCTGCTGCTGGCGTCGCTCGCCGGCTGGGCCGATCGGGATCGGCGCTGAAAGCCGGCGCGCCGCGTCGGTCGGGCGGTCAGTCGAGCGTCTGCCGATAGCGCCACAGCGCGACGGCGCCGGCCAGCGCCAGGAACAGCAGCATCGGCCACAGTTCGGGCAGCGTCTGTCCGAAATCGTTGCCCTTGAGCATGACCCCGCGCACGATGCGCAGGAAGTGCGTGAGCGGCAACGCCTCGCCGAGCCACTGCGCCCAGCGCGGCATGCCGCGGAACGGGAACATGAAGCCCGACAGCAGGATCGACGGCAGGAAGAAGAAGAACGCCATCTGCATCGCCTGCAGCTGGCTGCGCGCGAGCGTGCTGAACGTGAAGCCGACCGCCAGGTTGGCGATCATGAAGACGCCGATCATCGACATCAGCAGCGCGAAACTGCCGGCCATCGGCACTTCGAACAGCAGCCGCGCCGCGCCGTAGATGAGCGCGAGCTGCAGGTACCCGAGCACGACGAACGGCAGGATCTTGCCCGCCATCACCTCGAGCGGGCGCACCGGCGTGGCGAGCAGGTTCTCCATCGTGCCGCGCTCATGCTCGCGCGTCATCGCCATGGCGGTGAGGATGACCATCGTCATCGTCAGGATGGTGCCGATGATGCCGGGCACGATGTTGTAGCGCGACAGGCCCTCGGGGTTGTAGCGACGGTGCACGCGGATCTCGTACGGCGCCGGTCCCTGGTTCAAGGCGGCCAGCGGGCCGGTGAGTTCGTGCGACAGCGCCAGCCCCGCGACCTGCCCGAGCGCGGCGAGGGCGTTGCTCGAAGCCGACGGGTCGGTGGCGTCCACCGCCACCAGCATCGCCGGACGCTCGCCGCGCACGACGCGGCGCGAGAAGTCGCCCGGCACCGCGATCATGAACTGCACCTCGCCGTTCTCGATCAGACGCTCGCCCTCCGCCTCGCTCGCGACGCGGTGCGTGATCTTGAAGTAGCCGGTGTTCTGGAGCGCGGCGACCAGGCCGCGCGCCAGCGCCCCGTCGTCCTGCACCGCGAGCGCGGTCGGCAGGCCCTTGGGATCGGTATCGATGGCATAGCCGAACAGCACGAGCTGCATCACCGGCACGCCGATGGCCATGGCGACCGTGAGCCGGTCGCGCAGCATCTGCTGGCATTCCTTGATGAACACCGCCACCGTGCGCGCCCAGGAGATCGACTTCACGCCGCCCCCGCGAAGTTGTCCTGGGCCTGTGCGATGAGGCTGATGAAGACGTCTTCGAGATTGGCCTGCGTGCGCTGCCATTCGAGGCCCCGCAGGCCGCGATACGGAGCGATCGCCGCGTCCAGCGCCGCCGCGTCGCGCCCCGCCACGTGCATCGCGTTGCCGAAGGCGGCCACGCTGAGCACGCCGGGCGCGGCCTTCAGCGCAGCGGCGAGCGCCGCCTGCGCGTCCTCGACGCTGTCGCCGTTGCCCTGCACCGCCCACACCGTGAGGCCGGCGGCGTCGATGATCTGCCGCCGCGTGCCGCGCGCCAGCACCTTGCCATAGGCGATGTAGACGAGTTCGTGGCAGCGCTCGGCCTCGTCCATGTAGTGCGTCGACACCAGCACCGTCATGCCCTCGGCCGCCAGGGCGTGGATCTGGTCCCAGAACTCGCGCCGCGCCTTCGGGTCGACGCCCGCCGTGGGCTCGTCGAGCAGCAGCAGCCGCGGCTCGTGCATCAGGCAGGCGGCCAGCGCCAGCCGCTGCTTCCAGCCGCCCGACAGCGTGCCGGCGAGCTGCCGCGCTCGCGCCTGCAGGCCGAGCCGTTCGAGCGTGCGATCGACGGCCGCGCGGCGCTGCGGCAGCTCGTACAGACGGCCGATGAAATCCAGGTTCTCGCGGATCGACAGGTCGTCGTAGAGGCCGAAGCGCTGTGTCATGTAGCCCACTTCGCGACGGATCTCGGCGCTCTGCGTGGCGATGTCCATGCCCAGACAGCGACCCGCCCCGGCATCGGGCCGCAGCAGGCCGCAGAGCATGCGGATCGTCGTCGTCTTGCCGCTGCCGTTGGGGCCGAGGAAGCCGCAGATGCGGCCCTGCCGGACCTGCAGGTCGACGGCGTCGACGACGGCCCGTCCGCCATAGCGCTTGGTCAGGCCGCGCACGTCGATGGCCGCGCCGTCCCCGCCGCTGCGCTCGGCCGACTCCGCGCCCTCGACCGGCGGCGGGTTCACGGAGCGGACGTTCGGTGCACGTCCACCGGCTGCCCGGGCTTGAGCCGCAGGCCGTCCTTCGGATCGGGCCGCGCTTCGACCAGGAAGACCAGGCGCGCACGCTGTGCGTTGGAGTAGATGACCGGCGGCGTGTACTCCGGCTGCACCGCGATGCGGTCGATGCGCGCTGCGATCGGCGCACCGCAGCCGTCGCAGTGGATGAGCACCGGCTGGCCCAGCGCCAGGCGGCCGACCTGCGCCTCGGGCACGAAGAAGCGCGCACGCGTGTTGCCCGGCGGCAGCAGCGCCACCACGGGCTGGCCGGCGTTGACCCATTCGCCGACCACGAAGTAGCTGTCGAAGACCAGGGCATCGGTCGGTGCCGTCTGCAGCTTTTGCCGCTCGCGCCAGTTCGACTGCGCCAGCGCCGCCTTCGCTGCGACGGCGCCGGCTTGCGCCGCCGCGAGCTGGTCGCTGCGCGCCGGCAGGGCGGCCACGCGCAGCGATGCCTGCAGCTCCGCGACACGTTCGCGCGCCTGCGCGGCCGCGGCACGCAGGTCGTCGAGCTGCAGCGCCGACACGAAGCCCTGTGCGACGAGCTGCTCTTGCCGCTCGAGCGCGGCGTCGGCCTGGCCTGCCGCGGCGCGCGCCTGCGCGAGTTGTGCACGGACGACGGCGATCTCGTCGGCACGGCGACCCTTGGTCGCATCCTCGGCCTGCGCACGCGCCACGGCAAGGCGCGCCGCGGTCTCGTCGCGCGCGTCGCGCTCAGGCTGCGCGTCCAGCGCGAAGAGCGGACTGCCGCGCGTCACGGACTGCCCGCGTTGCACCGCCAGTTGGACGAGTGCACCGCCGAGCGGTGCGGCGACATAGACGAACTCGCCTTCGACATAGCCCGACCATCCGGCGTCGGGCGGTGCGTTGCAGCCCAACAGTGCCGACAGCGGCGCGAGGGCAGCCGCCAGGTGCAGCCCCCGCCTGGCGGCCGCCGGGCGCAGCCACCACCCGCCGGCGCGCGCACATCGACCCGGCATCAACGCAGTCCCCCGGCGCCGGGCGCGACGCGTTGGCGGTGCGACGCGGTCGGCGTGGTGCCACCGCCATGCGCAGCGAGTGCGGGGGCGAGGTCTGCGCAGTGCCAAGCCACGCGGGATTCTTGGCCGGGCGGCCGATAATC
>JAGWTJ010000311.1 GCA_028869005.1 Burkholderiales bacterium | reverse complement strand
ATCGTGCGCACCGCGCCAGCCGTGGCGACCAGCACCGGCGAGGCATCGGCGGACGGGACGGCGGTGTGGTTCATGGCGACGGCTCCTGAGGCATGCGTGGCGGGCCGGCGCGATCGCGGCATTCGCCTTGCGTCAACCCGCTTCCCGACCGAGTGGTCGGCGAATTCTAGGAGGCGCGGCTGCGCCGCGGATACCTGTGCAGGTCAAGGAACTGCCGCGGCGACCGTCTCGGGTGCGCCACCGGGCCGCTCGACAGGCTGGCATGACCGCACCGCGATTGGCGTCCGACTAGCGCTTCTTGGAGGCTTCGTAACGCGCCTTGTTCGCTGCGTCGGGCGGGTACAGCCCCGGCAGCGCGGCTCCCGCCTTGACCTCGTCCATGATCCAGGCCTCTAAGCGCTCCTGTTCGACGGCCGCGTCGACCACGTCGCCTGCCAGCGCCGCCGGGATCACCACTGCGCCGTCGCCATCGGCGACGATCAGGTCGTCGGGAAAGACGGCCACGCCGCCGCAGGCCACCGGTTGCTGCCAATCGACGAAGGTCAGGCCGGCCACCGAAGGCGGCGCCGCGGCACCGGCGGCCCACACCGGCAGGCCGGTCTCGAGCACACCGGCGAGGTCGCGCAGCACGCCGTCGGTGACGAGGGCGGACACGCCGCGCCTGGCCATGCGGGCGCACAGGATGTCGCCCCAGATGCCGGCGTCCGTCACACCCATCGCGTCGACGACGGCGATGCAGCCTGCCGGCATGGCCTCGATGGCGGCGCGGCTGGACTTGGGCGCGGCCCAGGAGGCCGGCGTCGCCAGATCCTCGCGCGCCGGAATGAATCGCACCGTGAAGGCACGTCCGACCACGCGCGGCGCGCCGGCAACGAGCGGCACGGCGCCGCGGATCCACACGTTGCGCAGGCCCTTCTTCAGCAGCACTGTCGTCAGCGTGGCCGTGGTGACGGCGCGCAGCCGCTCGACGATTCCCTGCTCGGCGCTCGTCATCGGCGCACCTGTGCAACCCGTGCGGCCAGGGAACGAAGAAGATCAGGCGCCGGTGACGGGTTCCATGCTTCCGCCCATTCTTGCGGCCGGTTCGCGCCTGTCCGGGCGGAAGTGTGCCCAGGACGCGCAGCGCCGGTTGCGGGAATCGAGGCCGATGGACGGCGCATTTCTGTTCGCGGTGTCGACGGCATGGGGTCGCGCCACGCCTAGCGTCCGGCGTAGCGCCGCTCGAGCCAGGCGAACAGCGTGCGCAACGTCTGCGCTTCGCCGCCCACGGGCCGCCCGGGGCGCGCCGTGTCGTTCCAGGCGTACAGGTCGATGTGCAGCCAGTCGAGATCGTCGGGCACGAAGTCCTCGAGGAAGATCGCCGCATTGATCGCTCCGGCCATGGCGTTGCGGCCGGTGTTGACGATGTCGGCGATCTCGCTTTCGATGCCGGGGTGGTAGTCGCGCCACAGCGGCATGTGCCACAGCGGGTCGCCGAGCTCGAGGCCGAGGTCGACAAGCTCGCGCGCCGTCGGCATCTTGCGGCAGAACAGCGCCGGCAGCTGCGCGCCGAGCGCGGTGCGCGCGGCGCCGGTCAGCGTCGCCAGGTCGATCATCAGATCGGGCCGGCTCTCGGCGCCGTAGGCCAGCGCGTCGCTCAGGATGACGCGACCCTCGGCGTCGGTGTTGCCGATCTCGACGCTCAGGCCCTTGCGCGTGCGGATGACGTCGCCCGGCCGATAGGCGTTGCCGGCGATGGCGTTCTCCACCGCCGGGATCAGCAGCTGCAGTCGCACCGGCAGTTCGAGCGCCATCACGATCTGCGCCAGGCCGAGCGCGTTGGCGGCGCCGCCCATGTCCTTCTTCATCAGGCGCATGCCGTCGGCGCCCTTGATGTCCAGGCCGCCGCTGTCGAAGCACACGCCCTTGCCGACCAGCGTGAGCTTGGGGTGGCGCGGCGAGCCCCAGGTGAGCTCGAGCAGCCGCGGCGCGCGCGTCGCGGCGCGCCCGACGGCGTGGACGGCGGGGAAGTTGGCGGCCAGCAGCTTGTCGCCCACCGTCTGCGTGAATTTCGCGCCGTGCGCGCCGGCCGCCAGCCGCACCGCCTCGGCGAGCTCGGCCGGACCCATGTGCTCGGCCGGGGTGTTGACGAGGTCGCGCGTGGCGGCGATGGCGGTGGCCATGACGAGCGCGCGGCGCGCCGCTTCGCTCGGCGGCAGCACGAGCGTGGACGGTTCGCGCCGCCGCGCGCGATACAGGTCGAACACGTAGCCGCCGAGGTCCCACGACAGCGCCGCGGCGCCGGCGTCGAGATCGATCCCGTTTTCGCCGAGGCGGTAGCGGCCCGGCGGCAGCACCTTGGGCAGCGCGGCCAGGGCCCACGGATGCGCGCGGCTCGCCACGCCTGCCCACACCGACGCGACCGACCCGTCGGGCCCCGGCAGCAGCGCGTGGGTGTCCGGTGCACCGGAGAAACCCAGCGTCTCGAGCCAGCGCCGGGCGGCCGGCTCGAGCGTCGCGCTGCAGGCGGCGAACGAGGCGCGATCGACGACGTGGATCGGCACGCTGCGGCGGCCGGGCTGGGCGAGTTCGACGGTCATGGCAAGCTTCGAGGGACGTGATCGGATCGGGGCGCGACGACGCACCGCACTTCGCAGTCGCGACGCGGCCGGTGGTCAAGCGTGGCAGCCGCTCGTCGCATGGTGGGCGATACCGCGCAGCGTCGGGACGTATTCTTCACCACGCCGAGGCCGTAGGCGACCCGGCTGCGTGGACGACGACGATGAACCCGCGGAAGTCCGTGCAGCGACCGGTCACGAACCGGGCAGATGCGCTGCTCATGCCGCTCGAGGCGCTGTTCGTCGTCGGGCCGTGCGCCGTCATCAAACGGATGCATTCAGTGCTTGGTCGCACCGGCGTCGGCCGGTGTCGCCGGCTGCGCTGCGACAGCCGCGCGCCCGCGTTCGACATGCCAGTCGACCAGCCGCCGCAGGTTGCCGAGCGACACCCAGTGCAGCTGGACGAGCCCGAGCAGGCCGCTGCGATGCAGTTCGGCCACCACCGCGTCGGGCAGCTCCTGCATCTTCTGTTCGTCCACCGTCAGGAAACCGTCGACGTGTTGCGTGCTGCCGTCGGGCAGCGTGGCGTCGAACTGCATGTCGCGCAGCACGCCGAGTTCGAGCAGCCGCGCGCCGACGAAGCGGGTGCGCTGGATCTCGCCCTCCAGCGCTTCCAGTTGCTTCTGCGCCTCGGCAAGCA
>JAGWTJ010000054.1 GCA_028869005.1 Burkholderiales bacterium | reverse complement strand
GCGACGCGTTGAGCGCACGCGTGCGCTCAACGCGTCGCACCCTCGTGATCGCGCTGTGGCTGCTCGCGCTGGCCGCCGCGGCGCTGCAGGTCGCGCGCAGCCCGTTCAGCGCCGACCTGTCGGCCTTCCTGCCGCACAGCCCCGATCCGCGCCAGCGCATCCTGATCGAGCAGATCGACGGCGGCGCGCCGGCGCGCACGCTGCTGATGGCGATCGGCGGCGGCGACGCCGAGGCACGCGCTGGGGCCTCGCGCGCCCTCGCCGCCGCGCTGCGTGCCGACGGCCGCTTCGCGCAGGTGAGCAACGGCGAGCGCGAGGCGTTCGGCGCGATCGGCGACTGGCTGTTCGAGCATCGCTACCAGCTCAGCCCCGCGGTGACGGCAGAGCACTTCACGGCGGCCGGCCTGCGCGAGGCCTTCGGCGACACGATGTCACTGCTCGGCACGCCGGCCGGCAGCGCGATCAAGCCGCTGCTCGATCGCGATCCGAGCGGCGAGATGCAGCGCATCGTCGAGTCGCTGATCCCCGTCGGGAGCCCGCGCAGCGAGCATGGCGTGTGGGTGTCGCGCAGCGGCGATGCGGCGCTGCTGCTCGTGCTCGTGCGCGCGGCCGGCAAGGATCTCGACGCCCAGCAGACAGCCATCCACGGCGTGCAGCAGGCATTCGCCGCGACCGGCGCGGCGGCACGCGGCCTGACGCTGGAACTCAGCGGTGCGCCGCTGTTCGCGGTGCAAAGCCGCGCGCAGATCGAGGGCGGCGTGCGCTTTCTCGGCATCGCCGGCGCGTTGCTGGTGAGCGCGCTGCTGCTGGCCGCTTTGGCCTCGCCGCTGGCGCTGGTGGTCGCCGCGCTGCCGGTCGCCACCGCCGTGCTGGTCGGCATCGCCGCCGTCGGGTGGGCGTTCGGCACGGTGCACGGCATCACGCTCGGTTTCGGCGCGACGCTGGTCGGCGAGTCGGTGGACTACGCGATCTACTACCTGATCCAGGCGCGCGGCGCAGCGGTGACCGAGGCCGCGGCCTCGGGCTGGCGCGGCTGGCTGCGCGAGAGCTGGCCGACCGTGCGTCTGGGCCTGCTGACGTCGGTGTGCGGCTTCGCGGCGCTCGTCTGCTCGGACTTTCCCGGCATCGCACAGCTCGGCGTGTTCTCGATCGCCGGTCTGGTCGCGGCGGCACTCACCACGCGCTTCGTGCTGCCGGTGCTGCAGCCCGACGGCGCCGGCGGGAGTGGTGTGCGCGGCTTCCTCGGCGCCTTCGCGCTCGCCGCGCTGCGCCGGCTGCCGCGCTGGCGCAGGCCGCTCGTGGCGCTCGGTGTCGCCGCGCTCGCCTTGCTCGCGCTGCGCGGCGATCTGTGGCAGGCCGACCTGGGCGCTTTGAGTCCGCTGCCCAAGGCCGCGCTCGAGCTCGACCAGCGGCTGCGCGCCGACCTGACCGGCGGCGACGAGCGGCCGCTCGTCGTCGTGCCGGGCGCCGACGTCGAGAGCGCGCTCGAGCGCGCCGAGGTCGTCGCCACGCGGCTCGACGCGCTGGTCGACCAGGGCACGATCGGCGGCTACGACAGCGTGACGCGCGTGCTGCCGAGCCTGGCCACGCAGCGCGCACGGCGCGCGGCGCTGCCCGACGCCCCGACGCTGCGCACGGCCGTGGTCGAGGCCACGCGCGGCGGGCCGCTGGCCGCCGCTCGCCTGGAGCCGTTCGTGCGCGACGTCGAGCGGGCGCGCGAGAAGCCGCCGATCACGCCGGCTGCGGCGCAGAGGTCTGCGGTGGCGCCGCTCGTCGACGCGCTGTTGACGCATCACAGTGACGGCAGCGCCAACGCCTTGCTGCCGCTGGCGAACGTGCCCGGGCGCGGCACGCCGATCGATGCCGGCGCGCTGCGCCAGGCGCTCGCCGGCGTGCCGGGCGCGCAGGTGATCGATCTGGGCAGCGAACTGCACCGGCTCTACGGGCACTACCTGCGCGCTGCGCAATGGCAGGCCTTGCTCGGCGCGCTGGCCGTGGTCGCGCTGATGGCCTTGGCGCTGCGCTCGCTGCCGCGACTGCTGGCCGTGTGCCAGCCGCTCCTGCTCGCCGTGCTGCTGACCCTGGGCGGCATGGCCGCCACCGGCACCTCGGTCGGCATCCTGCACCTCGTGGGGCTGCTGCTGGTCGTCGCCATCGGTTCGAACTACGCGCTGTTCTTCGACTTGCTGCAGCGCGACGCGCGCGGTCCGGCGCCCGACACGCTGGCCTCGCTGCTGTTGGCCAACCTCACCACGGTGGCCAGCTTCGGGCTGCTCGCGATCTCGCCGATCGCCGCGCTGGCGGCCATCGGACGCGTGGTGGCGCCGGGCGCGCTGCTGGCGCTCGTGCTGTCGGCGGCCTTCGCGGCCGGACCCAGGCAGCGCGTGTAAGAGCTTGTCCGTGCATAAGGCAAGCTCCAAGGGGCGCGCCCCGACGCCTGCGCACGAGCGCCTGCGCTGCCCTGTGCCAGAATTTTCGGCCGCCATGCCTGAACTCCTGCATCCTTCACCGCTGCCGCGCTGGACGTGGCCGCCGGCCCTCGCCGCGAGTGTCGGCGTGCACGCGCTGGCGCTGACGGCCGCCGTGCTCGAGCCGGCGCACGCCGTCGCTGCGCTGGCCGCGGTGGCGCTCGATCACGCCGTGCTCACGGGCGCCGGCCTGTGGCCGCGCAGCACGCTGCTCGGACCCAATCTGCGGCGGCTGCCGGCCGAGGCGGCGGCGCGCGCGCTGGTCGCGCTCACGTTCGACGACGGCCCCGACCCCGAGGTGACGCCGCGCGTGCTCGACCAACTCGATGCGGCCGGCGCGCGCGCCACCTTCTTCGTCATCGGCGAGCGCGTGCTCGCCGCCCCGGCGCTGGCGCGCGAGATCGTCGCGCGCGGCCACGCACTGGCCAACCACAGCGCGGTGCACCGCCACCACTTCGCGCTGCTCGGCAGCGCCGGCTTGGAGCGCGAGATCGACCGCGCACAACGCATCCTGGCCGACACGGCCGGCGTGCAGGCGCACTGCTTCCGCGCGCCGGCAGGCCTGCGCAACGCGCTGCTGGACCCGGTGCTGCACCGCCTCAACCTGCAGCTCGTGAGCTGGACGCGGCGCGGCTTCGACGCACGCGACGGCGACGCCGCGCGCGTGCTGGCGCGTCTGGCCGGCGCCTCGCACCCGGTGAGCAGCGGCGACATCCTGCTGCTGCACGATGGCCATGCGGCGCGCACGCCGCGCGGCGCGCCGGTGGTGCTCGAGGTGCTGCCGCGCCTGCTCGCCGCGCTGCGCGGCGCCGGCCTCGGCACGACGACGCTGACCGACGCGGTACCGCCGCGGCATCGCGGCGCCGGAGCCGTGGCCGTCATGCGCAACCCCAGGCCATGACTTCGTCGTTCCCGCCCCCCGCGTCGAGCGAAGTGGCGAAGCCGCCTTGGCGCGAGTGCGGCACATCACTCGAGCGGCCGGGACCGGCCGGCGACCGCGCCTGGCGCGCGCTGCGTGACGCCGCTGCCGCACCCTACCGCCCGGCCGGGCGCTTCGCCTGGCATTTTGCGCGCGGCAAGCTCAGGCACGATCCGGTGTTCCGCGCCCTGCTCGAACGCGGCACGCTGCACGGCGCGCGCGTCGTCGACATCGGCTGCGGCCAGGGGCTGCTGGCCAGCCTGCTGCAGGCCTGCGCCGACATCGAGCGCGCCGGGCTCTGGCCTGCGCACTGGGCGCGTGCGCCGCGCGCCACGCGCTACCTGGGCATCGAGTTGATGGCGCGCGACGTGGCGCGTGCCGACGCGGCGCTCGGCCGGCTCGCGCTCGCGCCGCGTGTGACTTGCGCCGACATGCGCTGCGCCGCGCTGCCACCCTGCGATCTCGTCGTCATGCTCGACGTGCTGCACTACGTGGACCCGGAGGCGCAGGGTGCGCTGCTGGCGCGCGTGCGCGACGCGCTGCGCGCAGGCGGCGGCTCCGGGCGGCTCGTGCTGCGCATCGGCGACGCCGCCCGGCGGCGCGGCTACGCCGCCAGCCAGTGGGTCGATCGCGTCGTCACCTGGAGCCGCGGCCATCGCGTGGCGCCGACCTTCGGCCGGCCCCTCGCCGACTGGGTGGCGCTGCTGCACTCGCTCGGCTTCGCGGTGCGCACGCTGCCGATGAGCCGCGGCACGCCGTTCGCCAACGTGCTGCTGAGCGCCGACCTCGCAAGCACCGACCTTGCAAGGGCCGCGCACGACTGATGCAGCCGCTGGCCGTCACCGACTACACGCTCGTCACGGCGCTCGGCAGCGGGCGCGCGGCGAGCTTCGACGCGCTCACCGCGGGCCGCAGCGGCCTGGCGCAACGCGACTTCGAGGCGGCGGCGCTCGGCGCCTGGATCGGCGTCGTCGACGGCCTCGACGCGGTGCGGCTGCCCGCTGCACTCGCCGCCTGGGACTGCCGCAACAACCGCCTGGCCGAAGCCGGCCTGCGCGCCGACGATTTCGCCGCTGCGGTGGCGCGCTCCGCCGCCCGCTGGGGCGCGGCGCGCGTCGGCGTCTTCGTCGGCACCAGCACCTCGGGCATCCTGCAGACCGAGATCGCCTACCGCCGGCGCGACGGCGCCAGCGGCGCGCTGCCGGCCTGGCTCGACTACGAGAAGACGCACAACATGGCGTCGGTGGCGCGTTACGTGCGCGCCGCGCTCGGCCTCGCCGGGCCGGCCTTCGTCGTCTCGACCGCCTGTTCGTCGAGCGCCAAGGTGTTCGCCAGCGCGGCACGCATGATCGGCGCCGGCCTGATCGAGGCGGCCGTGGTCGGCGGGGTCGACAGCCTGTGCATGACGACCTTGTACGGCTTTCGCTCGCTCGAGCTGGTGTCGTCCGACATCTGCCGGCCGTGGGACGCCGAGCGCGCCGGCTTGTCGATCGGCGAGGGCGCGGCGTTCGCGCTGCTCGTGCGCACGCCGACGGCGGACGCGCCGCCGCGCGCCTGGCTGCTCGGCAGCGGCGAGAGTAGCGACGGCCACCACATGAGTGCACCGCACCCCGACGGCGCCGGTGCCGAGCTGGCGATGCGCGCCGCGCTCGCCGACGCCGGCCTCGCGCCCGACGACATCGGCTACGTCAACCTGCACGGCACCGCCACGCCCGGCAACGACGCCGCCGAGGACCGCGCCGTAAGCCGCGTGTTCGGCGTCGCCTGCGCCTGCAGCAGCACCAAGGGCTACACCGGCCACACGCTGGGCGCGGCCGGCGCGGTCGAGGCGGCGCTCACGATGCTCGCGCTCGAGCGCGGCTGGCTGCCGCCGACGCTCAATCTGCGCACGCCCGACCCGGCGCTCGCGCTGCCCGTGCTGCGCGCGCCGCTGGCGCGCCGCGTGCGCGCGGCGGCCAGCAATTCGTTCGGCTTCGGCGGCAGCAACGCCTGCCTGGTGCTGGGAGCGCAGGCGTGAGCACGATCGCGCTGGCACTGCAGGGCGTCGGTGTCGTCGGTCCCGGCCTGGCCGGCTGGGCGCAAGGCGCGCCGCTGCTGCGCCACGCCGAGCGCTGGTCGAACGAGCCCACCCACGTGCCGGTACCGATGCGCTTGCCCGCCATCGAGCGGCGCCGCGCTGCCGACGTCGTCAAGGCCGCGCTCGCCGTCGCCGACGAGGCCGTGACGATGGCCGGCGTCGACCCGGCCGTGCTGGCCACCGTGTTCGCGTCATCCACCGGCGACCCGCTCAACTGTCACCTGCTGTGCGCCGCGCTGGCCACGCCCGAACGGCTGGTGTCGCCGACACGCTTCACGAACTCGGTGCACAACGCACCGGCCGGCTACTGGCACATTGCGACGCGCTCGATGGCCGCGTCGACGAGCCTCGCGGCCTACGATGCGAGCCTCGGCGCCGCCTTGCTCGAAGCCGCCGTGCAATGCGCGCAAGAGCGCCGGCCGGTGCTGTGCGTGATGGCCGATACGCCCTACCCGCCGCCGCTGCACGCCCTGCGCCCGCTCACGGACACGTTCGCGCTCGCCCTCGTCCTGGCGCCGGACCCTTGCGCTGCGCGCTGGCGGCTGCGCGTCGGCCCCACCGACGACGCCGTCACGCCGTGCGCGCACGCCGGTCTGGAGCAAGTGCGGCGCACGATCGCCGCGGCACGCGCGCTGCCGCTGCTCGCGCGGCTGGCCGCAGGCGACGGCGGCCGCGTGGTGGTCGAGGCCGCCGACGACTGGCGCCTGGGCATCGAGATCGCGCCGGAGGCGGCATGACGCAGGCCTGCGCACCGCTAGCCCGCGCCGGCATCGAAGCGCGCATTCCGCACCACGGTGCGATGTGCCTGCTCGATTCGCTCGTCGAATGCGACGCGCGCGAGCTGCGCTGCCTCGTCACAGGGCACGCCGACCCGGCGCATCCGCTGCGCTCAGGCGGCGTGCTGCCGGCCGTGGCCGGCGTCGAGCTCGCATCGCAGGCGATGGCGCTGCATGGCGCGCTCAATGCCGCGGCCGGTGCGCCGCCGCGCGCCGGCTTCCTGGCCAGCGCGCGCGGCGTCAGGCTGCACGTGGCGCGTCTGGACGACGCGCCCGGGCCGCTCGTCGTGCACGCCGTGCACCTGGCCGGCGACGGGCTGCAGGCGCTGTACGCGTTCGACATCGCCGATGCGCGCGGACACGTTCTGGTCGAAGGCCGCGCCGCGGTCGTGCTCGACGCCGGAGCGATGAAGTGAAGCCGCTGCAGGGCAAGCGCGCGCTCGTCACCGGCGCCAGCGGCGCGCTCGGCAGCGCCATCGCCAGACGCCTGGCCGCCGCCGGTGCGCAAGTGGTGTTGCACGCTCATGCGCACCCGGAACGTACGCTGAGCCTCGCCGCGGAGATCGCCGCCGCCGGCGGCCGCGCCGAGGTTTGCCGCTTCGACATCGCCGACGACGACGGCACCGCGGCGGCGATGGCGGCGCTGCTGCAGGACGGTCCGCTGCAGATCGTCGTCAACAACGCCGGCATCCACGACGACGCCGTGTTCCCGGCCATGAAACGCGCGCAGTGGCAACGCGTCGTCGACCTCTCGCTCAACGGTTTTTATCGCGTCACGCAGCCGCTGGTGCTGCCGATGCTGCGCACGCGCTGGGGGCGCATCGTCAACATCTCGTCGGTGGCGGCACTGGCCGGCAACCGCGGGCAGGTCAACTACGCCGCGGCCAAGGCCGCGCTGCACGGCGCGACGAAGGCGCTCGCACTCGAACTGGCCAGCCGCGGCGTGACCGTCAACGCGGTGGCACCCGGCATCATCGACTCGCCGATGGCCACCGCGGGCTCAGGCGCCGCCTTCGACGCCGACGCCGTCAAGCGCCTGGTGCCGATGCAACGCGCAGGCACGCCCGACGAGGTGGCCTCACTCGTCGCCTTCCTCGCCAGTCCCGACGCCGCTTACATCACGGGTCAAGTGATCTCGATCGACGGCGGCCTGTACTGAATCGAAGACGAACCGACGGCGCGGCCGGCGGCCGCGCTGCTGTCATGAGTCCATGTGGCCGCGGAATCGGCACGCCGCGAGAAGCTTTGCACGGCCGCTTACGGACGGTGACGAGTTCGATGGCGCGCTTCGTTACCATTTCGTCACTGCTTGTCGCGTGCCGCAGCCGATCCCGCGCCGGCCGGCCGCCGGATCCGCCCGCCGCGCACGCGGGCCAACCGTTGGGAGGGCGTTCGTGAGACTTCTGCCGCTGCGCGCCGTCTGGGCGCTGTCGTTCCTGGCCGTCACCGCGCCGGCGCTGGCCGACCTGAGCGCCGTCGTCGTCAGCGAGCCCACCTCACGCAAGGACAGCCTGATGCTGTCGCGCCAGGCGCTCGAGGCCCACCTCGCCAAGCTGACCGGGCAGAACGTCAAGGTCACCGTGTCGGAGGACCTCACCGACGCCATGCGTGCCACGCGCAGCAAGGGCTACGACATCTTCATCGCGCCGGCGCAGGTGACGGCGTCGGCGCTGGCGCATGGCTACGAGCTGGTCGGCGCCACCGACGCCGACGAGCAGTACCTGCTGGTCGGTCAGAGCACGCTGGGCAGCGCGTCCGACCTGAAGAAGTCCCGCATCTACCTGCCGCAGCAGGATTCGATCTACACCTACCTCGCGCGCGGCATGCTCACGTCGGCGGGGCTGTCGTTCAAGGATCTCAGGCAGGTCGAGTACGCGCGCTATCCGCAGGCCGGCCTCACCGCGGTCGCCATGCGCCTGTCCGACGCGACCGTGATCCGCAGCGCCGACTGGGACGGCTGGTCCAAGGCCAACCCAGGTACGGCCAAGGTGCTGGCCAGCACCGGCGGCGTGCCGGGCGGGTTCTCGGTGGCGCTGAACAAGGAACTGAGCGCCGACACGCGCGCCAAGATCGCCAAGTGGTTCCAGGCCTCGGCCTCGAGCGTCGGCATGAAGGCGGTCGCCATGCAGCCCGAGCTGGCGCTGTACAAGCGCGTGGCCGAGCTCGGCACCTTCACGCCGACTTCGCTGCCGGGAGCCACGGTGGTCGGCGCCGAACAGGTGGCCAAGCTGATGAGCGAGGGCGCGATCGTCGTCGACACGCGCAACGAGCAGGAATACAAGGCGCGGCACATCCCCGGCGCGCTGTTCGTGCCCTATCACGAAAAGAGCCTCAAGGACGTGGCCTACGACGCCGCGCAGGACGACTTCGCCGGCCTGGCCCGGCTCGACCCGTCCAAGCCCACCGTGTTCCAGTGCAACGGCCCCGAGTGCTGGAAGAGCTACAAGGCGTCGCGCGCCGCACTCGCCAAGGGCTTTGCCAAGGTCTACTGGTTCCGCGGCGGCCTGCCCGATTGGCAGCGCGCCGGGCAGCAGGTGGCGCAGAACTGAACTCCGCGGCGCGGGCGTGCCGTGCCGCCGCTCCCGATCGTCAATCCTGGTAGGGCGGCGCCTTGCGGGTGCGCCGCCACAGCAGCAGCGGCAGCCGCACGACGAACTCGAGCACCAGCCGCGTGTGCATCCAGCTCAGCAACGCGTTGTCGCGCAGGTAGCGAAAGTGCGAGACGCCGCCCTCGGCGGCGCTGAGATACCTGACCGGCGCGTCCAGGTTGATCGGTTTGACGCCGCGCCAGGCCAGGCGCACCACGGCCTCGGTGTCGAAATCGAAGCGCCTCATCCAGCGCCGCGCGTGCATCACCGCCGCCAGCGCAGCCACCGGATAGACGCGAAAGCCGTACAGCGAATCGCCGATGCCGGCGCCCAGCGTCTCGAGCGCGGTCCAGCCGTTGGAGATGCGCCTGCCGCGCACGCGCAGCAGCGGCGCGCTGGCGTCGAACAGCGGACGGCCGAGGATCATCGCCTCGGGCCGTGCCATCGAGGCCCGCATGAAGGCGGCTATGAGCGCGGCCGGGTGCTGGCCGTCGCTGTCCATCGTCAGCGCATGCGTGAAGCCCTGGCGCGCGGCCTCGTCGAGCCCGTGCAGCACCGCGGCGCCCTTGCCTCGGTTGACCGGCAGCACGAACACGCGCAGGCCGCCGTCGCGCTCGGCCAGCGCCTGCAGCTGCGCCGGCGTGCCGTCGGTGCTGCCGTCGCACACCACCCACACCGGCGTCCACGCCGCGCGCGCCTGCGCCACCGTCTCGAGCACCTTGGGCCCGGTGTCGTAGCTCGGGATCAGGACCAGATGCGTGCGCGATGCCCGCGGCACCGTCTTCGCGCCGGCGACCGCGTTCATGCCGTCGCCGCACTCGCCGGGCGCGTCACGCGCGCCGCGGCGTCGGCGCGGAAGTAGCCCTCGATCTCGCGTGTCAGCGCATCGTGGTCGGCGCGCGGCGCGAAGCGCTCGCCCAGGCGCACGCTGAAGCGGATCGGCAGCGGCGGCAGCCGCGCGAGCGGCCAGCCCTTGGACAGATACGGCGAATCGGTGTCGATGAACACGGTCTGGATCGGTGCCCGCGCATGCTTGGCGATGAGTGCGAAGCTCGGGTGGAAGGCGTTGAGCGGCGGCGCCGTGGTGCGCGTTCCTTCGGGGAACATCACGAGCTGGCCGCCGTCGCGCAACTCGGCCACCGCGCGCCGCACCATCGCGTGCGCCGAGTCGTTGGAGATGTAGCGCGCCAGCCTGGCCCCGGCGCCCAGGAACGGGTTGCGCAGCAGGCTCGCCTTCATCACGCAGAAGGCGCGCGGCAGCCGCGCCACGAGCAGCATCGCGTCGAGCAGGCTCGGATGGTTGGCGACCACCACGAGACGAGGTTCGTCGGCCAGCGGCGCGAGCGCGTCGAGTTCGAGCCGCAGCAGGCCGAAGAGCCGCGTGAACGCCCAGTAGCCGCGATAGCCGTAAGCGATGCCGGCACGGCCCGCGCGGCGCCCGCGCTCGCGCCCGAGCAGCGGGTACAGCACGAGCGCGGCGAGGTTGAAGGCGAGCGAGATCAGGCCCAGCGCGAGCAGCTGAAGCTGCAGCAGCCCCCACGCCGCAGGTGCGGCGAGCACCCCGCCCCAGGTTCGACTCACCGCGACTCGCTCACGCGCTGCGTCGATGCAGCGAAGACCCAGGCGACGCCGATGCCGAAGGCCACGTCGTCGCGCCGCCGCACGAGCGGGCTGGCTTCGAAAACGGCGCCGGCCAGCGTGTCGGCGCGCACGAAGGTGCCGAACCAGAACGCGCCCTCGCGGCGCGTCGCGCTCAGCGTGCCCTGCCATCCGGCGCGCCCGCCGGCGGCGCGATAGGCCGGCCGCTCGGCGCAGGCCCAGGCCGGCGCGACGCCGTAGGTGTACTGGTTGAGGCGTCGGTCGGCGGCCAGTGCGGCGATCTGCGCGCCGAAATTCCAGCCCTGCCAGCGCAGGTCGAAATTCAGGTTGGGCGAGGTCGACCAGCCGATCTGCCGCGGTGCCGAGCGCACGGTGAACACGGCGCGCAACGGCAGGCGCAGATCGAGCTTCCAGGCCGCGCCGCGCGCCAGCGTGAAGTTGACGTTGGGGCCGAACTCGAGGGTCGCTTCGAGGTCGGGCATGCCGCGGCGCGCATCGCTGGCGCCGCTGTCGGTCGGTGCGCCCGCCGCGACGCTGAGATCGACCTCGACGCGCTCGCCGTCGACCAGCATGGCGCGCGCGCCGTCGCGGTCGGAGCGCAGAATCTCGCCGCGGTACACGACATACGGCAACGGCAGCAGCCAGTTGCGCGAGTGGTCGGCGCCGCGGTAGTCGGGCAGCCGCAACGCGGCCGCACCGAGGCCGAGTTCCCACAGTGGCTGCTCGGCGCGCGCGGCCGGCGCCGCGACCAGGCCGGCAGCCATCAGCGTGCCCGCTGCGCCCGCCGCGCACACCCTTTCGCGCAGGCGCGACCCCCTCATCGGCCGGCGGCCATGACGTTCTCGCCGTCGAGCGCGCCCACGTCGGCGATCAGATGCCGGCGGCGACGCCAGGCGCGCAGGCTGCGCCGCGGCGTCGACAGCGCGTTCAGCCAGTACAGGCATTTGAACAACGCCAGCGAGGTCCACAGCGGCGTGCGGCCGAAGATGTCGCCGGCCAGCAGGCCGAGCACCGCCTCCTTCATGCGCAGCAGGTTGCGCGGCTGCATGAACAGATCGCGCATCGCCGGGTGCGTCATGCGCACGATGAACCAGCCGAATACGCGCGGCCCCTTGCGCATGTGCGCCTCAAAGCGGCGGCGCGCCGCGCGCGTCGGCGCCGCATCGGGCCCGCCGTCGAGCGTGGCCTGCACCAGCGGCAGCGCCGCGAAGGCGCTCGCCATGGCGAGCAGCACACCCGAGCTGAAGACCGGATCGACGAAGGCGTAGGCGTCGCCCGCCAGCAGCCAGCGCCGGTCGGCGGCGCGTCCGCTCGTGTAGGCGTAATTGCCGGCGGCCCAGACCTTGTCGGCTATCAGTTCGGCGCCGGCCAGACGCGCGGCAAGCTCGGGCGCCATCGCCACCGTGTCGAGGAAGAAGTCCCGCAGCGGCTTGCGGCGCGACTTCAGGTAGTACGGCCAGCACACCGCGCCCACGCTCGTGCTGCCGTCCGCCAACGGGATGAACCAGAACCAGCCGTGCTCGAACCAGACGATGCTGATGTGGCCCTCGAGCCGGCCGGACAGGCGCCTGGCGCCGCGGAAGTGGCCGAACAGAGCCGCACTGTTGTGCTTGCGGTGGCGCTGCTTGAGGCCGTGGCGCTGCGCCAGCAGCGTGTCGCGGCCGGAGGCATCGACGACGAAACGCGCGCGCAGGCGCTGCTCGCCGGCACCCTCGAACAGCGCCGTCACGTCGCCGCCTTCGTCGTCGAACTCGACCTCCTGCACACGGCAGCCTTCGAAGGTGCGCGCTCCGCATTCGGCGGCGCGGCGAAAGAGCAGCGCGTCGAGTTCCGAGCGCCGCACGTGCCAGCTCATCGGCATCGACTTGTCCCAGGCGTCGGCGAACTCGACAAGGCTGTGCCGTGCATGGTGCGGCGAGCAGAACTCGGCGCCGTACTTGGGCATGCCGATGGCTTCGACGCGCTCGCGCACGCCGAGCGCGTCGAACAGCTCGACGTTGGCCGGCAGCAGCGACTCGCCGATGTGAAAGCGTGGGTGATGATCCTTTTCCAGCAGCACGACATCGCGGCCCTCTCGCGCCAGCAAGGCCGCCGCCGTGCTGCCGGCCGGTCCGCCGCCGACGACGAGGACATCGCAGTCGAAGGCCGCCTTCATGCCGTGCCGGGCCGGCGCGCCGTGTACTCGGAAAAGATGCCCAGCGACAGGCCGCGCCGCGGCTCGGCCAGGCCGGCGCGCTCGAGCGCGGCCAGCACCGCCGTCGGCGCGATGCAGGCTTCGATGGTGTCCCAGTAGTAACGCCACAGGCGCGCCGTGTCGGTGTGGCGCGACACCAGACGCGCCAGCGTCGGCACCACGGCGCGCATGTAGGTCTTGAGCACCACGCGACCGACGGCGCCGGCCGGCCGCGTGATCTCGAGCACCAGCAGCCGCCCGCCCGGGCGCAGCAGGCGACGGAACTCGGCGAAGGCGGCGTCGAGGTCGTCGATGTGGCGCAGCGCGTAGCCCATGCAAACGAAGTCGGCGCTGGCGTCGGGCAGCGGGATGCGCTCGGCGCGGCCTTCGACGAAGCGCGCGCGCTGCAGCTGCGCCTGCGCCAGCATGCCCGGACTG
Organism: Burkholderiales bacterium; assembly: GCA_028869005.1. Lineage (GTDB taxonomy): Bacteria > Pseudomonadota > Gammaproteobacteria > Burkholderiales > Burkholderiaceae_C > Rubrivivax. Next base: position 2,714 of record JAGWTJ010000054.1, on the reverse strand, counting down.
GGGTCGACGCCGATCAGCGAGCCGTGCGCGCCGATCAGGGTCAGTGCCTCGCGCGCCACGAGTCCGGTGCCGCAGCCGACGTCGACCACTTGCATGCCGGGTGCGAGGCCGGCGCGCCGCAGCGCCTCGCGGCGGTACCAGCGGCCGCTACCGAGCGCGAGCACGCGCTCGATGCGGTCGTAGTCGGGGGCGGTGTCGTCGAAGATCTGCCGCAGGAAGCGCCGGTGCTCGGCCTCGTCGGCGTAGTACTCGGGCAGCGGCGTGTGCGGCCGCAGCCCGCCCTCCTTGGCCGGCAGACTCGTGTCGCTCGCTGTCATGCGTCATTATCGCCACGGCATTGCGCTGCCACGGGGGCACACGGCCTCGGGGAACCACCTCGCTGCCGCAGGGGCGCTCGATAGAATCCGCCTCACGTCGGCTCAGCGCCTGCATCCCACTCTCCCAGCAGACGGCCCGCGGTTCGCGCGCCGCCCCGGCATGGCCCACGATCCCAGCACTCCTCCCCCGGCCAAGGCTGCCAACTTCCTGCGCGCCATCATCGAGCGCGACCTCGAGGCCGGCACCTACGACCAGCGCCCCTTCGCCGGTTCGCCCGGCGACGCCGCGCACCATGCCGCCGGCGCGCCCGATCCGGCGCGCATCCGCACGCGCTTCCCGCCCGAGCCCAACGGCTACCTGCACGTCGGCCACGCCAAGAGCATCTGCCTGAATTTCGGCCTGGCGCGCGACTACGGCGGCGTGTGCCACCTGCGCCTGGACGACACCAACCCCGAGCAGGAGGAGCAAGAGTACGTCGATGCCATCGAGGAAGCGGTGCGCTGGCTCGGATTCGACTGGGACGTGCAAGGCACCCGCCACCTCTACTTCGCGAGCGACTACTTCGACTTCATGTACCGCGCCGCCGAGGCGCTGATCGGGGCCGGACTGGCCTACGTCGACGAGCAGAGCGCCGACGCGATGCGCGCCGGCCGCGGCGACTTCGTCACACCCGGCAGCGCGAGCCCGTTCCGCGATCGGGCTCCGGCCGAGAACCTGGCGCGCTTTCGCCAGATGCGCGAAGGCGAGCACGCCGACGGCGCGATGGTGCTGCGCGCCAAGATCGACATGGCCTCGCCCAACATCAACCTGCGCGACCCGACGATCTACCGCATTCGCCGCGCCACGCATCACAACACCGGCGACAAGTGGTGCATCTACCCGATGTACACCTATGCCCATCCGATCGAGGACGCGCTCGAGCGCATCACGCACAGCCTGTGCACGCTCGAGTTCGAGGACCAGCGGCCGTTCTACGACTGGCTGCTCGAGAACCTGGCCGACCTCGGGCTGCTCGCGCGGCCGCTGCCGCGGCAGTACGAGTTCGGGCGCCTGAACCTCACCTACGTGATGACGAGCAAGCGCAAGTTGCGCGCGCTGGTCGAGGAGAAGATCGTCGAGGGCTGGGACGACCCGCGCATGCCGACCCTCTTCGGCCTGCGCCGGCGCGGCTACACGCCTGCCGCCATCCGCGCGATGGCCGACGGCACCGGTGCGAGCAAGACCAACATCTGGCTCGACTACGCCGTGCTCGACGGCTGCCTGCGCGCCGACCTCGAGGGCCAGGCGCCGCGCGCGATGGCCGTGCTCGACCCTCTCGCGCTCGATCTCACGAACTGGGCCGAGGTGTTCGGCCGCGACGATCACGTCGAGCCCTGCCGGGCGCCGGCGCACCCGCAGCGCCCGGAACGCGGCGCACGCGAGTTCGGCCTCACGCGCACACTGTGGATCGAACGCGACGACTTCGCCGAGGTACCGCCCAAGGGCTTCCACCGCCTCTATCCCGGCAACAAGGTCCGGCTCAAGTACGGCCTCGTCGTCGAGTGCACCGGCTGCGAAAAGGACGCCGCGGGGCGCGTCACCCGGGTGCTGGCGCGCGTCGTGCCCGACACTCGCAGCGGCACGCCGGGCGCGGATGCCGTCAAGGTCAAGGGCACCATCACCTGGGTCAGCCGGCACGACGCCGTGGCGGCCACGGTCCGCCTGTACGACCATCTGTTCACCGAGCCGCAGCCCGAAGCCGGCGGGCGCGACTTCCGCGAGACGCTCAATCCGACCAGCCTGGTGACGGTCCGGGCCTGGCTCGAACCGGGACTGGCACGCGCGGCGGCCGACTTGCGCGTGCAGTTCGAGCGCCACGGCTACTTCGTCGCCGACCGCCTGCTGCACGCCGAAGGCGCGCCGGTCTTCAACCGCATCACGACGCTGCGCGACGGCCGGGCCGCCTGAGCGGCGCCACCCGGTCCACACTGCCCGCGCTGCGGCTGCGGCAGGAAGACGGAAGACACAGGGCAGGCGTAAAGTTCTGAAAATGGCGCGCCTCGTCGCGCGCGCTGCGCGACACTGAGTCCAGGAACGGCCACGCGCCGATATCTGCGAGCGCCGCGGTTCCGGTGTCGAAGGCCGCGCGCCGTTGCGGGCCACCTCGACAAGGAGGCGGACATGCTGCTCAGCCTGAGAGGTCGCCCCGTCCCCGAGGCCGGCGCTAACCCGGCCGGACGGCGCCCCGCGCGCCGACATCCGCAGACGATCAGCGCCTGGGCCACCGCGCTGGCGGCACTCGTTGCGCTGGCCGCCGCACTGGCGCTGGTGTTCGTTTCGCCGCCCGCGCGGGCCGCCGGCCGGATCGAGGTGAACTTCGTGCAGCCCGATCGCTATGCCGACATCGGACGCACCTC
>JAGWTJ010000053.1 GCA_028869005.1 Burkholderiales bacterium | reverse complement strand
GGCGCGCGCCAGCGCGGCGCGCGTCAACGGCTTGGCCACGCGCACGGCGATGCCGGCGGCCGCCGCGCGCTGCTCGAGGCGCGGCCCGCCCCAGGCGCTGGCCAGCACCACCGGCAGGCCGGGGCGGATGGCGTGGATCGCCGTCGCCAGCGCGGTGCCGGCGAGGCCCGGCATGACCTCGTCGGTGAGCAGCAGCGCGTAGCGATCGGGCTCGTCGCGAAAGCGCTCGAGCGCCGCCGCCGGCGTGTCGACGCCGAACGGCTCGTAGCCCAGGCTGGCCAGCATTTCCTCGGCGAGTTCGACGAGGGCCGGCTCGTCGTCGACCACCAGCACCGCCTGGCCGTCGCCCAGCGGCACGCGCTCGCTGCGCACGACGGGCGCCGGCTCGGGCAGCGCGTCGTCGACGCAGGGCAGGCACAGCTCGAAGCGCGCGCCGCGCCCCGGCGCGCTCGCCACGTCGATCGCGCCGCCCAGGTCGAGCACCACGCCGTGCACCACGGCGAGCCCGAGGCCGGTGCCGCGATGCGCGTCGGCGCGATCGTCATCGGTGGTGTCGCGCGTCGTGAAGAAGGGCTCGAACAGGCGCGGCAGCACGTCGGCGGCGATGCCGCGGCCTTCGTCCTCGACGCGCAGGCAGGCGTAGCGCCCGGGGTGCAGGCGTCCTTCGAACAGCGTGCGCTCGCGGTCCACGGTCTGCGTCTCGAGCGAGACCTTCAGCGCGCCGCCGGCGGGCATCGCCTGCACGCCGTTGCTGCACAGGTTCATCACCGCCTCGAACACCGCGGTGGCGTCGGCGCGCACCACGGCATCGGCGGCATGCAGCTCGCGCACGAGGCGCACGCCGGGCGGCAGCGACGCCGCGAGCAGTTGCAGCACTTCCTCGACCACCGGCTGCAGCCGCATCGGCACCAGCACGCGCGGCGCGCCGCGGCTGAACGCGAGGATGCGCTCGACCAGCGCCTTGCCGCGCGCGCCGGCCTGCAGCACCTGGTCGAGGCGGCGCGCGGTGGTCGAGCCGGCAGGCGCGCCGTCGTGCGCCAGTTCGCCGTAGCCGATGACCGCGGCCAGCACGTTGTTGAAGTCGTGCGCCACGCCGCCGGCCAGCGCGCCGAGCGCTTCGAGCCGCCGCGCGCGGCCCAGCCGCTCCTCGAGTGCCGCACGCTCTTCACGCGCTCGCACCTCGTCGCTCACGTCGATCGCGGTGCCGCTGAAGATCACGCCTTGCGCGCCGTGCAGCGCCAGCCCGCGCGTGCGGATGTGGCGCCAGCCGCCCTCGGCACGGCGCACGCGGAAGACCTGGTCGAACGGCGGCGCGCCGCCCTCCTGGTGCGCGGCGAACGCGGCGCGCAGCGGCGCGACATCGTCCGGGTGCAGGATCTCCTGCATCGGCAGCCCCGGGCCCGCAGGCGCGTCGCGCGCCAGTCCGAGCAGCTCCTTCATGCGTGGCGACAGGTAGCTCTGCTGCGTCGCCGGGTTCCACTCCCAGGCCCCTTCCTGCGCCGCCTGGAAGGCGCGCAGCGCGCGCGCCTGCTCGGCCGCGAGCGCCGCCTCCGAGACCAGCCGCAGCGACTGCTCGCGCACGTTGCGCACGCTCAACAGCAAGGTGACGAGCAGCGCCGACGCGGCGAAGGCGCCGACCAGCCAGGCCTCGTCGGTCCACGCGGCCAGCGCCTCGGCGCGTCCGCGCGTCACCACCAGCATCAGTTGGCTGCGCGAGAGCATGCGCGCGGCCACCAGGCGCACCGGGTCGTCGCCGAGCGTGACGGCGCGCGCACGCTCGGGCTCGGCGTCGCTCCACAGCTCGCGCACCAGCGCGTTCGAGGCCCAGTCACGCGTGTTGTCGCCGGGGCCGTCGGCGATCAGCGCGAAGTCGTGGCGGTAGATCGCCATGCGCGTATCGGGCGAAGGCGCCAGCCGCGGAAAGTCGCGATCGAGGAACTCGGGATCGCCGACCAGCACGACCACGCCCTCGAAGCGGCCCTGCCGGTCACGCCAGTCGGTGGCCACGGCGATCGCCGGCAGACCGTCCGAATGCGCCACATAGGGCACCCCGATGTGCAGGCCGCCGGGCGGCGCGTCGCGCGCCGCGTCGAAAAAGTCGCGCGTGCCCACCTGACCCGGCCCGGCCACGCCGGCGCGCGAGGTCGCGATGCGCCGTCCCGTGGCGTCGGTGACCGCGAGCGCGCGAAAGCGCGGCAGTCCGGCCACGCGGGCGCGCAGCAGCAGGTCACCGGCCTCGGTGCCGGGCACCAGCAGGCCCTCGGCCAGCTCCTCGCGCGTGGCGCGCAGCACCGCCGCCGCCGCGTCCAGCGTGGCATCGGCCTGCGCCGCCATCGCACCGGCCAGCGACGACAGGTGCCGGTACTCGGCATCGAGCGTCTGGCGGCGCAGCGACCACAGCCCCAGCACGACGGCCAGCGCCACCAGCAGCTCGGCCAGCAGCACCACGCGCAGCGAGCGCGTGCGCAGCAGCGCGGTCCAGCCCGGTGCGGCGTCGGCCGCCCTGTCGGAAACCCCGTCCGCAGTCGTGCCTGGAATCGGACCCGCCTCGGCGACCGATTCGCAAGCCGCTACAGTGACACGGTCATCGCGCACCCTGCAAGTCTGTCATGCCTGCCGCCGAAACCGACTCCGCGATGCCGCCACCGCACATCCTGGTGGTCGACGACGACCCGGCGCTGCGCGAGCTGCTGCAGGACTACCTCGGCGCGAACGCGCTGCGCGTGACCGCGGTCGACAACGGCAGCGCAATGATGGCCGCCTTCGACGAGGGTGCCATCGACCTCGTGGTGCTCGACCTGCGGCTGCCCGGCGAGGACGGCATGCAGCTCGCGCGCCGGCTGCGCGAGCGCGCCGAAGTGCCGATCGTGCTGCTCACCGGCCGCATCGAGGAGGCCGACCGCGTGATGGGCCTCGAGCTCGGCGCCGACGACTACGTCACCAAGCCGTTCAGCCCGCGCGAGCTGCTGGCGCGCATCCGCGCCGTGCTCAGGCGCAGCGCGCTGAACGCGCAAGCGCGCGCCGACGCGCCGGCGCGCGATGACAAGCGGCGCGCCTTCCGCTTCGCCGGCTGGGAGCTGAACCTGCGCACGCGCCGCCTGCTCGCCCCCGACGGCCGCCAGGTGGACCTGAGCAACCACGAGTTCAACCTGCTCGCCGCCTTCTGCGGCGCGCCGCAGCGCGTGCTCAGCCGCGACCAGCTGCTCAACCTCTCGCGCCTGAACAATGCCGAGGTCTACGACCGCACGGTGGACGTGCAGGTGCTGCGCCTGCGGCGCAAGCTCGAGGCCGACCCCTTCCATCCGACCTTGATCGTCACCGAACGCGGCGCCGGCTATCGCTTCGACACGCGCGTCGAGACGCTGGTCTGATCACCGGCGCCGGCCCTCAGCGGCGTGGCGACTCGGTGACGGTCGCTGCCGCGTCGCGCGTGCCGTCGGGCGACGACAGGCGCGGCGCGAGCGAGGACGCCGCCTCGTGCGCCGCCGGACGTTGCGGTTGCCGGCCCGTGCGCGCGAGCAGCCAGGCCACCAGCCCGCCTGCCGCGATGGACAGCAGGACCCAGAACGGCAGCCAGCCGGGCCCTGCGGCAAATCGGGGCGAAGTCGTCTCGGGCGCACCCAGGGGCTCGACTTGCGCGCGCAACGCGCGGCGCGGTGCGTCGATCCCAGCCTGATCGACCACGGGTTGCGCGCGACCGAACTCGGCACTCTGCGCCCCCGCGCTGACGTGCGCGCTGGCCTGACCCGCGACAAGCGCCGCCGCCAGCAGCGCCGCAGTTCCCCACTGCATCGCCTTCGACACCGACGCAACAGCCCACCGCCTCATCGGTCATCCCCTGCTGCGCTGCGCAGCGGCCCTGCACGACAACGTGACCGCCACGATGACCGAGCTCGAGCAAGGGATGATTGCGGCGGTCGCGCGCTCGATGACAGCTGTAGCAATCGACGCCGCGCGAGCATCAGTCCGGCGCCGTGGCCGGATCCTCGGCGCTCGGCCGGACGTAGGCGATCACCCGGTGATCCACCATGCCCTGCGGCGCCACGCGCTGCAGATCGAACGAGGTGGCCTCGGCAGCGCCGTTGAAGTCGAACGCGAACGTCTGGCCCTCCGAGACAAAACGGACGGTCTCGCCGTAGGAGACGTTGACGGAGCGGGTTGTCGGGCCGATCTGCACGGTGCGGGTGGCGAGCGAGGCCGGCACGACGGCGCCCAGCAGATCGACAGGCCGCGTCGCGGCGTGCGCCGACATGGCACCGAGCAGCGCGAGCGAGGAAGCAAGCAGTGTGAGACTCTTCATGATGATCCCTGTTTTCGGAAAACGGGTCGTTCCGAACGCGGTCGACCCGGCGCGAGCGGCACGATGCCGTCAGCGCCCGCAGATTGCGCCTGCGGCATGACAGGCGCGTTACCGCGACCTGCTCGCTGCGTTGCAGACGTAGCGCGTGGTACGCTGGCCGTGAGCCGCAGGTGTGTCGGACGCATAGCCCGCGCGCGGTCGAACCACGTCCCCTTGGAGGTCATCGCATGAGACAGGCGTATTTCCTGACCGGTACCGATCTCGAGGTCGGCAAGTCGCTGATCGCCACCGGGCTGCTGTACACCGCCGCCCAGTCCTGGGACCTCAAGGTCCTCGGCCTGAAGCCCGTCATCGTCGGCAGCGGCAACGACATCGATCGGCTGATCGCGGCCAGCAACGTCGAAGCGCCGCGTGCGTACCTCAATCCGTACCACTTCGAGGAGGCGGTCGCGCCCAACATCGCCGCCAAGGGCGTCGGCCAGGTGATCGACCTGGAGCACATCAAGTACTGCTTCGACGAGGTGCGCGGCCGCGCCGACCTGGTCATCGTCGAGGGCATCGGCGGCTTCTGTGCACCGCTCAACGATACGCAGACGGTCGCCGACCTGGCTGCGTTGCTGGCCCTGCCGGTGATCGTGGTGGTCGGCCTGAGGCAGGGCTGCCTCAGCCATACGCTGCTGACGGTCGAAGCCATCAAGGCGCGCAAGCTGCCGATCGCCGGCTGGGTCGCCAACGAAATCGAGCGCGACATGGTGTGCCTGTCCGAAACCGTCACCACGCTCAAGGAGTTCCTGGATATTCCCCTGCTCGGATTCATCCGCTATCAGGACACTCCGGACGGCAGGAAGCTGGTCAAGCAACTCGCGATGCCGGACTGAGAGAGAGCCGGTCGCGCAAATCTGAACACGGCCTGAAGTGGAACGGCGGCTCCGATGGGCGAAGATGGAGCTCGGGAGGAACGAGCAGAGAGCATGAGCAGAAGAACGCGCCGCAACCACTCGACGGCGTTCAAGGCCAGCAGCAGCGGATGGCATGGAGGGCGGAGCTGCCAGCCATCGCTTGGCCGATGCGTCGGCGTTGGGCCAAGTGCCAAACGCGCAATCAACGAATCCACTTGTACGAGTTTTCGGGCCAGCCCAGGATGTCAGCCTGCTTCGGAGCCCTTGTGTCTACTTGCCCGAGTTGTACGGCTCTTTTCTGAGACAACACGGCTTCCGGCGAGCCGAGGAGCCCGACGCCCTACTCCACCGTCACGCTCTTCGCCAAATTCCTCGGCTTGTCCACATCCGTCCCCCGCGCGCAAGCCGTGTGATACGCCAGCAACTGCAGCGGCACCACGTGCAGGATCGGGCTCAGCGCCCCGTAGTGCTCGGGCATGCGGATCACGTGCACGCCGTTGTCGTTCTCGATCGCGGTGTCGGCGTCGGCGAACACGTAGAGCTGGCCGCCGCGGGCGCGCACTTCCTGCATGTTGCTCTTGAGCTTCTCCAGCAGCGCGTCGTTCGGCGCCACCGTCACCACCGGCATCTCCTCGGTCACCAGCGCGAGCGGGCCGTGCTTGAGTTCGCCGGCGGGGTAGGCCTCGGCGTGGATGTAGCTGATCTCCTTGAGTTTCAACGCGCCTTCGAGCGCGATCGGGTAGTGCAGCCCGCGGCCGAGGAAGAGCGCGTTCTGTTTGCGCGCGAAGATCTCGCTCCACGAGATCACCTGCGGCTCGAGCGCCAGCACCGCTTGCAGCGCCGCGGGCAGGTGGCGCAGCGCCTTGAGCTCCTCGGCTTCGCGGCCCGAGGTGAGCCGGCCGCGCACCTGCGCCAGCGCCAGCGTCAGCAGGTACAGGCCCGCGAGCTGCGTCGTGAAGGCCTTGGTGCTGGCCACGCCGATCTCGACGCCGGCGCGCGTGATGTAGGCCAGCTTGCACTCGCGCACCATCGCGCTCGTGGCCACGTTGCAGATCGTCAGCGTGTGCTCCATGCCGAGGCCGCGCGCGTGCTTCAGCGCGGCGATGGTGTCGGCCGTCTCGCCGCTCTGGCTGATCGTCACGACCAGCGTCTTCGGGTCGGGCACGCTCGTGCGGTAGCGGTACTCGCTGGCGATCTCCACCGTGGTGGGAATGCCGGCGATCGCCTCGAGCCAGTAGCGCGCCGTGCTGCCGCTGTAGTAACTGGTGCCGCAGGCGAGGATCAGCACGCGCTCGACGTCCTTGAACACGCGGTACGCGCCGTCGCCGAAGAGCTCGGGGCTGATGCCTTCGACGCCTTCGAGCGTGTCGCCCAACGCGCGCGGCTGCTCGAAGATCTCTTTTTGCATGTAGTGGCGATAGGGCCCGAGCTCGGCCGCGCCGCTGTGCGCCTGCACGGTGCGCACCGGGCGCTCCACCGGCACGAAGCGGCCGTTGACGTCGGCATGGCTGATCCAGACCTTGCCCATCTGGAGGTCGGCCACGTCGCCTTCTTCCAGGTAGACGATCTGGTCGGTGACGCCCGCCAGCGCCATCGCGTCGCTGGCGAGGAAGTTCTCGCTGGCGGCGGCTGCTGATGCCGCTGCGGCGGCGCCCTTCGAGTCCTTCGCGCCCTTGCCGATGCCCACCACCAGCGGCGAGCCCTGGCGCGCGCCGACCACGCGATGCGGCTCGTCGCGGCAGAACACCGCGATGGCATACGCGCCGCGCAGCCGCGGCACGGCGTGCTGCACGGCCTCGAGCAGATCGCCTTCGTAGAAGCTGTGCACGAGGTGCGCGATGACCTCGGTGTCGGTCTGGCTCGCGAAGACGTAGCCGCGCTGCTTGAGCTCGGCACGCAGCTCGTCGTGGTTCTCGATGATGCCGTTGTGCACGAGCGCGATGCGGCCGCTCGCGGCTTCGCTCGCGTTCGGGCCGGCGCTGAAGTGGGGGTGCGCGTTGTGCACCGCCGGCGCGCCGTGCGTGGCCCAGCGCGTGTGCGCGATCCCGGTGCCGGCGCTGATGTGCTCACGCTGCACGTTGGCCTCGAGTTCGGCCACGCGAGACGTGCTGCGCGCGCGCCTGAGTTCGCCGCCCTGGTGCACGGCGACGCCGCAACTGTCGTAGCCACGGTACTCGAGCCGCCTCAGGCCCTCGATCAGGATGGGAACGATGTTGCGCGTGCTGACCGCGCCGACGATGCCGCACATGGTGGGTTCCGGAAGTCTGGAGAGGGTCGGATCGTAGGCAGATCGTCATGCAATTTGGATTCATGTCTTGCAATTGAATGATCCATACATTGCGCGTGTGACAAACGACGATACAAAACGTCATCTGCTATTGACGTATGCGACTAAAATTCCAACCGTGGATCTCGACCCCACCGACCTGCGCCTCCTGGCCCTGCTGCAGCAGGACGCCTCGCGCTCCAACCAGGACCTGGCCGCGGCCGCTCACACCTCGCCCGCGACGGCGCTGCGGCGCGTGCGCCGGCTGGTCGACTCGGGCGTCATCGAGCGCCAGGTCGCGCTGCTCAGCCCCGATCGCATCGGCGCGGGACTTGGCGCCATCGTCGAGATCTCGCTCGATCGCCAGGGCGCCGAGCACCTCGACGCCTTCGAGCAGCGCGTGGCCGGCGACGACGAGGTGCAGCAGTTGTGGCGCGTCTCGCCCGGTCCCGACTTCGTGCTCGTCGTGCACTGCGCCGACATGGCCGGCTACCACGCGCTCGCGCAGCGCCTGTTCACGCAGGACGCCAACGTGCGCAACGTGAAGGCCTACTTCGCAGTCAAGCGCGCAAAGTTCGATCCGCGGCTGGTGCTGCAGCGCGCGTCGCCGACCTGATCGACGCCAACGGGAGCGGGGACAGCGAGGCGCGCGCTTCCCGCCTTCGCAGCTTCAGCCCTTGCGCCGCGCACGCGGGTGCGCCGCGTCGTACACCTTGGCCAGGTGCTGGTAGTCGAGCTTGGTGTAGACCTGCGTCGTGGCGATGCTGGCGTGACCGAGCAGCTCCTGCACGGCGCGCAGGTCGCCGCTGGACTGCAGCAGGTGGCTGGCGAAGCTGTGGCGCAGCATGTGCGGGTGCACGTGCGTCGGCACTCCGGCCTCGCGCGCGCGCGCGGCCAGTCGCAGCCGCAACTGCGCCGGCGTGAGCCGCGTGCCGCGCCGGCTGACGAAGAGCGCGGCTTCGTCCGCCTTCGCCATCCGCCCCCGCACCTCGAGCCACGCAGCGAGCGCCGCCAGCGCGGCACGCCCCACCGGAACGCCGCGCCGCTTGCTGCCCTTGCCGAGTACGTGGGCGCTGCCGTCGACGTGGTCGATCCAGCCCGCGGCAGCGACGCCGGCGTGCACGTCGAGGCCCGCGATCTCGGCCACGCGCAGCCCGGCGCCGTACAGCAGTTCGACGATCGCACGATCGCGCGCCAGCAGCAGCGCGTCCCCACGCGCCGGGGTGTGCTCGGCCAGCACCACCGCCTGCTCGACCGACAGCGCGTGCGGCAGCAGCTTGGCGGCCTTGGGCGCGCGCAGCCCGTCCACGGGGTTGGCCGCCACCCGGCCCTGTCGTCCCCACCAGCGATAGAGGCCGCGCCACGCGGCCAGGGCAATGGCGATGCTGCGCGGCGCGAGGCCGCGGTTGCGCAACTGCGCCGCCCAGCCTCGCAGGTGGTGCGGCTCGGCGCGTTCGAGCGCGACGCCGGCCGCAGCCGCCGCCGCTTCGAGCCGCGCCAGCGCCTCGCGGTACAGCGTCACCGTGCGCGCGGCGAGGCGCCGCTCCACGACCAGATGCGTGATGAAGCGCTCGGTCTGGGGCGCAAGTGGCGTGGCGGCAAGCGCGACGGCGACAGGCCTGGGCCCGGCCACGTCAACTCACCCGGCGCGCAACCGCATCAAGGCCGCGCTGGCCAGCTCGCCGACGCGCGCGAGGAAATCGGTGCCCATGTCGGCGGCGTAGCGCGTCGGGTCGGGCGAGCCGAGCACGAGCAGGCCGAAGCTGGCCTCGCCGGCCTCGTGCGGGCGCAGCGGAATCATCGCCAGCGACTTGACGCTGGCGGCATCGGCCAGCCACTGCGCCGCCTCGAAGCCGGCGTTGATGCCGCAGTAGGGCAGCGCCAAGCTCGCCGCGAAACTCTTCGCATCGTCGCTCACCGCGCGCGCAAAGGGCGCGGCCTCGAACGTCGGCCCCAGGCCCCACAGCCGGATCGCCGCCTGCGGGATCAGGAACTCGTCCTTCAGCGTCTCGACGATCACGCCGGGCAGCATGCCGCGGTCGGTGGTGCGCAGCATCTGGCGCACGAAGCGGTGCAGCCGGTCGGCCAGCGCCACGTTCTCCTGGCCGGCGCGGATCATCTCGACGATCTTGTGCTCGAGGCCGCGGATGCGCTCGCGCAGCATCTCCATCTGCCGCTCCTGCAGCGAGACGGCGCGCTGGCCGTGCGGGCTGGTGAGCTGGACGGTCGCCAGCAGCTCGGCGTGGCGCTCGAAGAAGCCCGGCGTGTTGGCCAGGTAGTTGGCGATGTCGGCCTCGGTGATGCCTTGCACCCCGGGGGTGCCTCCCACGTTCGTCGTCACAGTTCGATCGCTCCTTCGAACACGAATTCGGCCGGGCCGGTCATCAGCACGCTGGCATCGTCGGCCGGCCACTCGATCGCGAGCTCGCCGCCGCGCGTGTGCACGTCCACGCGCCGCTCGAGCCAGCCCAGGCGGATGCCGGCCACCACGGCGGCGCAGGCGCCGGTGCCGCAGGCCAGGGTCTCGCCGGCGCCACGCTCGTAGACGCGCAGGTTCACCTCGCGCGGCGACAGCACCTCGAGGAAGCCGGCGTTCACGCGGCGCGCAAAGCGCGCGTGGCTCTCGATGCGCGGCCCGAGCTCGGCCACCGGCGCGCGCGCCACGTCGTCGACGCGCATCACGGCATGCGGATTGCCCATCGACAGCACCGCCAGCTCGACGCCTGGCCCGGCCTCCACCGGCCACAGCTCGAAGCCGCCGACGCGCCGCGGCACCAGCCCGCCGGCGTCGAACGGGATGCGCTCGTGCTCGAACAGCGGCCGGTTCATGTCGACGGTGACGCGACCGTCGGGCTGCTCGCGCAGCTCGAGCACGTTGTTCACGGTCTGTACGCGCACCGCCTGCTTGTCGGTGTAGCCACGCGCGCGCACGTAGCGCAGGAAGCAGCGCGCGCCGTTGCCGCAGTGCTCGACCTCGTCGCCGCTCGAGTTGAAGATGCGATAGCCGAAGTCGATGCCCGGCGCGCTGCCCGGTTCGACGACGAGGATCTGGTCGGCGCCGACGCCGAAGCGCCGGTCGGCGATGCGCCGCGCCTGCTCTGGGCCGAGCTGTACGGGCGCGGCCATGCCGTCGAGTACGACGAAGTCGTTGCCCGCGCCCTGCATCTTGGTGAATTCGAGTCGCACGCCGGCATTATCCGCGGCCGGGCGCGCGGGCAAGGCGAGGCGCCGGCTCAGTACACCGGCGCCGCCCCCGGCGGCCGCGTCTTGAAGCGCTTGTGCACCCACAGGTATTGCGCCGGGCTGCGGCGGATCTCGCTCTCGATCCAGCGGTTCATGCGTGCCGCGTCGGCCTCGGGATCGTCGGTCGGCCAGTCGGTCCAGGGTTCGAGGAAGCGGATGCGGTAGCCCGCGCCGTGCGGCAGCAATTCACCGACCACCGGCTGCACGATCATGTCGAGGCTGCGGGCCATTCGCGAAGGCGCCAGCAGCGTCGCCGCCGGCACGCCGAAGAAGGGCACGAAGGCGGCGTCGCGCAGACCGAAGTCCATGTCGCTCAGGTTGAAGAAGGCCGAGCCGCGCTTGATGGCGCGCACCAGCGGCAGCGCGCGCTCGGTGCGCGCGAAGATCTCGGCGCGGCCGAAGCGCAGGCGCCCGGCGCGCAGCGCGGCGTCGATCACCGCGCTGCTTTGCTTGGCATAGATGCTGCACACCTGGCGCGTCTGGAACAGCTGGGTCGCGGTGCCGGCCGCATCCAGGCCGAGGAAGTGCGGCACCAGCCACATCACCGGCCGCGTGCTGCGCTCGGCCAGATGCACGTCGCCTTCGACGCGGATGAGACGCTCCAGGCGCGCGCGCGGCGCGTACCACAGGAGCGCGCGCTCGAGCAGGCTGCGGCCGAGCCAGACGAAGTGCTCGCGCACCAGCGCCGAACGCGCGTGCGCGTCGAGCTCGGGCAGGCACAGCGCGACGTTGGTCGTCGCGATGCGCCGACGCTGGCCGGCGCTCGCATGCAGCAGGCGGCCGAGCCATCCGCCGAGCAGCGACTGCAGCGGCAGCGGCAGCCACTGGAACAGCCAGGCGAGCGCCAGACCGAGGCGCGCGAGCGCGCCGCTCACCGGACGGCCCCGCGCGCTGCGCGCGGCGCGATCGGCGCCCGGCCACGCAGCGCCGCCATCACGCCGCCACCACTCGGCGCGGGCCCTTGTAGCGGTGGTAACCCCACAGATACTGCGACGGCCGCTGCGCGATCAGCGCCTCCATCGAGCGGTTGACGGCGATGGCGTCCAGGCGCTGCGCCGCGGCCTCGTCGGCCGGCAGCGCCGCGGCGTCGGCCAGCGGCACCGGCATCGGCAGCACATGCACGCGCCAGCCGCCGCCGCGCGCCAGCCGCTCACCCCAGATCGCCAGCAGCGCGGCGCCCGTCTGGCGCACCAGCCGCGGCGCCAGCGTCATCGTGTAGGCATCGCGTCCGAAGAACGGCGCCCACACGCCCATGCCCTCGGGCGGCACCTGGTCGGGCAGCAGGCCGATGGTCTGGCCGCTGCGCAGGGCGCGCAGCAACTGGCGCACGCCGGCCAGCGTGGCCGGCGCCGTGGCCAGGCAGGCCCGCGCACGCGCCGCCTCCTCGAGACGGCGCAGCCAGGCGTGGCTCGACGGTCGATACAGCACGGTGATCGGCTGGCGCGGCCCGAAGCGCTCGGCATAGGCCTGGGCGCAGATCTCGAAGCTGCCCATGTGCGGCGTGAGCAGCACCAGACCGCGGCCGGCGGCGAGCGCCTGGTCGACCCATTCGGCGCCGTCCCACAGCACCGGGTCGTCGATCGGCTGGCCGCGCGGCCGCAGCCACAGCCGCGTCGTCTCGAGCGACATGCGGCCGGCCTCGGCCACCGCGGCGCGGCGGTCGGCGGCGTCGACGCCGGCCAGCGCGGCATTGGCGGCCAGGCGCCGCCTATAGGCCGGCGCAAGCAGCCACACGGCCCAGCCGAGCAACGCGCCGAGCGCGTGCAAAAGCCGCAGCGAACGCCGCGCGAGCCAACCGAGGAGCAACGACATCGTTCGTATAATTTGCGGGTCGCCGAGTTAAAGGACAACTTGCGGGGCGATCCGCGGGGAGGCAAGCATAGCAAGCCCCGCCGGGTGCGAAGTCGATGCGGCGCGCACTCCACAAATTCCGCTAAAGCGTTCGCCGCGGCTCCAGCAACCTGACCGGCGACGACGCAAGTCAGAGTGCAACCATCGACGGAGCTTTTCACACGTGGCGAACGACTTCCTCTTCACCAGCGAATCGGTTTCCGAAGGCCATCCCGACAAGGTCGCCGACCAGATCTCGGACGCCATCCTCGACGCGATCTTCAAGCAGGATCCGCGTTCGCGCGTCGCCGCCGAGACGCTCACCAACACCGGCCTCGTGGTGCTGGCCGGCGAGATCACGACCAACGCGCACGTCGACTACATCCAGGTGGCGCGCGACACCATCAAGCGCATCGGCTACGACAACACCGAGTACGGCATCGACTACAAGGGCTGCGCCGTGCTCGTCGCCTACGACAAGCAGAGCAACGACATCGCGCAGGGCGTCGACCACGCCAGCGACGACCACCTCAACACCGGCGCCGGCGACCAGGGCCTGATGTTCGGCTACGCCTGCGACGAGACGCCGGTGCTGATGCCGGCACCCATCTACTACGCGCACCGCCTGGTCGAGCGCCAGTCGCTGCTGCGCCGCGACGGCCGCATGCCCTATCTGCGTCCCGACGCCAAGAGCCAGGTGACGATGCGCTACGTCGACGGCAAGCCGCACAGCATCGACACCGTCGTGCTCAGCACGCAGCACGCGCCCGAATGGAGCCTGGGCGACAAGATGAAGCCCGAGTTCTACGAGGCGGTGATCGAGAAGATCATCAAGCCCGTGCTGCCGCCCGAGTTCCTGAAGGACACCAAGTACCTCATCAATCCGACCGGCCGCTTCGTCGTCGGCGGCCCGCAGGGCGACTGCGGCCTGACCGGCCGCAAGATCATCGTCGACACCTACGGCGGCGCCTGCCCGCACGGCGGCGGCGCGTTCAGCGGCAAGGACCCGTCCAAGGTCGACCGCTCGGCCGCCTACGCCGCGCGCTACGTCGCCAAGAACGTCGTCGCCGCCGGCATCGCGCGCCAGTGCCAGGTGCAGGTGGCCTACGCCATCGGCGTGGCCAAGCCGATGAACGTCACCGTCTACACCGAAGGCACGGGCAAGATCAGCGACGAGAAGATCGCCGCGCTCGTCACCGAGCACTTCGACCTGCGGCCCAAGGGCATCATCCAGATGCTCGACCTGCTGCGCCCGATCTACGAGAAGACTGCCGCCTACGGCCACTTCGGTCGCGAGGAGCCCGAGTTCACGTGGGAGCGCACCGACAAGGCGGAGGTGCTCAAGGCCGCTGCCGGCGTGTAGGTACGCAGCGCCCTCGTCCTGCACCCGAGTGCGAGCCAGGTCGCGCCGGCTCGGGCCCATAACCGACGGTGCCTGTCGAAACCCGAGGACGCACGCGTCGAAGGTCCCGGAGCCACCCATGTCGCTCAGCTACGCCGACCTCCTCGCCCAGGCGCGCGAGCGCGTGCGCGAGTGGATGCCGTGGGACCTCGCCGAACGGCTCGCTGCGCCCGCACCGCCGCTCGTGCTCGACGTGCGCGAGGCGGCCGAGTTCGCCGCCGCGCACATTGCGGGCGCGGTCAACGTGCCGCGCGGCGTGCTCGAGCAGGCCTGCGAGTGGGACCACGACGAGACCGAGCCGGCGCTGGTAGCGCAGACCGCGCGCGCCATCGTCGTCGTGTGCCGCTCGGGCAAGCGCTCGCTGCTCGCCGCCGCGACGCTGCAGCAACTCGGGTACGAAGACGTGGTGTCGCTGGCCACCGGCGTGCGCGGCTGGAACGACGCCGACGCGCCGCTGGTGGACGCGAGCGGCCGCACGGTGGACGGCGACGCCGCCGAGGCGCTGTTCGCGCCGCATCTGCGCCCCGAGCAGCGCCGGCCGCCGCGCTGATCCGGCGGCGCGAAGGCCACTACGCGGCAGGCCGCCCGCCGTCAGGGCGCGGCCGGCAGGTGCCGCTGCAATGCCGCCGGCGCCGAAACCTCGGGCAGCGCGACGCGCCGGTCGGCTTCGGCGAAATGGCAGGCCACCGGGTGGCCATCGCCGCGATCGACGAGTTCGGGCTCCTGGCGCGCACAGACGTCCTGCGCCTTCCAGCAGCGCGTGCGAAAACGGCAGCCCGAGGGCGGATGCGCCGGGCTCGGCACGTCGCCGGCCAGCACGATGCGCTTGCGCAGCCCGCGCGCCGCCGGGTCGGGCACCGGCGCCGCCGACAGCAGCGCCTGCGTGTAGGGGTGGGCCGGCTCGGCGTAGACCTGGTCGCGCGTGCCGGTCTCGACGATCTTGCCCAGGTACATCACCGCGACGCGATCGGAGATGTGGCGCACCACCGTCAGGTCGTGCGCGATGAAGACGTAGGCCAGGTCGAACTCGTCCTGCAGGCGCTCGAGCAGATTAATCACCTGCGCCTGGATCGACACGTCGAGCGCCGACACCGGTTCGTCGAGCACCAGCAGCTCGGGGTTCAGCGCCAGCGCACGCGCGATGCCGATGCGCTGGCGCTGCCCGCCCGAGAACTCGTGCGGATAGCGCCTGGCATGCGCCGCGCTCAGGCCGACGGTGTCCATCAGCGCCGCCACGCGAGCGGCGCCGCCGTCGCGTCGGTACACGCCGTGCACGCGCAGCGGCTCGGCGATCAGGTCGAGCACCGTCATGCGCGGGTCGAGCGAGGCGAACGGGTTCTGGAACACGATCTGCATGCTGCGGCGCACGCCGCGCATCGGGCCACGTGGGAGCCGCGTGATGTCCTGTCCCTTGAACTCGATGCTGCCGCTGGTCGGGTCGACCAGGCGGATCAAGGTGCGCCCCAGCGTGGTCTTGCCGCAGCCCGACTCCCCGACCACGCCGAGCGTCTCGCCGCTGGCCACTTCGAGCGCCACGCCGTCGACGGCATGCACCTGCCCCACGGTGTGCCGCAGCAGCCCGCGGCTGATGGGGAAGTGCTTGACCAGTTGGCGCGCGCGCAGGATCACCTCGCCACGCTTCGCGCGCGATCCCGTCATCGCCCGGCCCCGGTGTGCCGAGCGTCGGCCGCCGCGTGCGGCGCGTCGGCTGCCGGCACGCTCGCGCCGGCCAGTTCGTCGACGAAATGGCAGGCCGAGCGGTGCGCGCCGCCGCCGACGGCGCGCAGTTCGGGCCGCTGGCTGCGGCAGATCGCGCGCTCGCGCGACAGGAAGCAGCGCGGATGGAACGGGCAGCC